>DBYQ01000024.1:6022-6854 GCA_002310015.1 Bacteroidales bacterium UBA1182
TCAACTATGAATCAGGCCATAGGTAATAATAATCGTAATAACGGTTGTAACATAAGGCCGGTAAAGGAAGAGCCGGTAACGGCAGAACGCAAGAAACCGGAACCGGAGCCCATAAAACCTCTTACGCATAATGCTCAGGTGGATCTGGGATTAAGCGTGCTATGGGCTGATTGCAATTTGGGTGCTGAGAATCCTTGGGAGCGCGGAGCCCGTATAGCCTGGGGCGAAACCACTGAGAAGACCTACTATTCACTCTACAACTATAAGCATTCAAAAGCATTTGTTGAGGCAAATAAATGGACGTACTCAAAATATACCGAAAGCGGCAACGTCTTGGATAGGAATCCCTATAATGACGAAAAGACGCACCTGGACCTTGAGGATGATGCCGCCCATGTAAACTGGGGAGGAAACTGGCGTATGCCAACCATGGAGGAGTGTTTGGAACTGTTTGAAAAATGTGAGTGGAAAGAGACTACCGTAAACGGTGTTAAAGGCTATAAGATTACCAGTAAGGTACGCGGATACAGGTCAAACTCCATATTCCTTCCTTGTACATCAGTTTGGTGGTCAGTATTTGACGATCACGATTATGACCAAGGTTGTTATATGACATCTGAATTGAGTCCCGAAAGTACCAGTCAATGTATGGCATTGTATTTTGATCCAGTAGCTTCCGGGGGTTCAGGTGATAAAAGGACTTATTACAAGCCAAAAGAAGATAAAAATGGTCATTTGTGGTCAAAGATTCTGGTAGCGGAAATCAGCAGGACAAACGGCGCCTTTATCCGTCCGGTCTGTCCGCGGTAACCCGGTATTCATTTTAAATCAA
>DBYQ01000011.1:0-1845 GCA_002310015.1 Bacteroidales bacterium UBA1182
GCGATCTCGGCGCTGGGCCATGCATAGTTCAAGTCACCGCGCAGCTGCTTGCAGCTCATCACGATGTGTGAACCACCGTAAGACTTACGTACTGTAACGGTTACCTTAGGAACGGTAGCCTCACCGTATGCGAACATCAGCTTTGCACCGTGATCAATGATGCCGGCGTACTCCTGACCTGTTCCGCAAAGGAATCCGGGAACATCAACCAGGGTAAGAATCTGGATGTTGAATGCGTCGCAGAAGCGTACAAAGCGGGCAGCCTTGCGTGAAGCGTCGCAATCAAGCACACCTGCCAACCAGTTGGGCTGGTTTGCTATGATACCGGTTGAGCGGCCGTTGAAACGGGCAAAACCACAGATTACGTTCTTGGCAAAATCCTTATGAACCTCCATGAAGTCACCGTCATCAACGATAGAGTAGATGATATCCTTCATATCGTAAGGTTTGTTGGGGTCATCGGGAACCATAGAGTTCAAGGCATCCTCCAGACGTGCGGGATCATCCTTGCACTCCTTGACGGGAGCCTCCTCCATGTTGTTCTGCGGGATGAAGCTGATAAGACGGCGAACCTCCTGCATGGCCTCCTCCTCAGTGGCGGCAACGAAGTGGGTTACACCAGACTTGGTGGCGTGAACGCGGGCACCGCCCAGCTGCTCAACGGTAACGTCCTCACCGGTAACGCTCTTTACAACTTTAGGTCCGGTGATGAACATATATGAGTTCTGCTCTGTCATCATGATGAAGTCAGTCAGGGCAGGGCTGTATACTGCACCGCCGGCGCAGGGGCCGAATATGACTGAAATCTGGGGTATTACGCCCGATGCCAGGATGTTGCGCTCAAAAATCTCAGCGTAACCGGCCAGTGCGCATGCACCCTCCTGGATACGTGCACCACCTGAATCGTTCATGCCGATAACTGGAGCGCCCATCTTCATGGCCATATCCATTACCTTGCATATCTTCTGTGACATAGTCTCTGACAGAGAACCGCCGATGACTGTGGCATCCTGTGCAAAAACAAAAACAAGGCGGCCGTCAATAGTACCTGAACCAACGGCTACGCCGTCACCCAGAAATACCTTCTTCTCCATACCGAAGTCAGTACAACGGTGGGTAAGGAACATATCGACCTCCTCAAATGATCCCTCGTCAAGAAGCATGTTTATACGCTCGCGGGCAGTGTAGCTGCCTTTGGCGTGATGCTTCTCAATAGCGGTTTCGCCGCCTCCGGCCATTGCCTGGGCGCGCTTGTCAACCAGCTTCTGAAGCTTGCTGTTATCCATTTCTATTTAATATGTATTATTTTGGTTGTTCACAAAGTTCTGTCAGCACACCGCAGGTGTTCTTGGGATGCAGGAATCCTATCATCAGGTTCTCAGCACCCTTACGGGGCTGTAAGTCAATGAGGCGAATGCCGGCAGCCTCAGCCTCCTTGAGGGCTTCAGCTACATTCTCAACATTGAATGCAACGTGGTGTATGCCACCCTTGCCACCGTTCTTCTCAATGAACTTGGCAATTGTTGATTCAGGGCAAGTGGGCTCCAGGAGCTCTATCTTTACCTCGCCAACCTTGAAGAATGCGGTCTTGACTTTCTGGTCCTCTACAACTTCAATGTTATAGCACTTGCTACCTGTAAGAAACTCAAAGAACGGCATTGTCTCCTCCAGTGAGGTGACAGCTATGCCTAAATGCTCAATGTGCGTTGGTTTCATAATTGTTGTGTAATTATTGTTGGTTACTTGTTTGACATATTTTATGCGGAGCACAAAGTTACAAATTCTACCTTATAATAAAAAGGAAAAGAATCTTAAAAAGTGACCCATTAGGGACAGTCCCCTTTG
>DBYQ01000011.1:1864-25022 GCA_002310015.1 Bacteroidales bacterium UBA1182
AAGGGGACTGTCCCTAATGGGTCATTAGTGCTTGTAATAGTATATGATCACAACAGGATTGGATTCCATTGTGCAATCCGGGGCAATCTGATTCCGCATGTCTTCTGGCATTTGCATTATTGAAGTGGCGTCAATTGTTGAGAGTCTCACCCCGTAGCCACTCTTAAATCCGGAAGACACAATAAGCATCTTGTCACCGGGTATGAAAGGGTTGCCTATCATATTACCATTATTGTTATCCCATGCCTGAGTATAGACTTTTCCTGTCTGCTTATCATACATGATCTCCATATTCTTATCCCGCATATCAGTCATATCGAAAGATAAAAGATTATCGGTTTCCCTATAGCCGGACAGATGATAAAATTGGGGATTATCAAAATCTCTTATATCGTCACTTTCAAGTACACTTTTTGGAATGGTCACATTGGTGGTGATATGATATGCTATTACGGATGTATCGGTCGAAATATGATATATGTTGTCAAAGCCGATAGGCCCCAGCACGCCCACCTGACCGTTACTGAGATGTACAAAATTGTGATTGGAAAGAATAATCTTTCTTGCGGAACCGGATAATACAAGAGGCTGATTTATGAATTTGCCTTGGGGGTCCGTCTGCCATGCTCCACGATAATGACCCTCCATATAATCAGGCGTATAGAAGAGATAATTACCGTTGGGCAACACACAGAAATCACGCGGAATGCCTTCAATTTCAGCGCTTCTCAGAAAATCGCCCTGAATGGAATAAACGAAAACCATTTTATTACCACCGGAGTAAACGCTGATTTCATCATTTGTAGGATTTACATCCCAATAGCCCAGATTGGAGTATTCACCGTGTCCTCTACCCAACTTTGACACTTTTGAGATGAATTTGCCATCCCTGCTGAATATGAAAATTGTGTTTCTGTCCCTGAGGAAAATCTTATTATTGACAAAAAGGATATCTCGAACATCACCCATAAGGCAATCATCAGTCGTTTCAAGGGGGACATATGCAACAGAATCAATATAGTCTGAATAATTGAAAAGGTCCTCAGGGCCTTTTACGACCATAGGTTTATCACTCTTGAAATCAACGAAAATCTCATTCTCACCGGATGTGCGATTATTATTTGAACACGATACAGCAAATAATGAAATGAGAGACAAGCTGAACAACAGATTCTTTTTCATTTTTGGACAGGACTAATTAGGCTATTTTCAGTATAAACTGGTTTTTATGATTCAAATATACCACATTATTCTTTTGCCTCCAAATATCTTGTCCCTAATGGGTCAAGGGGAAAAGATGGTCAAATCACAGAAAAATCATTAATTTCGTGACCTGAATAAACCGATAAAATATGAGAAGGACTATTTCTATTCTGCTAATCACTGTAGTAGTATTCTTCACAGGTTGTTCCAAGCAGGAACTTGATTCCCAAAAAGAGTATTTTACACTGTGGAATCAATGCCAGGCGCTTACCGCACTGACTGAATATGTTCAAGACGTGACAAACCCCAACTCAGCCAATTACATCAAGACTGAAGACAGGATTGCAACCTTTGATATGGACGGCACATTTGTAGGTGAACTGTATCCCACCTATTTTGAGTACAACCTTCTGGAATACCGTGCTCTCGATGACTCTACATATAAAGATATAGCTCCCGATGATGTAAAGGCTGCTGCACAAAACATAAGGGATTTTGTAAGGCAAGGCACCAAGCTGCCGGACCATTTTGACATGATACATGCGCAAGCTGCGGCCAAGGCGTATGCAGGAATGACACTTGCCGAGTTTGATGCCTATGTAAAAAAATATGCGGCAAAACCGGCAAACGGCTTTACAGGAATGACATACGGAGAGAGTTTCTACAAGCCCATGCTTGAGGTGTTCAAATACCTTGAAGACAATGGTTTTACATTCTATGTAGTTTCAGGTTCAGACCGTTTTATCTGCAGGGCGTTGGTGGAGTCTTTAGGTTTTGCGCCCAATCGCGTAATAGGAATGGACGTAAAGCTTAAATCCCGCAGTCAGGAAACCGAAGCAGGTGTTGATTATACAATGGGTAAGGACGAGGACTTGCTTAGAACCGATGAGCTTATCATAAAGAACCTTAAGACCAACAAAGTGCTGCAGATTTCCCAGGAGATTGGTAAAGTGCCAGTACTCTCATTCGGAAACAGTAGCGGTGACTGCGCCATGCACAACTACTGCCTGGGCAACAGCCAATACAAGACCGCCGCGTTCATGCTCGTAGCCGACGATGATGTGCGCGACCATGCCGATCTTGAAGAAGGTGCCAGACGTGAGGCAAAATGGCGTCAAAACGGCTATACGGTCATCTCCATGAAGAACGACTTCAAAACCATTTACGGCGACGGCGTAAATAAGGTTGATTTTACATTCTGATGAAGTGACCCATTAGGGACAGTCCCCTTTGTGCCATTTCGCAAAATATGTCACAAAGGGGACTGTCCCTAATGGGTCACTTTATATCCCAGACGTAGAGGGAGTAGATGGATTCGGTTTGGGATTCTATGTCATTGGGTAGGGCGGGGAAGAAGTCCAGGCCGGTACAGGATTCTACCTCATCTACTGTCATTGCGTAGGTGGAGAGGGGCTTGTGGCCGGCTTTGTTCTCCATTATGAAGCCGATGGATTCATAACCACGGGGAGTGGATACCAGAAGCACTTTGTAGAATGCGTTGGGGATGGTTACTTTGTTTGCTCCTATTGTGCCTAAAGATTTGTCAGTCACTATGGGACCACAGGTTACGTAAACTTTTGAGTATTTGTTGGCGCAGTCGCGTACCAGTTCCTCAAGGGCTTTCCAGTCACCGCTGTTCAGGTTGTGGTTCTGGGGGCAGATGTTGGTGAAATAGAAACTCTCACGCATCATCTGCTCGGTCAGTTTCATATCGGCAGCCGGCGCCATGTGGCCGCGGTCCCAGCCGGAGTTGCGGTAGTCATTGTCATCGGCCTGGGCTCCATTAAAGTTGGGGTCGGTACGGAAATGGTTTGAGCGCTCATTGGTTCCTGATACCTCCTGGTCCGTGAGTTCGTATGCTACCCACTCGGGGATGCGCATCTTTTCATTGAGCACCGCCTCATAACCTTCATATACCAGATGCTGTTTGTACGATGCTGCTGTATAAGCGGGGATTTCCAGCTTGTCATCTGCCGGACTGCCGGTCTGTGATGTGGTCTTGCACCACTGCAGTATTGCGCAGATCACAATGAGCAGCAGTATCTCAACTAAACGTGATGTGGTCCTTTTTTTCATACTGCAAAGGTACATCTTTTAGCACAAAGGGTCAGCCCTTTTTGGTGCTATTTTCCGATGTTGGCTATGATGCGGAGGTTGAACTGGCGGCCGGTAAGGTAGTTGGGTACGGCAAACTGTGTGTTGGATATGTCAGTTATCCAGTAGTAGGAGTTGACGTTGTTTATGCCTAAGAGGTTGAGGCCATCCACACCCATCCAGATATCCTTGAAGAATCCTGTCTTGCCGTATATGTGCGGATGTTTGCTGTAGTCAAATATCTTGTATGACAGGCCTATGTCCACACGCTTGTAAGCGGGAGCACGGAAGGCCTGTTTCTCGCGGCCGCTGTGGGTGGGGCCGAACGGCAGGCCGTCGGCAAATGAGCACCTCAGTGACATCTTCCAGTAATCACGGCGCGGGAAAGTGTCTGTGAAATAGAGTGACAGATTGTAGAGTTGGTCTGTGGGGCGCGGCAGCCATTTGCCGCCTATGTTCTCCCTGGTGCTCATAAGCGAGAATGTGAGCCATGATGCGGTACCCGGTACAAACTCACCGTACAGTTTCATGTCTATGCCTGCGGCATAACCGTATGCACAGTTCTCTCCGTAGTAAATTATCCTTACATTATCTACATTGTACGGAATGAGCCGGTCAAACTTCTTGTAGTAGATTTCAGTGGTGAACTTGAACGGACGGTCATATACCCGGAAATCATAATCACCTCCCAATACAAACTGTATGGAACGTTGTGAGCGGATATCCTTGTTCAGGTTCACCTGATATATGCCGCCGGCATTGACCGTATCCTTTATCTCCTTGTAGAAGGGTGTCTGGTAATATACTCCGGTTGAGAACCTGAATGTGAGGTCTTCATTGAATGCGGGAATAAATCCTAACATCATTCGTGGACTGATGTTTACCTCATTGTTCCAGCTCCACCATGATGCCCTGACTCCGGCGTTCAGGGTAAGGAGTCCTACACCGGTGTTGATTTTGTATGTATCCTGAATGAATGCAGCCAGTTTATTGTTGGATATGCCGTGATCTGATTTGAGCGAGTAAATCATCTCCATGGGGCCGGTCTGGGTGTAGGGGAGGATATAACCTGCAGAATCACGCATCTCCCATTCACGCATGTGGTCCGATACTTTTTCATGCCTGTATTCAACACCCCAGCCGATGGTGCCTGTGCGGTCAGTATTATGGGTTCCCTTGAACGATGCGGTATAGACTGTTGATTTGAGCCGGTTGCGGGCATGCTGCATGAACGATCCTACGGCCATGTCTTCATCCTGGCTGCTTTCGTCAAGCCAGTATTGGCTCAGGATATCGAATGACTCACTCTCCTGGCTTCCGAATGCTGACAGGTTCAGCCTGTAAACTGAGTTCTCTTCCTTGCGTTTTATGTCAAGCGCTCCGAACAGGGTGTTGAACTTGTCACTTTCCCAGCCTTCATAATAGACTTTGAAATTGATGGGATTCTCTGATGTTCCGAAACTGGTGCTGCGGTCAGTGGGAGTGAAGTTGTAGCGGTTGACAGCTGCATTGCCTATAAGGCCTATCTCCCATTTGTCAGTGGGTGTCCAGCAGATATAGGTCTGGTAATCCAGGAATGAGGGGTCATACTCTCCTTTGGTATCAAGCGTACCCAAAAGATATCTTGTGGTCTTGTATCGTACGCTGCCTGAGAAACTGATTTTGTCATTGCCTGCACCTACGTATGCGCTTGCACCTAACAGACTGGCTGTGAGTACTGATTCAAAACCCTTAGGCTTGCGGTAATTTATATCCAGGACCGATGACATCTTGTCACCGTACTCCACACTGAATCCGCCCGTAGAGAAACTGATGGACTCCACCATGTCTGGGTTGATGAAACTCAGACCTTCCTGCTGCCCGGCACGAACCAGAAGCGGACGCAGTATCTCCGTGCCGTTCACATAGACGCTGTTCTCATCAAAGTTTCCACCGCGTACATTGTACTGGCTGCTCAGCTCATTGTGTGTACTTACGCCGGCCTGTGTCGCTATGATTGATTCAACGGAACCGCCGTTGGCATCGGCCGTAAAACGTATTCCCTCTGCGTTTATATGCTGCATCCCGTCTGTCTGGCTGCGGGTGGCGTTTATATCTACGTTTTCAAGAGTGTAGTTTGAAGTAGGAAGCAGGACATCTAACTGAACCGTATCCTGCGGGCTGATGAGTGTGCGGCGGCGCGTCTCGTGGCCTATCATGCGGAATACCAGATTGACTGTATCGGACTGCGTGCTTAGATTTAATGAGTATTCTCCTTTGAGGTTGGACATGGCTGAGTGGAGTGTGCGCTCCTCATTCACGGTAGCCAGCTCAACAGGCTGTCCGGCTTCATCATAAATGCGTCCGTGGATATGCACACGCCTTGCCTGCACGGGCAGGGCCATGCAGACAGTCAGAAAAAGGCACACCATTGTGCGTACCTGCCGGAATCTGAGCCGTATGTGTTTCATTCATGGTTTTAAACGCAAAATAACGTCTTAAATTATATGATAGCCGTTATTTCTTAGTATATTCGCACATTATAAATAATGGATTATGGATAAGTTCAGCGATTTGATAGCAACGCGCAGGAGCATGCGCAAGTTTACTGAGGAGAAACTTACCGAGGAGCAGAAAAAGACCATTTTAAGGGCTGCACTCATATCACCCACAGCCAAGAACAACCGTGGTTGGGAGTTTGTCACCGTTGAGGATCCTGCTATGCTGGAGGCGCTCTCCAAGTGCCGTGCCATGGGGTCAGGCTTCCTGGCCGAGGCTGCGTTTGCAGTTGTTGTGCTGGGTGATCCCTCCAAGACTGATTGCTGGATTGAGGATTGTTCAATTGCCGCAATCAATATGCAGTTGCAGGCTGAGGATCTGGGCCTGGGCAGTTGCTGGTGCCACATGCGCGGCCGTGCTGATGCTGACGGCAAGAGCACCAAGCAGACCCTGATGGAACTGCTGGGCATACCGGAGCAGTACGAGCCGGAGTGCATAATAGGCGTGGGCTACAAGAATATGGAGCGCAAGCCCTACGAGGACGATAAGATTGAGTGGACCAAGGTTCATCAGGGAAAATTCTGAGAATGAGGATAGCATTGGTTGGAGCCGGCCGCGTGGCATCATGCATGGGACCCCGTCTTAAGGAGAGCGGGCACATCATTGCGGGTGTCTATAGCCGTACCCTAAAGAATGCAGAGGAACTTGCCGGGAGGGTTGATGCACCCGCATCTGACAAACTTGAGCAGTTGCCTGAAGCCGATGTCTATCTTACCATGCTGAGTGATGATGCCCTGATACAGTTGGCTCCGGTCATAGTGAAGGGTAGGGAGAAGGCCTTGTTCATTCATACAGCCGGGAGTGTTCCTATGGATATCTGGAAGGAGGCCGGTGCAACCTGTTATGGAGTACTTTATGCCATGCAGACATTTTCCAAGGGTATCAAGCTTGATTGGACTCAGGTGCCTGTGTTTATTGAAGGCTCTTCCGATGCGGAACTTGAATCCATACGTAAACTGGCTCTTGACCTGTCACCTGATGTCACTCTTTTAAGCTCCAAGGGCAGGAAAAAACTGCATATCGCAGCAGTGTTTGCCTGCAACTTTACAAACCGCATGTATGCCATAAGTGAACAGCTGCTTGCAGATGAGGGCATTCCTTTCAGCGTTATGCTGCCCCTGGTACGTGAGACAGCCCGTAAGGTGGAGAACCTGAGCCCTTTGAAGGCCCAGACCGGACCTGCCGTGCGCGGTGACCGCAAGGTTGTGAATGAGCATCTGGATTTGCTTAAAGAGAATCCTGAATATGCCGATATATATCGGCTCATATCAACAGACATAAATAAAGAACTCAAATGATAAAATACGATCTTAACTCTATCAGAGCCCTGATCTTTGATGTTGACGGAGTGCTGAGCAAGTCCGTCATGATCCTGTCGCCAAATGGTGACCCCGTCCGTACTGTAAACGTAAAGGACGGCTATGCCATGCAGCTGGCTGTCAAGATGGGCCTGCATCTGTGCATCATTACCGGGGCGCGTGTGGAGGAGGTGCGCAAGCGCTATGAAGGACTTGGAATTAAGGACGTGTATATTGCATCAAGTATCAAGATCAATGATTTCAATGAGTTTGTCGCCAGGTATGACCTCAAGCCAGAGGAGATACTCTATATGGGCGATGACATCCCTGACTGGCAGGTTATGAGCAAGTGCGGACTGCCATGCTGCCCTGCCGATGCCTGCCCTGAGATACAGGCACTGTGCAAGTATGTATCGCCTTACAACGGCGGTGAGGGCTGTGTCCGCGATGTGCTGGAGCACATACTCAAGGTACAGGGTAAATGGATGAAGGATGAACACGCATTCGGCTGGTAATATGGAACTTCCGTATAGGATAATACTCGCATCGAACTCACCACGCAGGCGTGAGCTGCTGGGTGGTTTGGGGCTGGACTTTACCGTCAAGGTTATAGATGGTATAGATGAATCCTGGCCGCATGATTTGAAAGGTGAGGATATCCCGCTTTACATATCGCGTGAGAAAGCCGCTCCTTATAAATCCATTATTACTCCCGATGAGCTTGTCATTACCGCCGATACAATAGTCTATGTTGATGGTGAGGTACTGGGCAAGCCCGCTGACAAGGCTGATGCCGTACGTATGCTTAAACTGATTTCCGGCCGATGGCATGAGGTTATAACAGGTGTAACCCTTATGACCGCAGAGCGTGAACGCAGTTTTGCCGTAACCACCAAGGTCAAGTTCTGCAATCTTACGGATGCAGAGATAAACCGATATGTGGAGAGTGGCCTGCCAATGGACAAAGCCGGTGCCTACGGAATCCAGGAGTGGATAGGTTACGTGGGGGTGGAGGCCATTGAGGGCAGCTATTTCAATGTGGTGGGCCTTCCGGTCCAGCGGCTTTACCGCGAACTTATGAACTTTTGCAAAAACGAATAATCAATTTCCTTAAACTTATGAAAACTACAAGACAATTACTGACCATGGCGGCAATGCTGCCTGTTCTGGCATCGGCCCAGAACCCTATCATCAGCACCGTATTCACCCCAGATCCTGCGCCGTTCGTATATGGTGACAAGGTCTATCTCTTTACTGATCATGATGAGGACGGCCGCAACCGGGACTTCAACATGAAGGATTGGATGCTGTTCAGCACCGAGGATATGGTAAACTGGACATATTTAGGCACTCAGGTTACTACCGCCACGTTCAAGTGGGCCCGTCAGGGACAACGTGCATGGGCTTGCCAGGGCGTGGAGCGCAACGGCAAGTGGTACTGGTACGTATGCTGCAACAAGGCTACCGGTGGCGATGCTCTGGCTGTAGCCGTGGCCGATGACCCTCAGGGTCCATGGACCGATGCCATAGGCGGCCCCCTGGCTGAAGGGTTCGGATTCATTGATCCTACAGTATTCATTGATGATGACGGCCGCGCATACCTGTTCTGGGGCAACAAGGGGCTCTGGTACGGTGAACTGAATGATGATATGGTATCATTCAAGAACGGCTGGCAGGAGGTGCCGGGCTATCATGATCCGGAGTGTTTTGGTGAACTGCAGTCTAAGATGAACTGGGCCAAGGGACAGAATGAGATGATGACCCAGTATGAGGAGGGGCCATGGATCATGAAACGTAACGGGACTTACATTCTTTCATATCCGGCAGGTGGTGTGCCTGAACATATGGCATATTCAACCGCTCCAACCATCAACGGACCGTGGACATATCGTGGCCGTATCATGGATGAGGCAGAGAACAGTTTTACCATACATGGCGGTAATATCACATTCAAGGGCCGTGACTTTATGTTCTACCATAACGGCGGTCTGCCAGGAGGTGGCGGTTATAACCGCTCGGCATGCGTGGAGGAGTTCAAGTGGAATGCTGACGGTTCATTCCCGTTCATACCGTTTACCAAGGAGGGCGTTGTCACTCCCATAAAGAACCTTGATCCCTATACTCGCGTTGAGGCTGAGACTCAGGCAGAGTCACGTGGTCTGAAAGTGGACCGCCGTGCCGGTAAGGAGCATTTTGTAACTGATATAGATGACGGTGACTGGATCCGTGTACGCTCTGTTGATTTCAAGGATTGCGGTCAGAAGGCCGTAGTTGTAGTGGTAGGTGAGCAGAAGGGTAAGGGCACCATAGAGTTTTATATTGACGGTATGGAGGGTGAGCCTTTCTGCAAGGTACCTGTCAATACAGATAATGCAGGCTTCCGCACAACCGCATTTACATATCTGATAGATACAGATATAAAAGGCGTTCATGACCTCTATCTCAAGTTCCGTTGTGATGATGAGAAGCCTTTTACGCTTGACTGGTGGCAGTTCAACGCTCACGCCAATATGCCCGTCATACAAACCCGATTTACTGCCGATCCTGCACCGGTGGTTATAAATGACAAGGTATTCCTCTACACTACACATGATGAGGATGGCGCCCGCGGCTTTGAGATGTTTGACTGGCTGCTCTATACATCAGATGATATGGTAAACTGGCAGGATCACGGTGCTGTGGCATCACTTGATGATTTCAAGTACTATGACGGCAAGAACGGTGCCTGGGCAGAGCAGGTGGTTGAGGCTAACGGTGCATATTACATGTATTGCCCCATACACGGCCATGGTATTGGCGTACTCACTGCCGATTCTCCTTACGGTCCGTTCCATGATCCATTAGGTGAGCCTTTGGTATGGCAGAAGGAGCATTGGGATGACATTGATCCCACCGTATTGATTGATGATGACGGTCAGGCATATATGTATTGGGGTAATCCCAATGTATATTCAGTAAAACTGGGTAAGGATATGATTTCACTGGCCGGTCCCATTGTGAAACATCCCAAGATTGAGGATTATCAGGAGGGACCGTGGATATGGAAGCATGACGGCCATTATTATCTGGCATTTGCATCTACCTGCTGCCCGGAGGGTATAGGTTATGCCATGAGTGACGGCCCTGAGGGCCCTTGGGAGTATAAAGGCCATATCATGGACCACACCGTACGTACACGTGGTAATCATCCCGGTATCATTGAGTTCAAGGGTAAGAGTTATGTGTTTGGCCTGAATTATGACATAATGCATCTTAAGACATTTGCACATGCTGAGCAGCGTTCCGTTTCAGTTGCTGAGATGCATTATAATCCGGACGGAACCATTCAAGAGGTTCCATATTTCATAGACAATGTGGTTGAACAGGTAAAGACGTTTGATCCATACCGTCGTGATAAGGAGTATCTGACACATCATGTAGAGGCTGAGACAATGGCTTGGGGTTATGGCCTTAAGACCTCGTACGTGGATGACGAATATGAATTTGATGATGAGTTGGGTTATCTGCCGCGCAATATGTATGTACACGACATTGACAATGGTGAGTATATTCTGGTGCGTGGTGTGGATTTCGGCCGCAAGGGTTCCAAGAAGATGTATGTATCGGTGGGCTCAGACGGCCTGGGCTGCATAGAGATTCATCTTGACAGTCTGGACGGTCCTGCGGTAGGCGTGATTCCAATTAAACCCACCGGCGGCAAACTGGAATTTGAGATATTCAGCACCAAATACTCTCCCAAGCGTAGGATACGCGGAACCCACGACCTCTACTTTGTGTTCACAGGCGTTGGCAGGGACCTGTTTACTTTTGACTGGTGGAAGTGTAAGTAAATTGAGAATTGAGAGTTGAGAATTGAGAATTAAAAAAAGCGTTCGAACCGAACGCTTTTTTTTTAATTCTCATTTTTTAATTGGTCTATATAGTCTTTGATAGACAGCGCCGCAGCGCGTGCATCATTCACTGAGTCCCAGACTGACATGGGGCGCTTGCATGAGCCTGCTGCAAACAGACCGGGCTTGCCGGTGTCGTTGTCATAGAGGTGCGGGCTTACGGTCTTGATGAATCCGTACTCTCCGCTTATGTCACAAGCCTTGCCCAATACCTTGGTGCCGCATGATGCCTCCATACCTACCATAAGTACCAGAAGGTCAGTAGTCATCTTGAGTGGCAGGCCCATAAGAGTGTCCTCACTCTTGAGCTGTACACGGCCGTCAAATGTGGCTGCTGCCTCCGATATGCGGCCGCGCACAAAACTTACGCCGTATTTCTCCTGGGCGGTGCGGTACATCTCCTCAAAGCCCTGTCCCCACATACGCAGGTCCATATAGAATACTGAAACGTCACATGACGGAATCTGTTTCTTGACCTCAATGGCCTGTTTTACGGCGGTCACGCAGCAGAGCTTGGAGCAGTAGTTGTTACCGCTCTTCTCATCACGTGAGCCTACGCACTGCAGGAATGTTATGCGCTTGGGAACATCACCGTTGGCGTTGGTTATCTTGGAGTGCTTTATCATATTCTCCATATCGAGTGAAGTGATAACGCCCTTGTATATGCCGTAACCAAGTTCCTCCTTGCGGTGTGCGTCAAAAACCTGATAGCCGGTAGCCACAAGTACCGCATCGGCCACGTATGTCTGTCCTTTGGCGTCAAACAGTTTCCATTCAGTACCCTGCCATTTTGCATCAACAATGTCAATGCCAAACGCTGAGGTTATGCCGTCAGTGAGCAGTTTGCCGCTCAAGTCATCGGCAATCTCCTGGGCTGCCTGAAAATTTGGGAACAGGAAAGCCTTGTCCTGAATGTTCTTAAGCGGTGACTCGGATTTCTCAAACAGAGTTACCTGTACACCTCCACGGGCCAATACTGAAGCGGCCTCAATACCGGCGGGGCCGGCTCCTATTATAGCGACTTTTCTCATACTCAATAAATTACACTAACAGGTTCTCAGGTTTCTCCGGTGCACGCAGAATCTTGCCGTCAGCTGCTCTGTACTTGTCTTTAGGATCATACGGTATGCCTATCTTGTCAAGCAGGCGCTCTGCCTGTACCTGATGTATCTGCAGTCCCAGTTCCCATGGATTGTAACCCAGCAGCAGGCCGGCCATCTCCTCATATGTTAGTACCGGTATGCCGTAGCCTTCGCGGTCATATGTGCGGTGCTCCATTTCGGCAATGGTATATTGCCAGCGGTCCAGGAACATGGAACATCCGGGGCAGTTGGATACAATGAAATCAGGCTCATACGGCTCCATGGATTCCAGTTTCTTCTTGGTGTTGGAGACGGAGTAGCCGCGGTTCTCCTGCACCAGATACTGGCGGAATCCGAATCCGCAGCAGTGACGGCGCTCAGGGTAATCAACCACCTCACCGCCCCAGGCCTCAATCATACCTGCCAGTACATAGGGGAACTCAGCCTTGCCCACGCCCTTGTCGGGGAATATCTTGGCATAGTGGCAGCCTATGTGCTCCACAACCTTGAGGGGCTTGCCTGTAAAGCGGTTCACCAGACGGTATTTCATTTTCTCAGCCAGTTCATTACGGAAATGGTATATTACATCCGATGGATGAGCAATGTTCTTGGGCAGGTTGAACTCCCGCTTGCAGGCCTTGTACAGGTTCTCACGGGTCTTATCCAGTAGTTCCGGATGTTCCTGCCACATGTGGCACATCTCAGTGAATACGCCGAACGATGTTACGCATGAGGGTACGTAGTTCTCATATCCGTGCTCGGTCATAAGTGAGAACAGACGGGCCACTACGGTCATGGTGGTCTCTAAAGGTACCAGGTCAGTATGGTAGCCTATGCCGGTGCAGGTATGCTGACGGAAATCATCAAAGATGTCCTTGTTCAGTTCCTCCCTCAGCATGCGGAGGAATGCAGCCTCTGATCCGGGAAAGAAGGTCTGACGAATACAACTACGCTCGTAGAAGTAGTGGTCATCAGCTATCGTCTTCTGATATTCGTTCCAAAAACGGTTTGCCATAATTCAGTCTTAGTTAATCAGGTTTTCAGCAACCACCTCTGCTATATCCCTTACAGGGTAGTCATTTGTGGCATGCTGGAACGCTTTCTTGCACATGGGGCATGCGGTCACTATTGCATCAACCGGCTTGCTGGTCAGGTTGGCAAGTGATGCGTTCCTTATCTGGGTCTGCTCCTCAATGCTGAGCTTGGTATCGCCCAGGTTGAATCCGCAGCATACGCTCTTTTCTCTCTGGAAACGGGTCTTCTGGAGGTTGGTCACGGCGCTGAGCACATTACGCGGCTCGTCATATATTCCGCAACCACGGCCCAGTTCACACGGGTCATGATATGAGACCTTGCGGTCATCATGACGCACCTTGATGCGGCCCTGCTTGATAAGCATGTCTATATACTCGGTATGATGGACAACCGGTATGTTGAGATCGTATTCTTTCTTGAATGACTGATAGCAGATAGGGCAGGATGTAACCAGCATCGTGGCGCCTGATTTCTCTATCAGGTCTGTATTCTTCTTGCGCAAATCGGCTGCCTGGTTAACGAATCCCTGCTGCTGCAACGGACGTCCGCAGCAGATGGTGTTCAGTTTGTCCATATACCAGTATTTCTGGTCAGCGGCATTGAATATACGCTCCATAGACTCTGTAATGCCAGGGGTAAGATGTGACATGCAACCTCCAAAGTATGCTACACGGCCTATTGCATTGAATGTGCCCTGTTTCTTGTTCAGATAGGTGTAGTTGCCCGTCGTATCAATCGGGCCCTTATCCCTTGTCTGGCGGCGCAATGCGCTCAGGTCAATGCCTACGGGGCAGTCAACCGTGCATCGGTCACACATAAGGCAGTTATCGGCTATCATCTTGAGGCGGCTGCCGCGTTCCTGGTTGCGCAGGCTGCGTATCAGATAGACAGACTGTATCTCATGGTTCTCAAGTACCTTGTCAAGCGGACAGCCTGATATGCACACACCGCAACGTGAGCAGGCGTTCAACTCAAAATAGGTGTAGCCTGTCTTGCCGGTCTCCTCCTTTACGCCGATCTTGCGGAAATATATGAGCAGCAGTTCCGTAAAGATGTGCATATAGCGGGTGAACGGCATGGTTACAAAGAATACACCCAGCATAAGGGAGTAGAGCATCCAGACCGATGTCTCTAAGCCGCGTACAATCATGGGGTCAAACAGGTTTCCTACGGCCTGGGTAAAGAATCCGCCATTTCCGTACAGGCATGCCGTAACAGATTCTGCCAGCAGACGCAGCGGGAATATCATCCATAGTGAGAACTTGGAGAACCTGTCCACAAGCGTATGCTTGGTGGTGCGCCGCATTCCCAGAATCTTGGACCAGAAGATCTTTATTATAGCCATTGTCAGACCCAGGAATACGTAGAGCAGCAGGGCGTCCATCAGGTCTGAATAGGCCTTGTGCTGTCGGAACGATGCCGGTGCCTTGTGAACAAAATAACGGTAGAATATACCTACATAGAACGGGCGGTGGTAGTGGATACGGGCAATGCCATCCTCTGTCTCCACGCGGTAACGGCGCTGGTTAAGAAACTCCGGATCCTTGTTTTCACCCTTGTTATAGATGAGCCAGCCGTTCTGGCTGTCAAGTTCATGAACCGTTTCAATGGACTGCTCATGCTGCATGGTGTAGAAAGCGTCACGGCTCTCAATGGCACCTACCACAATCAGCAGGAACCAACCCAGAGCATATGCCTGGTGCATTATTCCCAATAGCAGGTTCTTCTTTAGGATACGCACATGGAGCAGGCCCTCACGAATCATCTCCCAGATGGCGGGGAATATCTTCCATGAGTACCAGTTGCTGCGTATTACCTTGCGCTGCTCATCACTGAACTTGCGTATCCAGCGGATATACTTGTAGATTATGATGCTGAACAGCAATACGGTTCCTATCAGGAACGGTATTACAAAATCATTATATGGATATGCGTGTATCTTCATGGCGGCTTATTTTGTTTCGTCAAGAATCTGACGCATATTTATAATCAGTGAACGCAGATTTACCCCACGCGGGCAAACCAGTGTGCATTTTCCGCACAGCATACACTTCTTTAATTCCTGATCCAGACCCTCATATTCACCGCGGCGGAATGATGTGTGTATGCGACGTATGCTGAAATCGGTGTATTGGCGTGCAGAGCATGTGGCACTGCAGCATCCGCACTGGAAACAGCGCTTGAATGACGGTACACGGTCCATCAGTTTGTTGTACCGCTCAAGCGACACATTGTCCATGTTCTCCGATCGGGGAGCCTTTATGGAAAATCCGAATTTATTCATCGTGAGGACCGTTTAGAATTGTGTCGTGGAAATCCATGCCTCCGGTTACACGGAATATGTTGCGCAGTTCCTCCATAGTCTCAGGGTTGATGGTGCGCAGTGCACCGGCACCTTCGCCGTGATAGTTGGCGCCGAACTTGGGGGCTACGGCCTTGATGTTCTTTATGTACCACTCCCAAACGGGCCCCTGCTCAGGATGCTTCTCAGGAAATACCACATCAGGATGAACGCAATAACCTATATTCAGAATGTTGCTGCCGACACCTCCCATCAGGTCAACCTGCTGGCGGCCCATGTGGCTCTCCTTGTAGTAACCCATATCCTGTGAAACCTTACGCAGGATATTGATTACGGCACCAGGCACATTGCCGCGCGGGCATCGGGGCTTGCATGACATGCACTGGCCGCAGTACCAGATGGTATCGGAACGCAGCAGTTTCTCAATCTGCTCCTCATCTCCACGCTGTACTGTGTCGCAGATTCGGCGGGGGTCATAGTCATAGAACTCGGCTGCGGGGCAGATGGCGGTACAGATGCCGCAGTTCATGCAAGCCTTAAGCGAGTCCTCATAGCGGACATCAGACTTGATTATATCAATAAGATTTCCCATTGTTTACTTGTCAAACTTTTTGCGGTTCATCTTCATGGCGCGGAACAACAGCTTGGAGAGCGGTTTCTCGCGGTTGCGCTTGAGCAGGCTGATGTACCAGTTCAGTTTCTTGGCTACTGATATGCGGTAGGTCTCAACGAACTCTATCAGTGTGCCGTCAGGGTCTTCAATGTATGTAAAACGGCCCGATGCATCGCCCATGTTGAACACTTTGCCGTCAGGGCAACTGTCAACGGTAAAGGGATGACCGTTCTGGGCGCACCACTTGGCAAGTTCATCCATGCCTGTCACGTCAAAGCATATCTGGATGAAACCGGGATCACCCCAGTATCGGCCTTCATATATCTTTTTAGGTTCGCGGTCAAGACTCTGGACCAACTCTATGTATCCGGTGGGGAATATTGGAGCGAACGCACCCTTGTTGGGCTCTGCCCATTTGAGCATCACGCGGCGGAATTCACCGTTACCGCCTGCCAGAGGTGTCAGGTCATCGGACTTGCCTTTTACATCAAAGACCTTGACCTTATAGCCCAGTATATCGGAATAGACCTTGAGCGCCTTGTCAATGTCAGTCACACCTATCATGCAGCCTATCATTCCGCCAAAATCCTTGCCCTCATCAAGCAGCAGGTAGTCATCCTGTACGGCCTGGAACCAGTTGCCGGCGGGGTCTGTAATGTAGAATGTCTTGGAACCGTCCGGTGCCGTTACTATTGGACTTACCTTATCCCATTTGGCACTTACGTAAGCGTGGGCCTTTACAACGTTGCGGCACTTTACCTTGGCGCAGAAGATGCCCAGGTCACCAACCTGTATCTGGAAACCTACCGGCTGGGGTTTACGGTCTGAGTACTGCCATATCTCAAAGCCGCCGCCACCCTGCAGGTTCATGGCAATGGCTGCGTGACGTTTCTGGGGTTGGCCGCCGGTGTAGGGGAGCATGCGCTCTGCCACGGTGTCATCCTCAAGAATACGAATATCTACTCCGAATATGTCAATGTACCATTTCCATGCATCATAGACTGATGTGGTACCAACTCCTATCTGCTGAATGCCGGTGATGAAATAACCTCCGTTATACATGATATGTATGGTTTCTTTATTATAAGGTGCAATATTAGGCATTTTCCGCGTCTTTTCCAATCCGTTAAGTCATGAATATTCGGCCAAGACATTAATTCAGGATTATTTTTCTTTAAAGGGACTGAACATCCTGCCAAAACATATTCTCAGACTCGTAAACAAAAAACACTTCGCTAATTTTTTACTTCTCCCGGCTTGCATTATCTTTGCGACAAACAATAAAAACTATTCTTATGATATTCACTCCATTGCTTCTGGGTTTGGGAACCGGTGAGATAATCCTTATAGCTCTTGCCATTCTGTTGTTGTTTGGCGCAAAACGCATCCCTGAGCTAATGAAGAGTATGGGCAAGGGTGTCAAGAACTTCAAGGAGGGAATGAAGGAGGTTGAAAAGGAGATCAACGCTCCCTCTGCCGATGAGGCCTCTGCCAAAGAGCCTTCTAAGGACGCTGAACCTGAATCCAAGTAATAATTGTGTAACGTCATGGCTGCTCACTGACGATAAGCCTATGACTTTTTGGGATCATCTGGATGCTCTCCGGGATGTGATTCTGCGTGTCCTTGCCGTTGCTGTGGCGGGGTTTATCGTTGCGTTCTGTTTCAAGGAGCCTCTGTTCAGACTGATACTTGCACCCGGCAGTTCAGATTTCGTCCTTTACAGGTGGATTGCATCGGTTGCCGATGTCATTTGGCGTTGATGCAACAGCATTGCAGGATTTCAACGTGGAACTGTTCAGCACCACGCTTACCGCCCAGTTCATGATACACATGAAAATGGCGTTTTACGTAAGTCTGGTAATCATAATGCCATATACACTGTATCTGCTGTTCGGATTCGTGGCCCCCGCTTTGCACCGGAATGAGCGGCGCAGTACAACCCGCGTAGTGGTGTGGTCATACGTACTTTTCATGGCAGGTATAGTGCTTGATTATCTGATTATATTCCCGCTTGCATTCCGCTTTTTAGGCACCTATCAGGTCAGTGCAGACATACCCAATGTAATAACTCTTGAGTCTTACACAGACCTGCTAGTAACCCTGACACTGTTGATGGGAATACTCTTTGAACTGCCTATTCTGGCATGGTTCTTGGGCAAACTGGGTATAATAGACGCCGCCTTCATGAAAAAGTACCGCCGTCACGCCATAGTTGCAATCCTGATCATTGCCGCGGTAATCACCCCCACGACCGATGTCTTTACGCTGACCATCGTCACGCTACCCATCTATCTGCTCTACGAGCTAAGCATCGGCATAGTGAGAAAATGATACAATTGGGGTCAGGCCCCTTTTGTACTATTTTGTAAAAAAAGCCTCCAGATTATACTCTGAAGGCTATTTTCATTTAGATTAAATTCTTGTTAGGGTGGAAATAGTACAAAAGGGGCCTGACCCCAATTGTATCATTTCTCAATCCAGCCGATCACCTCACCCTTACTGACAAGTGATCCGTGCTCCTTTTCAACGGCTACCAGATGGCAGTCGTATGGAGCGGTGGCATTGTCAATGAAGGTGTTGCCGCTGGCCTGAACGCCGACCATCCAGTCATCCTTCTTGTACTTCTTGCCGAAGGGCGGGTTGGTTGACTGGTCAACATAGTCAAGATCCCAGATTACGCGGCCGCTGACAGCTGCCTCGATGGGCTCTGCATCAGGATGCAGGATGGCACGCTTATCGGCTGCGGTGAAGTGCTTGACGGGTGCGCCTGCGGTGCCGGCCTGAGCTTTCTCCATGCGCTCCATGAGATCCTTGTTGAACTGATCCTTGGCCTGACCAGACTTGTACTCGCGGTACTGTTTCTCGTGCATGGCAAACTCAAAGAGTTCCTCGTCATCCTGGCCACGGTCCCAGCCGTTCTCCTTCATCTCCTTCTCAAAGCGCGGGAGCTCGTTGGGGTAGAGTACCTGAGGATCATCGGTATAGAACTCAAATCCCTTCTCCTTGGCAATCTCAACAATCTCAGGAGCCAACTGGCCGGGCAGCTTGCCTGACTTGCCCAGTACCATACCCCACATGGCGGGATCCATACGGGTGAAAGGCTTCTCGTCCATCGACTTGGAGTAGAGGTTCATCAGGGCTGCGTTCTTTACGTACTGGCTGAAAGGTGTAACCAGACAGGGAGTACCAAGCATAGGCCATATACGCTGTACCTCATCAAAGAGTTCAACCAGCAGCTCATCCTCAGAGAGTTCTTTCTGACCCTTCTTCTTGAGGTTGGCGTTGATGGCAGCGTGCATACCCTTGAGGTCTGCCATAAGTGATCCCATCATACCGCCGGGCAGGCCGCAGCCTACCAACAGTGAACTCATGAGTGAGTTCTTGGGGTCTATCCAGTAGCCCAGGAAATCATCCATGAAGCTCTGAGTCAGTGAACGTGCCTCCATGTAAGCCTTCATGTTGATGTCCTTAACCAGGAATCCGGCATCCTTGAGCATAGCCTGAATGGTTATTACATCGGGATGAACCTTACCCCATGACAGGGGCTCCATAGCTACGTCCAAAACGTCACCGCCAGCCTTGGCAACCTCAAGCATAGAGGCAACTGCAAAACCGGGACCGTTGTGGCCGTGGTACTGTATGATGATATCGGGATGTTTCTCCTTGATGGCGCGAACGATGGTGCCCAGCATTGCGGGACGACCGATACCGGCCATATCCTTGAGGCAGATTTCCTGTGCGCCGCCCTCGATGAGCTGCTCAGCCAGGTTGATGTAATACTCAGCGTTGTGTACCTTTGAGTAGGTGATACACATGGTTGCCTGAGCGGTCATGCCGGCTGCCTTGGCCCACTTGATTGAGGGGATGATGTTACGCGGATCGTTAAGACCGCAGAATATACGGGTTATGTCAACGCCCTGAGCGTGCTTAACCTTATACATGAGCTGACGTACATCGGCAGGAACAGGGTTCATGCGCAATGCGTTCAGACCACGGTCAAGCATGTGGGTCTTGATTCCTACTTCATTAAAAGGCTTTGTGAATGTGCGAACTGCCTGGTTGGGGTTCTCACCGTACAGGAGGTTAACCTGCTCCATTGCACCGCCGTTGGTCTCAACGCGGTCAAAGCAGCCCATATCAATAATTACCGGTGCAATCTTGGCCAGCTGGTCCTTGCGGGGCACATACTTACCTGATGACTGCCACATGTCACGGTAAACAAGACTGAATTGTATCTCTTTCTTCATAGTGGTTATGTGTTTTTATTACTTGTTTACATAGGGTCTATTGAGCGTGCAATCCTGGCGGCAAGACCTGGGAAGAAACGCTTGATGTAAACCATCAGCAGTTCCTTGCGGCCCACCAGAACCTCACGTTTTTTCTTATATACAGCCTTGACAATCTTGCGTCCGGCCTGCTCAGGAGTACAACCTCCGGCTTGTCCGGCATCCATCTTGGCGTGTTGCTTTCCGTCTTTTTCAAGGGCGTAGAATGAAATGCGTGTCTGTACGCGGCCCGGACATACTATGGTTACGCGGATGTTATCCTTGTAGTATTCGGCCTGGACGGTCTCAAAGAATCCGTACAGGGCGTGCTTGGATGAACTGTAGGCGCAGCGGAGCGGGAATCCGAAACGGCCGTTGATGCTGGTGGTGACAACCAGTTGTCCGCCACCGTTCTGGATCATCTTGGGCAGTATCACCTTGGTCATGATAACAGGAGCGAACCAGTTGATATCCATAACCTTATTTATGACACGCATCTCTGTATCACAGGTAGTGCCGCGCTGGCTGATGCCGGCGTTGTTGTAGAACACGTCTATGTGTCCGAACAATGACCAAGCCTTCTCGGCAAGCTCAGCTACCTGGTCTCTGAGTGAAAGGTCAAAGGGTAGGGGCATTGCCTTGGGTGAACCCAGTTCCTCGCAGTGTGCGGCAACCTTTTCCAGAAGGTCAGCCTCAAGCGCTGTGAGTATCAGCTTGGCTCCCTCACGGGCAAATTCGTATGCGGTAGCCTCACCTATACCCGATGAGGAACCGGTTATCCATACTACCTTATCCTTGAACTTATTCATTTGCAGTTGTCAATTGCTTCCTTAAACCAGAGAGCGCGCTCGCAGCCCTCGCCGGTGTTGAGCAGAATCAAATCGCCGCTCTTGAGTTTTTTCTCCTCAAGTGCCTTGAAGAATCCTGCTATACATACTACTGATGCAGGGCCCATATAGATACCTACAGCATCCTTGACCATACGGCCGTAACGCTCCAGGCCCTCCTCCTTCACGCGGATGAATGAACCTCCGCTGTTTCTTACAATGGGGCCTACAAGCGGATACATGCCTGGGGTTCCGGCGGTAAGGATGGAGATGCGGGTTTGCGGAACTACTGTTGGGAAATGCTTGTTCCACCCTTGCGGGAAACTGTTCTCTATTGCCCACTCCCAAGCCTGAACCATAGGGTCACAGGTGTCCTGCTGAACCAGCAGCATACGCGGCATCCTGAACTCAGGATAAGCATCGGCAATCTCACGCATTCCTTTTTCAAATGCTATGGGGCTGGTGCCGCCTGCTACTGCCTGCATATATACATCGGGTATGCGGCCAAGCTGGCGCATGCACTCAAACACAAGGGTCTTCTTGGCCTCAACGCGTATCGGGTCAATATTGCCGGCCGATATCATTACGTTTCTGTTCTTGTGGAAATCAGCGGCCTCAGCTTTGGCCTGACCGTAACCGCCTTCAGAAACTGCAAGGTTCTGACCGGTGGCACGGATGGCCTGCTGTGTCTCAGCGTACATGTCACACGGAGCGAATACGTCAAACTTTACTCCTGCCTTGGCCAGATATGTGGCATAGGCAGTGGCTGCATTGCCGGTCGATGCCAGGCAATACTCCTTTACTCCATGTTTCTTGAACAGCGTTGCTGCAAGTGATGCGGCTATGTCCTTAAATGTGCCGGAGCCTCCGTTCATATCGTTGCGAGCAACCATTACCTTGCAGTCTATGCCGTAGTTGTCCTTGGCATAGCGGCTCAGGAACTCCCACTCCTCAATAGGTACTGCACCTTCACCGCAGGTAACCTGCTCATCGGCCTCATCAATAGGCAGGAATGGCAGATAGTGGTAGAGGTTCTTAACATCCTGGCCGGGCTTGCAGAGTTCGTCCAGAAGGCGGTAATCAGTTGTATAGGTTACCTCTGCGTGGTTGCTTCCGCACTCACACAGTTGGTCCTGACTGAACCACGCGGCAAAATCTCCAATTACCTTGCCGCACTTTTTGCAGACAAGCTGATACTTCATATTATCTCTTTATCTGAGCACGCTTGAATACGTTCATATCCTGGATGGCACCCTCATAGAAGCCTGCGTCAAGTTTCTTCTTGACCTCCTTGAATACATCGATGGTGCGCTTAACATGATCCAGAGTGTGTGATGCGGTAGGGATGATACGCAGCATGAGCTGGCCCTTGGGGATAACGGGATATGTAACGATTGAACAGAAGATTCCGTAGTTCTCACGCAGATCGACAACAACGTTGGTGCCCTCGTTCACGCCACCCTCAAAGAATACGGGTGTTACAGGTGACTCGGTTACGCCGATGTTGAAGCCCTCGGCCTTGAGACCGCCCTGTAGAGCGTTAACAACCTCCCACAGATGCTCGCGGTACTCGGGGTGAGCCTTGATCAGGTCCAGACGCTTCTGGTTACCTATAACCAGAGGCAGCGGCAGTGACTTGGCGTAGATCTGTGAACGCATGTTGCACTTGAGGTGGTCAATGATCTCGGGCTCTGAACTGACTACACCACCGATTGATGCCATACTCTTGGCGAATGCGTCAAAGATTACATCAATCTGGTCAATTACGCCGTAGTGTTCAGCGGTACCGCGACCGTGTGCACCCATTGTACCAAAGCCGTGTGCATCGTCAATCAGTATGCGGAACGGATATTTCTTCTTGAACTCTACAATGTCAGCAAGATGACCCAGGTCACCGGCCATACCGAACACACCCTCGGTGATTACCAGTACGCCGCCGCCCTGCTCATCGGCCAGCTTGCAGGCGTGGTTTAGCTGCTTCTCAAGGCTCTCCATGTTGTTGTGCTGGAA
>DBYQ01000011.1:25097-58282 GCA_002310015.1 Bacteroidales bacterium UBA1182
GTCAGTACGTCGATGATTGAGATCATACCCTGGTAGCCGAAGTTGAGGCAGAGACCTGCCTTCTTGCCAACGAACTCTGAGAACTCATTCTCAAACTTGATGTGATAATCAGTATTACCAGACATCATGCGGGCACCCATAGGTGCACCCAGACCGAACTTGGCGGCAGCCTCGGCATCGGCCTTTCTTACCTCGGGATGGTTGGCCAGACCCAGGTAGTTGTTGAGGCTCCAGTTCAATACGGGCTTGCCGTTGAACTCCATTTCGGGGCCGATTTCACCTACCAGGCGGGGGAACATAAAGTAACCGTCACCAATACCCTGATACTGACCGAGAGGACCCGGTGTCTCCTTGATTCTTTCAAAAATGTCTTTAATCATACTGAAAATCAATTATTTTGTTTGTTATTATCTGCTTGTTTGCTTTGCGGAAAGAAACTGGTCCGCTTAAACTGCGCGAAATTACTAAAAATCTCATCAACGCTATTATAAAATAAGTTATAATTCTGCCTATTTATATATAAGCTCGTTGCTTACGCTTGGACTAACGTTAATGGGAGACGACGTTCCGGGCTACTGCGGGCTCCCTCCAAGGCCTAAACATCGATCGCCTCCTTTTTAGCCACCGATGGTGTCTAACGGTCGTTAAACGTAACGATGTTCTTAACGGCCTTTCCGGGGCCCTACGCTTACGCCCTGCACTGACGCTCCCACTAACGTTAGTCCCGCTCCCGCAAACGGGAACATTTGCTCGGCTTGCAGGGTGTGCCGGGGATTCTGGATGCGCGGCAGTACAATTGGGGTCTGACCCCTTTTGCGCATGGTAGGTATGCGATAGTTGAATAGTTAAGCACGTGCAAAAGGGGTCTGACCCCAATTGTACTGTTTGATTATTGCAGGGAGCCTATCAGCAGGAAGAAGAGGCCCAGGAGGACCAGGAGCAGGTCAATGACCTTGCTCTTGAGGTTTTTCTCGTGGAAGAGTAGGGCGCCGCAGAGGAAGCTGACTATTACGCTTGAGCGGCGGATCATGGAGACTATTGATACCATTGAGGCGCTTTGGGCCAGAGATACAAAGTAGGCGTAATCAGCCAGAGTGAGGAAAACGGCGATGAAGACGATGGGCCACTTCCATTGGAACGGGGTGGTTTTCTTGCGTGTGGGCCACCATAGGGTAAATAGGATTACCGTCATCAGGGCCAGTTGGTAGAAATTGCTCCATGCCTGTACGAACATGTTGTTGAAACGGCTCAGCAGGTATTTGTCAAACAGGGCGCTCACGGCTCCCAGGAGGGTAGCCATGATGACACAGAAAACCCATTTGTTGCGCGAGAAGCTTATGCCCTCTTTCTTGCCGCTTAAACTGAGCAGGTAGAATGATATTACGGCAATGATAACACCTATCCATTGGTACAGGTTAAGGCGCTCGCCAAACAGCAGCAGGCCGCCTAACAATACGATGATGGGGCGGGTGGCGTTGATTGGGCCGAACAGCGTTATGGGCAGGTGTTTCATTCCAAAATAGCCGAATATCCAGGACCCCAGCACGATGAATGCCTTGAGCATGAGCAGGCGGTGCAGTTCCCATCCGGCTGTAGGAACATAAAAGATGCTGCCGTCCAGCACGCCTGTCTTCCATGACAGGAGCGTGAACGGCAGCATTAGGAGTGAGCAGAACAGTGTGTTGAACCAGAGAACGGGTATTACCGCGTTATCCTTGAGGGATTGCTTCTTGGATACGTCATATAGCCCTAAGAAAAGGGCCGAAACCAGCGCGAATCCCAACCACATAACCGTGCTCTGTTAATTATCAGAATTTGTAACTGAGACCTAAGCCTACAATCTCCTTGAACTGGACCTTGGCACCGTGCTGATTGCCTTCAGAATCATAGGTCTTGATGTCATCGTCATACTTGAGGGTTGACTGGAATGTCAGGGTGAGCAACTTGGTCAGGTTGTAACCTATAAGCACGTCCCAGTTAACGTCAATCATTCCGAATGAATCATCGTAGGCGGTAAAGAGGTCAAGTACTGACTTTACCGTGAGCCTGTCTTCAAAGAATGAGTAGTTTGCATTGACCTTGAAAATGGAACCTAACTGCGGTTTGACAAACTTACCGGCATCAACACCGTAAGCCTCTGACAGCAAGGTGTCAGTAACCATAGTCAACTTGCCTGCAACTGGTGAATAATAGATTGCCAGACTGCTGTTGGGCTTGTAGTCAATACCGACAGAGATGTTGAGGTATGAAGGTGTGAGGAACTTTGACGTAAGGTCCTTTTCGCCATTGCTATAGTATTTGTAACCGTCAAACATCTGTGACTTGAAATCAAGCAGTGCGGCATAGTAGAACTTTTCATTGATCTGATGGCCCAGCTTTGAGGCAAAATTCAGATTATCAATGTTCTTACGCCAATCTGTCATGTCGGTATAGTTCTGACCGTAGTTGGCACTGAGGTCATTAGTCCATGAGAGTTTGTCTTTCTGATAGTTGAGAGAACCGTTCAGATAGATGTTGTACGCAACGGTGTTCTCACCACCTTCACTCCAGTTGGTGAATGAGGTCTGCGATAGGTTTACACCGGCCAGGCCTTTGTGTGACCAGCCTTCTTCATCCTGAGCTGTGAGGCCCAGAGGCAGTAATGCCACAAGGAGAAATAATGCTTTTTTCATATCATTTCAGTTTAGGATTTGTGGTGGCAAAATTATAAAAAAAGGTATTACGCTATGCATGTACCGCGTTTTTTCCACTTAAAGAACCCATAGACCGAAGCACCCAGGTAGAATCCGTAGAGCAGCAGCGTGGTCAGATGCAGTCCGCGTGTGCAGTAAATATAAATTGAAATGGAGTTGACCAGGAACCATATTCCCCATACTTCAATGATTTTCTGTGCCAATACCCATGAGCCCACTATGTTGAGCATTGTGGTAAGTGCATCAAGAGCGGGTACGGGTGAATCAGTAAGGAACCTGAGTATGCAGAATATGGCTGCCCAGATGGCGGCCGATACTCCAAGGACCGCCCAAAATTCTGCGGCACGG
Organism: Bacteroidales bacterium UBA1182; assembly: GCA_002310015.1. Lineage (GTDB taxonomy): Bacteria > Bacteroidota > Bacteroidia > Bacteroidales > Bacteroidaceae > Colenecus. The sequence continues at coordinate 28,139 of DBYQ01000011.1, forward strand.
AAATGACGGTAGGTGATGCCGCCATTCCCGGTGGTGCCGTCAGAATCATGCGATGTGGGCTTACGGTCACTATGGAGCCACTTTATAAAACCGTAAACGCACATGCAGATATTGAAACAGCTGAATCCCATATCGGCATATATCTTGCCGTGATAATATACGCTGGCATAGATCATTGAGCACATTGCGCTTATTACCCACATAAGCGGTTTCTGATGGAACTCAAGCCACAGATAGATGAAACTGAGTATAAGCCCTACGGTCTGGATTATGCTCCAGAAATCCATGCCGGTAAACTGTCCGCCAATATATGACCAGATATCGGATAACATTGTCTTTAGAATTTAAGTGTTATGCTACCCATTGCGCTGAAACCGGACATAGGTATGAATCCTATCTGGTAGTAACGGTTGTCATTGGGGTGACCGTTGCTCTCATATATGGCTGAATATACCCAGCCGCTTGTGGCCTTGTGGGAGTTGAAAATATTGTTAAGGTTTGCACCAATCTCAATGCTACGGATGATACCCTTGGTAGGCTGTGTGAATGTAGCAGACAGGTCTGAAAAAGAGTAGGCGGGCAGTGAGCGGTCTGCGTTCTCTGTATTGTCAAGATACTGGCGGCTCACGTAGTTTGTGTGCCATACAGCATTGAAACGACCCATGCTGAACTTTACAAAACCGTTCAGGATGGCGCTGGGTGAGAATGCCAGTGTAGAGTTGTCATAGTGGATATTTGCACTGCCGTTGTCCCAGTCTTCAACCACCTCAGTGAAGTCCTTGATGCGGTTCTGACTCAGAGCGGCGTTACCCTCAATAGAGAGCCACTTGAAAGGCATTACGCCAGCCTGCATCTCAATACCCATGCGATATGAATCCTTGATGTTCACGGTCAGGTTCTCACCTATATCGCTCTGCTCACCGGTTTGTACAAACTGATTGTCATAGTTCATACGGTACAGGTTGAATCCTGCGTACCATGAATCTGATGTATAGTTATAGCCGGCTTCAATGTCAAGCATGCTCTCTGGGTCAGGAGCGGGGTACTTTCCGTTATCAGTAAAGTTGTTGCGCTCAGGCTCACGGTTGCCATAGGCAGCCAAAGCATATACGTTGTGACCGTTTTTCTGCCAGTTTACACCAAACTTGAAGTTGTCAAACATATACTCCTTGTCTATGTCAAGCATGTGTTTGTGGATGCCGTCATCATCTTTGATGTACTTGTCATTATAGCCATCGGTAGTATATTTTACGTGACGTGACTGATAATCGGCCGATAATGAGATCTGGGGAGTAAGGTTGTAGATAGCCTTTACGAAAGTGCTGTTATCAGTTTTCTTGGCATCGGAATCATAGTAGGTGTACTTGCCGTCGGCCAGGATTGCAGCCTCAAGTTCATCATTGCCTACGTATGTGATATGACCAAAGTTGTTACCCTTAAACTGCTGCATTGAGAGCCCGGCGCGGATATTCAAATCACCCAGACTGATGTTGTTGTTCCAGATAGCACCGTAGGTATGCTGCTCCAGACCTTTCTTACGTACAAAATCACTCTTTTTGACCTCGTTGCCCTGGCCGTCGGTGAATGAGAGACCGTATTTCTCCAACTTGTTGTTGGGGCGGAACTCATTGTAATATCCGTAGCCATAGGTGTAGTGGAGAGTGATTGATGTAGTCAGTTGCTCGTTCTGGGTCCATGAGAGTGAAAGGATGTTGTGATCCTGCCAGAAATTATCTGTAGTGCGGTCCCAGTATGTGCCGTCCTTCATCATGTAACGGGCAGCAACATACTTGCCGTTGTCATCAATGAGGAATTTTCCGTTGTCATCATACTGGATGGCCTCATAAAGGCTGTTGTACTGGCCCAGACCCTTGTCATACATATCCTGATAGGTCTTGATGCCGGTCTTGGTGCCGTAAGTGCCGTCCATCAGGCTCTTGTTATCGTCACCGGCTGTAGCGCCGCTCCATGCCTGTCCGGTCATCTCAAAGTTACCGATGTTACGGTAGCGTAGCATCACGTTGTCGCTGGGCATCCAGAGCAGGCCACCGTAGTAACTGCCGGAGTTACCCTTTGTTCCGTGCATGAAACCATCGGTCTGAGTCTGGTTGTAAGCACCGTCTATTATTAGGTTGTTCAGTATTGTTCCGGTTGAGAATTTACCACCCATGTGGCGTGTGTTGTATGCGCCGTATGATCCGGTCAGTTCCAGGCCGGGCTCGGAGTCCGGGGTAGCGCTTGATAGGGCTATAGTACCGCCAAAAGCACCGTCACCCAATGTTGAGGTACCCAGACCGCGCTGTATCTGGGCCGATCCCAGGAATGATGCGTAGCTGTTCATGTTGACCCAGAATACGCACTGGTCCTCAGGTGAGTTTAATGGTACACCGTCCAGAGTCACGTTGATGCGCGATCCGGCAGCACCGCGAATGCGCATGTAAGATGTACCGGTGCCTGTGCCGTTCTCGCTCCAGGCAATTACACCTGGTGTCTGAGAAAACAGGAATGGCAGTTCGCGGCCTGTTTTTGAAAATTTGTCTAACTCATGGCGGGCAATCTCGGTTGCTACCGATGCCTCATTGCTCATGGCACGAACACCGTTAATGACAACGTCATTCAACTGCTCCAGACGTAATGTGTCAATCTGGAGATTAAGATTTGCTGTTTCGGCTTTCATTGTAAGGCCTGCAAGCAAAGTAATGGACAAAAAAAATACCTTTTTCATATAGATTTAAGTTAAACCATAATGAAAAAGGGGTACACCGAAAGATTTGAAATCCAATCCCTCCGCCGGCACTGTCCGGATCAGGTTCATAGGGTATAATCTCAGCCCTTGTGGGGCACCCCCTTTCATTCAGGGCGCAAATTTAGTGCAAACTTTCCGGATTGTCACATCCCTGAATGAAATTTTTTTATTTCGCTCCGCGAAAGGCGGCCTCCGAAAAAAGAAGAAGGACAGTTCGCGAACCGTCCTTCTTCCTTATTGTGTGCTGTTTAGCGGCGCTTGGTTCCGATAAGGTAGCATACTGCTGCAATCACCATACCGTTGATTGAAGGAATGCCCCACTTTACAAGGTTGGCTACAACAGCTCCCAGGATAACGCCCAGTATTGATGCCCAGTTTACATTGCTGATATGAACGTCATCGGACATATACTCGTTGCGGTTCTTGAAATAACTGACAATCAGGATAGCACCGATTGGCGGCAGGGTGCAGTTAAGTATGTTGAGCCAGCCGCAGAAATTCCAGTAGAGCCATACGGCGGTTACCGTACCTATGATACCTGCTATAAGAACCATTGTCTTCTTGGACAATCCGAATATGTTGGACAGGCCCAGACCTGATGAGTAGAGAGCGTTGTCATTGGTTGTCCAGATGTTGAGGCCCAGCACAAGAACTGACAGGTAGAAGAGTATCTGGTTAAGGTTGAGCATAACCTCAAAGATGTCATTTCCGCCCACGTAGATGCTTGATGCGGCTCCGAAGAAAAACATGAGTGAGTTACCCAGGAAGAAAGCTACCACCGTAACGATGCATCCAATCCTGGCGGTCTTGCTGAAACGTGCAAAGTTAGGTGTGGCTGTACCTCCTGATACGAAACTGCCTATAACCAGGCCTGCACCGGCAATAATGGTAAGTGAGCCGTCATTAACTCTTGAGAACTGCTCTACGAGAGTGGCGTCACCGCGATGGATGGCCATAATCATGGCAACCGTACCAAGTATTCCTACCATAGGAACGGCAATCCAACTGATGAGTGTAAGGCTCTTGATACCAAAATATGCGCTGGCGGTCATGAGCATGCCGGCAACGGCAACCAGGATATAGCCTTGGAAAGGCATGTGGTCAGGCGTTACCTCAAGACCTAAGAACTCCTGAGCAACCGGTATGGCAAACATGGCCAGACCTACGCCGAACCAGCCCATCTGTGTAAAACTGATCATGGCACTGGGCAACCAGCTTCCTTTGCGTCCGAAACTGCGGTGAGCCAGCATATCGAGTGTCATTCCTGTCTTGGCGCCGATGTAACCGAGTGCGCCTGTGTATGCGCCGAGAATGATACCTCCCAGTATCAATGCGCCGATAAATCCTCCAAAGTCAAGGCCTGCAGCCAATTTCTGGCCAGCCCACATACTTGCTGAGAAGAAAGTGAATCCCAGCATTACCATAAACATGCTGATGTTGCTTTTGCGACCCTCAGGAGTCACTCTGCTGGATGTAAAATCTACATCGGGTTTCTTGTAAGCCATATCTTATTTATTTGATGTTTGATTTTCAACCGATGGTGGGGCAATACTTTTTTAGAGCCGTTTTGAATTCTTTGAGGCGCCGGTCTGCAATCTTGATGATTGACAGGTCTTCTGACCTGCTGGCAAACTCCCTCTCAAAAGTATAAAGCTCTGTCATCTCTTTCTGGTCCAGTTTCTGATAGTGGTTGAGTTCCAGCCATCTGTCATAACTGATTGGAGTGGGGTATCCCAGCTTCTCGTCAAGGAAATCCTTGAAAGTGAAGTTGTCGGCTGCTTCCCGGATGTTCTCCCAATACTCCGTTACCTCATGGTAATGGTCGGGAATCTCATATCGGCGGGCACCTCCGTCATATATTATGCATTTCTCAAACAGGGCGTCATCATCGGCCAGGACATAACGGCGGAACTCCGGTGATATCACGCCGTCCTTCCAGAAGAAGTCAATCTGAGGCCAGCTGATGCCGGTAACACCTTTGTCCTTATATGCTGAGAATATGCCCTCATAGAAGATGCAGGTTATGCCTTCAAATTCAGGCCAGTGGAAACGGAACTCGGGGGTGAGTTCCTCAAACAGCTCTATGGCACGGGTGCCGCCTATGGTAAAGAATATCATGCGGCGTATGCTGCCGCCCAGACGTTTGAATTCTGCTATGATATAACGTATGCATCGGGCCAGAGTCTCACCTGATGCAATGATGTCACCTATCATAAGTGTTATCTCATTAGGTGCGGTCAGCTTGGTGTAACGGATATCCAGACCTGTAATCTGGTTGTTGCGGATAACGCGTTCGCAGGATATGAAATCCATGTTGTCTACATGAATACCGTTGCGGTAACAACACTCTTCAAGAGGGTAATTAAGACCACCACGCAGTATGGTCATGATATCGACGTTGGTTGCCGTTGCGCCTTTCTGCTTGAGCCAGCCCAGCATATCACTGGTGGCGCCGCACATGGCCAGATAAGACTCATATCCTATAACCTCGGGCGAGGCAAGGAGATGACGTGTCCCTTCATTGCTGATTATGTAATACCTGTTGGTGAATTTACCTCCTGCCAACTCGTATATTTGAGTGGCTTTATGTAATCCTGCGGGCTGTAGGAAGGTTTTTTCCAGATAAGGTTGCATATAGGATTGCGAACATTATTTCTGGAAACCAAAGATACCTATATTATTATGGTAGGATATAGAATGAATGGCAGAAGTTTTCAACAATTTTTCTGATAAAAACCGGAGCCGAATGAAAAAAATAGCGTGTCAGGTATATTTTTTATCGGTTGGGATGGTTACAAATGAGATTTTATTCTATATATTTGTGTATAGAAATACCTTTTAATGCTTTACATATATGAAACTGTCAAACAAGTATGTCATTACTATCAATCGTGAGTTGGGTTCGGGCGGAAAGACTGTGGCAAAACTCCTGGCAGAAAAGCTGGGCGTGCCTTTTTATGACAAGGCTCATTTACAGTCAGTTGAAGATAAGGAAGGCTTGAACGAAGAGAAAATAGAGAGTCTTAAATCAAAGAAACGTAAATGGTGGCCTGATCTGAAGCGTATGGTTGAGCTTGGCGGCGGTTTTGCAGTTTCCATTTATGACCACCTTCCCAATTATGCGGTTCCGGAGAAAGACGATACTGATAAGAAATTCGCAACTGAGCAGGAAATACTTAAAGGTATTGCTGATGCCGAGTCATGCGTGGTAGTAGGACGTTGCAGTTTTGTCACATTCAAGGACCATCCCAATCACCTTAATATATGGATCCAGTCTCCTTTGGAGAGCCGTGTGGAGAGAGTTATGAAGAAGAAGGGAATCTCTTCTAAGGTTGAAGCTGAGAAATTCGTTAAGGATGTGGACCAGATGTGTGATGACTATTCAAAGCGTCATACCGGTGTAAGCCGTTATGACCCCCGCAACTATGATCTTGTCATCTCTATGAATGACAGGACCGAGGAGGAGGCCGTGGATCTGATTCTAACGTTTATAGGAGCAAAATAGGTTCCCCTATTGTACCATTTCGCGGATAAGTGATGCCAGAGCTGATGGGTTATCAGCCTCTGGTATCATTATTTTTCCATTATAGATAAGGCGGGGAATGGCCGATGTGGTGCCCTTTGAGGTGCGGCCAAACAGTTCATTTACAGTCCAGATGTAGTTTTCCATCCATCGGCTCTGCATTGATTTTTCAAGCCGGTCTTTTCCAATAAGCTGCTCTGCCATTGCCGTGGCTTGCTCAACAGTAGGCGGATTCCAGCTCTGGACAAGGTCTGTTCCAAAGAACTGATTCTCATACTCCCAATACGCATCCGGATTGGTGCGCCATATTGCAAGGCCTATGCGCATAAACGTGCACGAGCCGGCAAATCGGTCTATGCCCGGCGATATGTGGGGATTGCACTCGCGGCTCATGGATACGGGGCTGCAAACTATTGCAATGCTGTCGCCTAGCTGGTTAACGGCATCGGGCAGCATAATGTGCGTGCGGCGGCAGTGGGCGCATTGCCAGTCAAAAAGCATGGTTACCTTGTGCTTGGCATCGGGACTGCCTATTATGGGCATCTCCTTGGGGTCGGGGTAGCGTAGGGGCTCGTTAACAAAACCGCGCTCGGCAAGGGAGCGTGGGGTGGTGGTGAACTGGACTACGCCCAGCGCGGCTGCAATTAATACACCTATTAGTATGTTCAGTACAATACGCCTTGTTTTTTGCCCGATGCACCAGATGACTGACAGCACGGAGATTACTATGCCTAGAATGTGGGCTGTCATGCAGTAGGGGCAGAATGCTCGGATCATATGGCTCTGCAGCCAGATGAACCATATGGCACACCCTATAATGGCACCGCTTACTACAAGAATGGCATGGAACAGGAATTGTTGTTCCTGAGCTCCTGTCCACTTGCTGTCAATGAGTAGAATGCATGCCAGAAGTGTAAGATATGCACCTGCTGCCAGAGCGCTAACAGGTATTATTCCAAACAGGAATGACCAGCGGCTGCCAAGTACAATGTTGCAGTTTGTGCCTTGGGTGCAGCCAATCAGGCCGTGCCCGGAAATGGAATGGATACATAGAATAGTGGACAAAAGAAGGACAATGGCGGTAAGTGCCACCATTGTCTTTCTTAATGTTCCGTTATCCTTTGCCATTACAATTATCTGATGTTAGGCTTACCCGGAGTGGCTACCGATGCGGTGAATGCATCGCCTGCGCCGTGATCCTTGGTAAGGGGTGCGCCCAAGGTTATACCTGTACCTGTCAGGTATTCTCCACTGGCTACTGCGGCGTTAAGGCCTGTGGTCAGGGTTATCTTGTCCGGTTCAACGGGCTGCTGCTGGCCTCCACGGCCACCAAATCCGCCAAATCCTCCAAATCCGAATCCGCGGCGCGGAACTGCCTGGATTGATTCAATGGTGTAGGATTCGTTTCCTATGTTGATTATCTGACCAACCTGGAAGCCCTGTGATGCGGCAACTGCCACGGTCTTGTCACCCTTTTTGGCATCGGCCGATATTGTTGTTGCACCGGCTGTGCCTATGGTGGCAATCTTAATCTTTTCAAGGCTGCTGCCTGAACCAACGTACATGGTCTGGCCTATTGAGAAGCCCTGGACCGATGCTACCTTGATGTTGGTCTGGCCGGCTTTGGCAGGTGCTGCAATTGTCTGTGCCTGTCCTGTGTGGAAGTCCAGCTTGTTGTCATCAGTGTCAAATCCGTCAGGGTAACGGCCTGTGCTGAGGTCGGGGCCTGCGGCTGTAGTTGCTGCAGGAGCGGCTCCGAATGCGCCGAATCCGCCACGTCCGCGTCCTGTCTGCGGAACGGGAGCATATGCACCCTCGGCACCTGCACCTGAATCGGCGTGATAACCCTCGGCAAGCCACGGGTCAACCAGACCGCCGTAGTTCATGGCATCCACTATGAGACCCTTGCCGTTACGCAGAGTCATGTTGCCGCGTGATGCATCAAGGGTAGGACCGCCAAACAGAAGGTCTGGTGTTACGTTGCCATAGAAGCCTGCATTGGTTACCATGACATCCTGAACTACGCTGTTTATGGCGTGCTTCTTGGAGAGCGGCTGGTCAAGCTCAATTGCATAAATCAGAGGCAGTACGGGCTCGTTGCTGGAGTGGTCAAACTTGGTTGCCGGCTCAAATGTGATACCGGTTCCGTTAACTGCGAACGGCATGTTTGCGGAGTGGTCAAACTTAAGCGGAGCCTCAAGTTCAAGTCCGGTGCCGGGGTTGTCATTCGGACTAAGAGGACCGTTGTTGCTGCCGCGTGACGACTGCGTGCCTACGGATTTTACTGTAACCCATTCAATTCCGTGACCCTCAGAGTCAATGTCAAGACGGATCTTATCGCCGGCGGTAATGTTCTGGGTGCTGGTAACCTTGATGTTGGTATCGCCCTTCTTGGCATCGACTGCCAACCAGGCCTGCGTGCCGGGTTTGCCTACCTCAGTTACGGTTACAACCTCATATTTCTCAAGCGAATTTGAAACTGCGGGGTAGGTTGATCCGTAGCCGATGGCCATCTTCTGTCCAACCTGGAATCCGGCTGTGCTGGTTACGGGGATGTTGTTGCTGCCTGCGGGGATGGTGATGACCGGACCCTCGGGCAGAGGCTGCCAAAGAGTGGTGGGAGCACCTGCAGGACCTGCGCCGCGGAATCCTCCGAATCCCTGAGGCTGTTGCTGTTGCTGCTGTGCCTGGGGCTGGATTACGTTCTTTACGGTGCGTTTTTCGGCCTCATTTCCGGTACCGATGGTTATGCTGTGCCCGGCCTCGATGCCTGTCACGTTGCGTACATAAATAATGTTGTCGCCCTTGGCTGCATCGACCGAAAGACCTGAGTTGCTTATTCCCATCAGATAGAATGACTTGGGAGCAAGCTTGGTGCCCTTGGGGATGTTGATTGATGAGAAATAGGGCAGGTTCACGGCGTGGTGTGTGAGCGTCCAACCAGACAGGTTCACTGCTTTCTCACCGGCATTGTAAAGCTCAATGAATGAGTTGGTCTGGTTGCCGCTGCCGTCAGCAATGCGGAACTCGTTAATCTTGATGGGCTCCACGTTACGTACCTTTTGGGCTGCTGTCCACTGGCTCTTGCCGCCGTTCCAACTGGCCTTTGCTGCAAGGTCACCGTTGAACAGTTTCTTGGCCGATGTCACTGTAAACTGTACGGCAACGGTCTGGCCGGGTTCAACGGTATAACCTATCTTGCGAACCTTACCCTTGCCGTTGGCTACAACACTCTTCCAGCCTTTTGGAGTAACCAGGCTGATTTCAAGGTCATTGATGGCCTGTCCAGATGTGTTGGTGAATGTAACGGTAACATTCTGGGTGGTCTTGGGTGAGAATGTCTGCAGCAGGTTGGGCTTGTCAACCTTGTTTGATGCGCTTATTGAAAGCATCTGCACATCATATCCGGCTGCCACGATGTTGGCCTGCAGGGCCTGGTTGGTCTCAATTGTGGGGAATGTGCCGGGTGCTGTCATTGCGGCCTCATAGAATGTGCCTGATGAACCGTTGGAGTTGTCACCGCCGTTACCCAGCAGAATGGCGCCCTGCTTGCGCATGGGGTCATAACTGTTGCGCGGGTTCTGTATGCGTCCTCCGTCATACATTATCTGCAGGTCACCACCCTGGGCATTACCGCCCATGGAGCGCCAGTGGTGAGGTTCACCGTCGGCTGTAGCGGTTACAAAGCGCCAACTTATGCTGGGCAGGTCAGCGCAGTACTTATCGTTGGGATCAGGATTTACGCAACCTACCAGGTTGTTCTCCTGGTCTGTCATGATCCACGGGCCTGGAGCCTGTCCGTGATACCATGAGGGCTGGTTTCCGTAATAGGTGGTCTCCATTGTGCCGTCACCGTCATCGCGGCTGTCAGTTTCGGCATTACCGTAGTCAAAGCAGCAGCCGGTGTTGTAGTGCTGTCCGTTTATCACCCAGTACTGACCTTCAGCCTGGTCATCGACAGCGGTGCCATGGGCATCATTCCAGCGCAAGCCCATACCGGCGGTAATGAATATGCCGTAAACCTTGTGGCCCATGAGTGTTACGGGAGCCCAATCGGCCATAGGTACGTTATTGAATCCGCCCATTGCCTGACCGCTGAATCCTCCGCGTGGAGCCTGCTGCAGATGGTTGCCCTTGCCAGACTGGTCATACAGTATGGTTATCCAGCAGTAGGTGTCCTTGCAGAACTTGTCCTGTGCTGCTGCGTCGGCATAACCGCCGGGATCACCGGCTGAGGGCTGTACTACGCCAATGTCAAGCGTCTTTCCGTCACTCTGGCGCATCACCTGATAGAGCGGGCCGTTGTAATCCTTGTAGAGAGCGCGGGTAGAGGAGTGGGCTGCCACGCATGGAGCGCCACCTTTTGCGTAAACATCGCAAGGTCCCTCAGGACGCTGGGGAATCCTGGAATCACCGGCTGCAATGGCAACCGTGGCAATCAATGCCGGAGCGCATAATGCACCGGCCAGAATGAGTAAAATCCTTGATTTTTTCATATTAGGTTAGTTGGTTATCCTGTTTCGCAAAAATAACCTTTTTTTTATTACATTTGAAACCGATTATTAACCGATATCAACAGCTATGAAAAGATTTATCCTGTTTTTAGCCGTATTTGCCTTGTGCTCACTGTCATATGCGCAGCGTATGAATGTTTTGGAAGAGATCAAGGCCAATCCTCAGAAGGCGTATGGAACTGATTATCCTTACACATTTGATGCTCCCGCACTGACCAAGTCTCCTAAAGGCTATAAACCTTTTTATATTAGTCATTACGCACGTCACGGCTCACGTTACTATTGGAACAACTCGCTCTATCTGGAACTTGACACCATATTGACAGAGGCGCATGAGAAGCATCTTCTCAATGCTGAGGGTGAGAAGTTCTATGCCCAGTACAAGGCTCTCTATCAGGAGTTTATGAACGGCATGGGTGAACTTACCCATGTGGGCTGGGACCAGCATCAGGGCATTGCCCGTAAGATGTATGAGAGTTTTCCGGAGGTGTTCAAGAAGGGTGGTACGGTGCGGGCCATCTCATCCACTACAGGCCGATGCATCATCAGCATGAGCGCCTTCTGTCAGGCCTTAGTACAGTGTAATCCCAAAATCTATATATACGAGCAGGCATCGCGTGCCACACTGCCGGGTGTCAAGCCTGATGCTGAAGATAATCCATACCGAAAGGATGCTCCCCGTGCCCGTCTTACGATGGATATGAGCGGTTTCAATCCCGCTACGGAGCAGGTGGCATCGAACGATGAGATCGTGGCACGCCTGTTCAACAGCACAGAAGGGCTTTCACGCAGTTCCCGCCGTATCTACAGCAACCTCAAGAACCTTTATACTTCACTCCCCAGCATCGGCCATGAAGAGCTTCTGATGGGGCTTTTCAAGCCGGAGGAACTGACTGCCAACTGGGAGAGAAGCAACCTGAATTCATACCGTAACTGGTACAGGGACATAAACGTAATGAAGCCTATCGTGGCCGATATCCTTGAGCAGGCCAAACTTGTTATTGACGGCGAGTGTCAGGATATTGCATCCCTGCGGTTCGGACATGACACCAATCTGGGACCGCTTAACATTATTATGGGTATCAATATGCCCAAGGAGGGAGTGACTGATCCCAACCAGCTCAAGTATTATTTCCAGGACTTCCAGATAGGTAAGGCTGCCAATTTGCAGTTCATATTCTATAAGAGCAAGAAGAACCCGGAGATACTTGTCAAGTGTCTGCAGAATGGTTATGAGGTTATGCTCCCGCTTGATACTGACAACTATCCGTACTACAAGTGGAGTGATTTCTATGAATATTACAGCAACATCTGCAAAGACTGACACGAAAGGGTCGCAATTAACCGGATATGAAAATGAAAACAAATCTTATTCTGACAGCATTTTTTTGCCTTTTTATCTGCTCCTGTAAGGCGCAGGTGAGTGATGTGAACAGCCGTGACCTTCGCGGTAAAGTGGTTTATGAAGACGATGAAGTAATATTCCGTCAACTTGATGAACATACCTGGATAGGCAATGGCCACAGATGCTATAATGAATCACTTTATCTTGTTGAAGGTAATGACCGTGCAGTACTGATTGATGCAGGCACACGCATTCCTGGTCTGGACAAGATAGTGGCAGGGATTACATCCAAGCCGGTTACTCTGATGCTTACGCACGGACACGGTGATCATGTGGGCGGTGCCGGTCCGTTCCCTGAAACATATCTGGGTCCTGATGACGCGCAGATGTTTTCAGGCAATGTGCGCGGTTATAAAGGTGAGGTTAAGTTCTTGACCGATGGGCAGGTAATAGACCTGGGCGGCCGTAAGCTTGAGGTGATGTTCACACCCGGACACACCCAAGGCAGTGTGACCTTCTTTGACAAGGCCAACCATTACGGTTTCAGCGGTGATGCTTTCGGCTCAACCAATCTGCTTGTGTTCACATATCTTTCAAACGTGGTGTCATCGGCCGCCAAGGTTGAGAAATATATGAAGGATAATGATATCCGTTACCTGTTTCCCGGCCATTACAGCGGTGACAATCTGGAGAGTCCCCAGCGTGTGACCGATATCAAAAACATGTGCCAGGAGGTGTTGGATGGCAAACGCCAGCCCATAAAGAGTGACGGCAATAACGGCGGTAATGACCTGATGGTTGATGACAAGGGCGTTCGCATCACCTTCAGCAGCCGCAACGGTATTAAATGATTCAATTGAAACTATGACAGACTTTCTGAAACTATGCAAGGAGCGTTATTCAGTGCGCTCGTTTACTGACCGTAAGATAGAGCCTGAGAAACTGCAGAAAATTCTCGAGGCTGGCCGCGTGGCTCCTACAGCCGTTAATTTCCAGCCGCAGGTGATATATGTATTGCAAAGTCCTGATGCAGTAAGTAAGATGGCCAGCGTGACTCCGTACATGTTCGGCGCCCCGCAGGCGCTTCTGGTGTGCTGGGATGAGAACATCTGCTGGAAAAACCACCGTCATGAAGAGGACGGACACTCAGCAGGTGAGATGGACGCCAGCATTGTACTCACACAGATGATGCTTCAGGCGCAGGAACTGGGCATAGGCTCCTGCTGGGTATGCAGTTTTGATTTCAAGAAGACCCGTGAACTGTTCAACCTGCCTGACAACATTAAGATTGCAGCACTTATGCCTATAGGCTATGCATCGGCCCAGGGCGTACCGTCGGACCGTCATGAGAAACGCAAACCTTTGGATGAAACCGTACGTTACCTATGATTATACAGAATGATAAGATAAGCGCCGCGATTGACCTTCACGGAGCGGAACTGACCAGCCTTAAGAAACAGGGCAGTGATGAGGAACTGATTTGGACAGCCGATAAGGAGTACTGGGGCCGCCATGCACCCATGCTCTTCCCGATAGTAGGCAAGGTGTGGAACGGAGAGTATCGTGTTGGCGATAAAATTTACCGTTTGCCGCAGCACGGTTTTGCACGTGACCTGAACTTTACCGTCCTCTGCCAGGATACAGACAGCGTGGTTATGGCACTGGAGTCAAATGAAGATACGCTCAAGGTCTATCCGTACAAGTTCCGTATTGAGGCATCTTACAAGCTGGATGACAACACTCTGACAGTAGAGTGGCGCATCAAGAACCCCGGCCAGGAGACTATGTATTTCCAGATTGGAGCGCATCCCGGTTTCAATTACCGTGACTTTGACAAGAATGATTTCATTCACGGGTATTTCCGTCTCACTCAGGCAGAGGAACCGGTAAGCCGTCTGATAATAGGTCAACTCACCCCCGATGGCTATCGCAGTGAAAATGCCGGAATGATAGAACTGGACTCTGATGCCATGCTCCCCCTCACCCCGGGGCTATTCTCACGCGATGCACTTGTGCTTGAAGAGTATCAGATTGACCAGGTAATCCTGTACGACAAGCATTGTACTCCCTATATTGCCGTTGAGACAAATGATGCCCCCGTGTGGGGTCTGTGGTCACCGCCTGCCAAGAACGCTCCGTTTGTTTGCATTGAGCCCTGGATGGGCCGTTGTGATTGCCAGGGCTATGAAGGTGACATATCCGGTCGTGATTACATCAATAAACTGGAACCGGGCAAGAGCACCGCATTTACCTATCGTATCACTGCAGTCTGATGTTTCGGAAAGAAGAGATCACCACTGTCTTTATGGATGTTGATGACACGCTCCTGGATTTCAAGGAGTGTGCCAGGCAGAATGTGCGCAACTGTTGCCAAAAGAACGGTGTTCCATATTCTGATGATCTTTTTGAATTCTTTTTGAGCCGCAACATTATCTTGTGGAAACGGATTGAAGACGGACTGCTTACTGTTGATGAGCTGCATCGGACCCGTTGGGCCGGCATATTCCGCGACTACGGGATTGAGGCCGACGGTCCTGCCTTCGAGAACGATTTCATTGCGGGACTGCGTGATACGTCAGTGCCTGTAGCCGGTTCACGCGAGGCAATGAAATATCTGCACTCCAAATACAAGGTTTACGTGGTAAGCAACGCCTCAAACCTGCAACAGTCCACACGTTTGGGCAAGGCAGGACTGATGCAGTATGTGGATGGAGTATTCGGTGCACTGGATATAGGCTTCAACAAGCCGTCACGCGAATATTTTGACTACTGTTTTGCCCAATTGCCAGAAACCACTCCAGCCCAGACCGTGATAGTGGGTGATTCATTGAATGCCGATATCAGTGGCGGAACGGCATACGGTCTGCGCACCATCTGGTTCAACATAAGAGATGTGGAGCCGTCTGACTCCACACTCCCTGATTATACCATCCACTCGCTCAGTGAACTCCCTTCGCTTCTTTGAAAAATGACACAATAGGGACTGACCCCTGTGTCACTACTTTGACAGAATAAGGAAGAGCGTAAGAGCAGCCAGCATTGTCACAATAAGCACTACCTGCGGCAGACTTGCTTTCTTTTTGGGCAGGTCTTCAATAGGTACGGACTTGAAATTATTCTCCTGATTGTATTTGTCATAAGTGGTCCGGATAATACCAAACGTGGCATCTGCAATCTTTACATTTTTACCCAAGTTATAACGTAAAGGAGCCGAATACTCATCTTTCCATATCAGCAACTGTCCTGAGTCAGAATCCAGATTCCTGATTTCAGAGTATTTTATCTCTATCATGTTAGGGGAAAACGACGTTTTCCTTACCTCCAAACGGTCATTGTATACAATAATTGATGGTTTATTCCTCCCCAACAGATGCGATATCACAACCCCGATAATCACAATGATAAATAATATCGCAGGAGCTCCCCAGATAACAATCTGAATCGCCAGAGGAACGCCCTCAACTCTTTCATCTTTGATTGCAGAACCAAACCTAAAAACCAACACCAAAATGGTGAGTAACTCAGCTATAATAGTAGCCCATGGTACCGGTTCATAGTGTTCATGAATAATTGTGGGTTGTCTCATATTCATTTGTCTTTATTGTCCGTTTGATTGTTCTTTGGTGTACGGCCGGCGCGACGCAAGGCATCGGCAATGATCCATTGCAGCTGGCCGTTCACGCTGCGGAACTCGCTGGCGGCCCACCCCTCAAGGGCCGCCATTGTAGCAGAGTCCACCCTCAGCAGAAAGCTCTTGGAGTCAGCGTCTTTAGCCATCTGTCAGTCTGTTTAATTGTAAAGAGTACCTGTGTTCACGACAGGCTGTGCAGGCTCATCACCGCAGAGTACTACGAGAAGGTTACTTACCATTGCAGCCTTGCGCTCCTCATCAAGATCAACCACACCGTCTTTCTTAAGGTTGTCAAGAGCCATCTTGACCATCGATACGGCGCCTTCTACTATCTTCTCACGAGCTGATATGATAGCATCGGCCTGCTGGCGGCGGAGCATTACGGCAGCAATCTCAGGAGCATATGCCAGGTAGTTGATACGGGCCTCAACAGCCTCGATGCCTGCTATCGCAAGACGCTCGTTCAGTGTCTGTTTAAGCATCTCGTTGATTTCATCGGCACCTGAACGAAGTGTAACGACATTGTCACCGCCACCGTTCTCATCATAGTTGTAACGGCCGGCCACCTGACGCAGGGCTGCATCTGACTGAACTGCCACAAAATTTTCAAATGCTCTCATTGTGGCATTAAGGTTTACTATACCGCCAGGAGTCTGGCCCATGGTCTGTGAATCTATTTCAAAGAGTGCCTTATAGACATCACGGATTTTCCATACCATGACAAGACCTATCATGATGGGGTTACCGCTCTTGTCATTTACCTTGATGGCCTCAGCATTTAGGTTACGGGCGCGCAATGAAATCTTTTTCTTCTTGAGCAGAGGATTGACCCACCAGAAACCGTTCTCACGGAATGTGCCTTTGTACTTTCCAAAGAACACCATGGCGCGTGCCTCATTTGGCTCAAGTTGAACAAATCCTGCTGCAATTATTACCAGCAGCACTACAAACAGAGGGGTAAAACCGGAGAGAGGGAGATCAAAAAACGGAGTTGCGATAATCAAGCCGATAATGATCAGCATCAGAAGGATGGCCATGAATCCGCTCATCCTGAATCCTTTAAATTCAAATTCTTTTGTTTCCATAACTTTTATTGTTTTGATTTGGTTTTGATATCAAATTGATATCGCAAATGTAAACCGCTTTTTTTTACGCACCAAACGTTTTAAACAATTTAACATTTGGGCTGAATTGCGGGATTGCGTATATTCGCACAGAATTATCCCGTTTGATTTATGAACAGATTGCTTTTGACCGTTTCAGCACTATTACTGGCTGCACCTGTTTTTCCCGATGTTACCGTTCCGGCATCTGACAGCCGCATCACTTACGTGGGCCGTACGCTCACTGAAGCCGATGATGTGAGTTTTGACTGGAGTTCCGTATATGCAAAGATATCATTCCAAGGTGATTACCTGGCAGTGCGTGCATCGGACACCGGTAAGGACTATTTCAATGTGTGGATTGACCGCGACATGAGCGCTGATGCTGATAAGGTTTTGTGCATCAACTCAAAGGATACACTGCTCAGCATTGTGACTGCTGCTGATTTCAAGAAAGGAAAGAAGCCCGCAAACCATACAGTAATCATTCAGAAACGCACTGAGGCTGATCAGGGCAAGACCACCTTCCACAACTTTACCGTGGCTAAGGACCTGCAGCAGGCAGCTCCCGTAAAAGAGCGTCTGATAGAGTTTGTGGGTGACTCTTACACCTGCGGTTACGGTATTGAGAACAGTATATCGCGCAACCGCTATACCCCTGAGACTCAGAATACTTCAAAGACATACTGCGCCGTGCTGGCACGCTATTTCGATGCCGATTTCATTACGGTTTCACATTCAGGTAAAGGTATAGCCCGCAACTATGATGACAGTGACAAGCAGTCACGCTGGTATATGCCTGACCGTTACGGCTGCACGTTTGACAATGCCCGCCAGCCCAAGTGGGAGCCCGGCAGCCTCAAACCGGACATCACCATGATTTATCTTGGGCAGAACGATTTCTCAACTGAGCGGCAGCCTATGCGTGACGTTTTCAAGCGTAACTATAAACGCCTGCTCAAGTCCATAAAGGACTACTACGGTGAGGATCACCCCATCCTGTGCGTATCAACCAAGGTAGACAAACTGCTGTTTGACTTTGTGCGCGAATGCGTTGAGGAGTGCGGCTACAGAAATGTCTATTATGACGGAATGTTCCAGGCCGTGCATCTGGACAATGACCAGGAGCTTGGTGCCGATTGGCATCCCAATGAGAAAGCCCACATCAAACTGGCCTACGCCCTGATTCCCTACTTCTCAACCATCACCGGCTGGGAAATGCAGCCTGATCAACCGGTGCGCTAACCTTTCTCGCTTAATTCCAGCCAGCGCATGGTTATCTCATCAATTCGCTCCATGATCTCACCCACGCGGGCCGATTTCTGCTGGAGCTGGTCATAGGGGAGGGTCCCGCTGTTCAGTTCCTCCTCCAGCTGGGCCTTCTCTTCTTCCAGATTCTGGAGCTCCTGCTCTATCTGCTCCATCTCACGCTTCTCCTTGAAAGTGAGCTTGGCCGGGCGTGAGGCCGATGGCTGAGGCGCCTGTGCTGCAGGCTTGTTCTTGGCAGCCTGTGCTGCAGCAGCTTTCTCCTGATCCTCCTTGAGCACTTTCCACTCCATGTAGTCGCTGTATGATGAGGGGAAGTTGGTTACGCGGCCCTGGCCCTCAAAAACCAGCAGATGCTCGGCAATCTTGTCCATGAAATAGCGGTCGTGTGATACCACTATCACGCATCCTTTGAACTGGGCAATGTACTCCTCCAACACCTGCAGGGTCATTATGTCAAGATCATTGGTGGGCTCGTCCAGTATCAGGAAGTTGGGGCTCTGCATCAGGATGGTGCAAAGGTACAGCCTGCGGCGCTCGCCTCCGCTCAGCTTGCTCACATAGCTGTACTGGGTTTTAGGCGTGAACAGGAATTTCTGCAGGAACTGTCCGGCCGACATGCGGCGTCCGTCATCCAACTGTATATGGTCGGCAATGGCCGTAACTATATCAATTACTTTTGCATTCTCCGGGAAAGTCAGTCCTTCCTGAGAATAGTAGCCTATCTTGAGTGTGGCACCGCGCTCAATCACTCCGCTGTCGGGCTGTTCAATGCCCAGCAATAACTTGAGAAACGTGGATTTACCCACACCGTTCTCACCTATTATGCCCAGCTTCTCATATCGGCTGAATATATAGCTGAAATCCTTGAGAATTATCTTGTCTCCAAAAGCTTTGTTCAGGTGCTCTATGTCAAAAATCTTCTTGCCGATATACGATGCTTTTACATCCAATGCCACATTCTGCTCGTCACGGCGGTGCTGCAGGCGCTCTTCAAGGTCATGGAATGATTCCTTGCGGTAGCGTGCCTTCCCTCCACGTGCACAGGGCATGCGGCGCATCCAGTCCAGCTCACGGCGGTACAGGTTGAGGTCGCTTTCCCGTTGTGAGCTTTCCGCATCCAGGCGCTCCTGGCGTTTCTCCAGATAATAGCTGTAGTTGCCGGAGTAGGAGTAGGCACGGAAATCATCAATCTCCACAATACGGTTGCATACGCGGTCCAGCAGGTATCGGTCATGAGTTACCATCAGAAGGGTCAGACGGCTGGCAGTGAGATAATCCTCAAGCCACTCGGTAACCTCCACATCCAGATGGTTGGTAGGCTCGTCAAGTATCAGGAAATCGGGCTCGGACATCAGCACCTGGGCCAGTGCAACACGCTTGGCCTGGCCTCCGGATAGTTCCGATACGGGCTGGTCCAGATCAGTTACCTCAAGTTTTGTGAGCAACTGGCGGGCTTTCAGAAGCGTCTCGTCATCGGCCCCGTTTCCGCAACAGGCGTTCAGCACACTTGAGTGCTGCGGGAATTGCGGTGTCTGCATCAGATATGCGGTCTTTATGTCGCGGCGGAAAACAATGCTTCCGCTGCGGTAATCGGCATTACCGGCAATAACGTCAAGCAATGTGCTCTTACCCTGACCGTTACGCGCAATCAGCCCGACCTTCTCACCCTGACTGATATTGAGCGAGAGGCCGTCAAAGATTATGCGGTCTCCGAAGGATTTTGAGAGGTTATCTATTTGTAGGATACTTTCCATGTGCTGGTGCAAAGATAATAAAAGCCATCCGGCGGGTACTCGCTTCGCTCGGAGTTTTTTGGCTTTAGCGCCTTTGGCTTAAAGCCTCGGGATGGAAACTTATCTGCGTATCAGAAACAACCTTTTTTTAGTTTCCTTCAGGAAACGCGCTCCGTTTCACTCCGCTTGCCGGCCTTCCAGGCCGGGTAAAAATTATGGCGCCCTTTGGGGACGCCTTAATTTTTACTTTAAGCAGGAACCCTTTTATACATTGAAGGGTAGGATAGGGTTAATCCAATTTGTAAGTCCAGCAGCGACGGCGGCGGTGCGTGTAGTGCTCAAAGTGTTTCCAGATGTTCTGGACGTTGGCGTTGTCCTCAAGCATGGGGCCGGTCTGGCAGTCTATGCCGCCGTGTGACTGGATGGCAATGATGCCCTCGCGCAGGATGATGCACTCCACACCCTTTTTCTGGTCCTCGGGGCGCACGCCAATCATGTAGAAATCTATGTGGCGGTGATCATTGAGGTCACTTAAGACTTTTAGTGCAGAAAACAGTCCAAGTTTGCCCTTGCTGGCACGTATGCCGCGGCTAATAGAAGGAGCTATGAATCCGAATCCCACCAACTCACCCTGTTGGTTCTGAACCATGAGTGAATATTCAGGACGGCCTACCAGTGCAATCAGATGCTCCATGTTGTCAATCTGCTTGTCTGAGAGTGGAACCACACCGTGCAGCTTGGCAAATGCTATGTTGATAATCTGCATGGCCTTGCGTATGTATGGGCGTACCTCTTTCATATTACGGAACTTCTTGATGGAGTAGCCGTAACGTTTCTCGGAGATGGCTGCAATCTGGTCCATCTTTTCCGGTACGCGGTCCGGCACAATGACCTTGGTCTCAGTCCAGTCCCACTTCTTGGTGAGCCCCAGACGCTCCATGTGATCTATGTAGTAGGGGTAGTTATAGAGCGTGATGTACATGTCAAGTTGGTCAAATCCATCTACCAGCATACCTTGCTTGTCCAAGTTGGAGAACCCTAACGGACCCACCAGCTCTGTCATGCCAAGCTCACGCGCCCAGGCTACGACGGTATCAAACAGCGCTTTTGAAACCTCAAAGTCATCTATAAAGTCAAAACGTGTAAAACGCAGTTGCTTTACATTATCCTTCTCATTGGCTGCACGGTTAAGTATTGCACCTATGCGCCCCACGATCTTGCCGTCACGCCAGGCCAGCCATAAACGGCTGTCAGCATAACTGTAAGCTCCGTTTTTCTTGGGATTGAATGTGTCCATCTCATCATTGATGAGCACGGGCACGTACATATCACAATCTCTGTACAAGTCTATGGGAAACTTGAACAGTTTCTTCTTGTCCTTGTCTGTAAGGACCTCTTTTATTTCAAGCATTTTTTACCAGCAGAAGCCTATGCCAAACAGGTTTTTGGCGCTTCCTAAATTATCGGATGTAGGAGTTTCTTTGTTAATCACATAACGGTATTGGAAACGATAACTGAGTATGACACGCCACATACGTATTGCAATACCAACTTCAGGTGCCAATACATGCATCAGATGATAATTTTCATCATAGCTCTTATTGTAGTTTTCATCAGTAACTTCTTGCTTAGAGTAGAAACCACCGATTGAATATCCGAACGGAGATATCAGCATCCATACCTTAGGTATATATATTTCATCGCTTTGGGTGTATAACCTCATGGTCCAACCGGCGCTGATCATTGCCTGATACATAGGCTCTGATGGCTTGAAATCAGTGGTTATAGGATCAAGATTCCCAGAAAGCAAGTCAACGCAACCTTTTTCAAATCCGAATGAGAAATATCCACTGCTCTTGTCCGGTTTCAGTCCGGCGAACATAATACCGATATTGCAATCCTTGTTGTAAATATATGATACAGAACGTGTGTGGTTATCCTGCTTGTAGCGTTTAAGCTGGATATATGCCAGATTAGTGCCTGCAAGTGCAGATTGAGGGTTGTTTTGGGCAATGGCGTGCTCATAAAGCTCACGTGCCTCCTCATAACGTTTGGATTCAAAGTATGCCTGAGCTACATCAATGTCATGCTTACTGACACGGTTGTAGTTCTCATTAGCTTCAGTATATAAGTTACGGACGAGATTGCATGAAGGGTTTTCTGTCATCATCTTCATGTAAATAAGACGTGCATTGAAATAGTCTTCCTTAGCGGAATATGAAGCGGCCTTTGCTGTCCATATCTTGAGTGAATCACACTTCTCGATATATTCATCCAGATGGTTGGGCGTATCCGGGAATTCAGGGCACTGCTTTGCTATATTGAACTGGTCAATGGCAGCCTCATACATGCCATCGCTCATAAGGCTTATACCGGCTTCTGTTGCGGTGTAGAAAAGTGAACGTAACTTTGAGTATGGGTCTGTCACCATAAATTCCAGTTTTTCCTTGTCGCTAAGATTAAGGGGAATATAGTGCTTCTTGAATCCTTCTGCCACAACGGTAAGCTGGCGGCCCTTGAATGAAGTACCCTCCTCCTTGGTCTTGAATACTATACTATACACCTTCTCCGGTCCTTCAGTAGTGATAGTCAGATCCAGTTTCGTGTCTGTATTTGATGACAGCACCAGATCAAAAGGCTCTTGGCAACGTATGATAACCTGCGCCTCATGACGATCACCGCACGGATAGACACTGAGCTCAGGAGTAATATTCGTTATTATCAGGTTCTTGAACTGCTCTTGCGCATTCACTACGCTGAATGATATCATTGCGGTAAGAGCTACAATGGCTTTAGCGTATGTTTTCATAATGAATATCTTGTTGATGGTTTATAAATATCAGATACTGAACATGTCGAGTGAGAATACCTCGTCACGTGGCAGAGGCTTGCCATTATACTTTTCCGGCTGCCATGTGCGTACCTGTATGCTGGGGTTCAGTTCATCTTCAAAGTTGATCATGAGGAATAGATAACCTACATCTGAATAGTTGGATGAATTCCAGTGCTGCTTCAGGGTAACGCCAAAAATATCATCGCGTTTGGGATGACGCATTACTTCAATATCATCAAAGATGAGGTTTATGTAGCTGTTGTTCTTGAAGCATTTCTTCAGGTTGGTTATGTACTCCTCCTTGGTTGATTTCTGATACTGGATCTGCTCATTGTTAAGTGACTGGGCTGTAAGGTCCTGTTTCTTCTTGTCAATCTTGACTACCTTACCTGTAATGATAAGGGCATTGTCACTGAATACGTTGTTGATGTAATCAATATCCTTGCGGTTATAGGCGGTGCGGAAATTCTCAACGAAATCTATTATGGCCTGACGACGGTGAAAATCCTTGACGCTTATCTGTGCGTTGATGACATCCAGATAGCGGTGCTCTTCAAGTGCTACCATGATGTTGTCAATCTGTCCCTGCTGGTTAAAGCAGATTACAAGTTCCTGCTCACAGGTTTCAGGGTCTGCAGCAAGCATGGTGATAGGAATGTTGCGTACCTGGACAGAGCCGTCCTGCATGGAGATGCATTTCTCTGTTATTTGTGATACAGGGCACATCATTGCACTTGATGCCCACATCTCATCCAGGCATTTACGTCCATCCTTGGTAAACACTGATTCTTCTTCTTTCTCGAGTTTGACCTTTGCCCTGCCTGCTATCACTGTAGAGTTAAGGACAGAAAGAAGCGTTGAGGTGCTCTTTTCAATTCCGGATTTCAGGGTGGCATCTGAAACACCATCCTGTACACTGAAACGAACAACGTCCAGTTGTGCATTGGCTGTCACTGTGAATATTGCCAGTGCTGCCGTAATTAGGAAATTCTGTATTTTCATAATAGTCCGTTATTTTTCTTGAAACAGGTTTTTAATATTATGTTGTGGAATAAATGTTGAAAGATCTGCTTTTATGATAGATTCACCGGTTGGTTCAAGTTGCTCAGGAGAAAAACTGACTGACAAAATATGCAGATAATTGTAAACCGGATGATACATGGCCATAAGGCATTGGTTATGCTCTCCGTTTTTCCCTAATGAACCTGTATAGAATTTGAATCCCTGCTGCTGCACGTAACCCATGAATCTTTCAAGAGGTATTTTGAATTTCCTGATGTCACGGTTATATGTGTGTGGCGTTATATCCAGAATAATGTTGCTTACGCATTTTTCAGGCGCGGCACTCATCAGAATGTTTCGCATAGACTCCTCTGGGAATCTTTTGGGATCCCATAAAACACTGCCGTTCTTTTTGAAGAAAACATCATTCCTAAGTGAGTCAATCATATAACAGTCTCCTCCCGCAACCATGTAATCATCATATGTAGCAGTAATCGTGGCATTTAGTTCTGTAATCTGTTTGTAAGAGAACTTTGTCTCATACAGTTCCTTCATCAGATGCTCCTCATGTTCCTTTTTGTCATATTGGAACAGAAGATCGCGGCTGGCAGGAATGTAGATATGAAGTGTAGTCCCGGCCTGGTCACGCATGAATACATCTATTTCATTACCTCCGGTGGTGATGGAAAATGATGCCAGTGAATTAATGACTTCAAGTGCCTGGTTAAGTTGTTTGAAACTGCCAGAACCTAATGGATAGCCTCCTAAGACTATACGGACACTGTATTCTTTAAGCAGGCTTGATTGCGAAGTTGTGGTCTTGCGCAATAGCAGTTCAACCCATAGACGCTCAATAAAACTGATAATGACAGGATCATATTCCTTACGCAAACCAGTGGAAAAAAGACGAGCTCCCAGCTGAATTGTAACACCGGCTTCAGTCTCAGTGTAGAACATCAGTGTACTGCTCAGGTCTGAACACTGGAACTGACCAGCCTTTGGAATGTTGTTGACAGGCATGCTTTCCAGCATCCGGGCAATCCTTTCAGGCGTTTTGATCTCAATCCCGTTTTGTGCATATACTGCAACGGTAAACGTCAGAATAATGGTAATGAATATATATTTCAGTTTTCTCATTTTTATCAAATATTGGGAAATCCGTAAAGTGAAAGGACATCACGCCAGACATTGTTTTTGAGATAGAAATAACTGCGTCTGGCCTGTTGTGCCATATCGACGTCACGATTAACACCGATGCCCCAGAAGTAAGCAACGCTCAATTCATCAACAGCTTCGATTGAGCCTGCATCAATAGCCCGGAACAGCATATGTATGTATTGGTTGTAATCAGATGAAACTCCCAGGCCACTTTTGTATGCAAGAGCCAATTGCCAGTAAGCATCAGCATAACCTTTCTCGGCCGATTTGTGTAAACATTCAAGTGATTTATCCAGGTCACGTGACTTGATTACACCTTCCTTATAAGCCATACCCAAACGGTAGAGAGAGTATGCGTCATCCTCCTCAGCACCTTTCTCATATTCTGCGGCAATCTCTTCAGGATCTGAATTGCCGCTGGCCAGGATATCTCCGTTAAGGCCATAAACGTATGGGTTATACGCCATGAGCATGGTGCTCATCTGTTGATCTGAAAGATCACGGAATTTCTTGCGTTGTATACGCATAGGGTAGTGCTTTTCATCTATTGACAGATTGTAATATACAGGTATGAGCCATGCGCTGGCTCTCAAACAGCCATTGTCTGCAAGTTTCTGCATCTGTACTACAGCTTTTGAAAGACGGTCCAGTTCATCTGCTTTCTTTCCCATTCCTACACCATAATAACTCATATATGCCAGAGGGAACAACTTATCAGGATCTGTAAGAGATTCTTTCTCCAGTTTGGTGTACATGGCACGGTAAAGAGCGTTTTCTTGAACATTTGAGCTATAAGAATATGGTTTGTAAGAATCCGGAACACGGAACATATGGAAACTACGCTCTTCAATGACCATGTCACGTGAACCGTCTGCTGAAGTGTGTTTTTCGCTTACAATGTAACTGCATGCCAGTACGTTTTCTGTAACGCTCTTGAGAGAGAAATTTATTGTGGTCTGGAATTTCTCATTTGATATCTTTCGGCCGGCAAAATTAAGCAGAGTACTTCCGATGCGACTGGCCAGTCCTCCAAATGGGATAAACAGAGATAGACCGTCCATGATATCACGTCCTATGGTTGCTACGTTCGGCTTGTCCTTTTTCCTCAGCGAGAACGTGAAATCAAAACTCTCTTCTGAATAGTCGCCTCGTGAGGCGCAGCCAATAAGTTCACTTGCATCAAAATCTGCACCGTCACTTGACCAGATGCTTTTAACTGCATTCCATGATGTCTTGAACATACTGTTCCTCTTGTCAAGGAACAGACCGGACTCCTCATTGATCATTACAGACAAGCTATTGCCCATCTGATCAATGTTCAGAATAACGAATTCACGTCCGCTTTCAGCACTGAAAACAGATGACACCCACTTTCCAATAAGGTCTGATTTGGAGTCAAAACTGCGCTTGGGCGTAACTTTGGCGGTGTATTGCCCGTCACGTTTGAGGCGCAGTCCATCAATTATGTCTGGGTGTTGACTGAACAGATACGGGGTGTTGCAGTCAGGCTTGTCTTCTTTTGCTGAGGCTTTATTGAATATGTCGTCAGCCTCCAATTGTATTTCCTGTGTTATTTCCGGCTCAGGCTCTGGTTCCGGTTCAAGAATCGGTGCATCTTGCTGAGCAGTTGCAGCGTTGAAATCAATGGCAGATATGTCAAACAATGAAATCTCCTGACCACCTTCAGGTTCCGGTGATGCATCCAGTCTGTTTTCTGATTGATCCTGCGGCTCATCTTCTGATTCAGGCTCCGGCTCCTTTGTGTTGGCTGATGTTATCAGAGTAGAAAGGTCAAACAATGATGTGGCACTGCTTGTGAATGCTGGCTGAGATGTTTCGATAATCTGTTCGGGCACTTTCTCCTGTTCCTTGGCAGCTGTCTCAGCTAACAGTTTTTCGAATGCCTCCTGTTCTTGCTGCTCAAAACTTTTGGTTCCCAGTTTCTGCTCCAGTTCTTTCATGCGGGGAGCTATTTCAGCAAGTTTCTTGTCATTCATCTCCAAGCTGGCGTAGGTACGGTACATTACGAGCGCCATCTCACTCTCTCCACCTTCATCGTAAATCTGAGCCATACGCAGATATGTATCAGGTAGTTTGGGGTATTGCGCTGTAATCTCTTCACACAGGGCTATAGCCTCTGCATCCTTGCCACTATTGTGCAGCTGTGTTATCTGGTAATATTTACGCAATAACTGTCCGCGCGTCATCTGTGCGGCGGCACCATTGGTGAGCAGCGTAAACAAAATCAGAATAATAGTCAGCCTTTTCATAACTAATGGTTATTTGAGTGTTGACCACACAAGAGCACGTTTGTCATAGCTGAAAGACTTGAAATTCTCGGGGAACTCACGCAAAAGCTGACGTGACATCTCCTTGGCTGATGAATGCAGAACCTTGTCTCTTGACAGACTAGTCGGAGCCAAGTACTGGAAATCTTTTATTTCAAAGTTAAAGAGTTCTTTACCTGATGATTTCTCATCGACAGTAATCAGTAGCGATGTTGAGAATTGGTTGATAGGCCATTTTGCTTTGGGATCAGACTGTTGCTGAAGTAGTGAGGCTAATCTTGCATCAAGGATGAGGTCGGCATTCTTTCTTTCCTTGACAATGGTCAGGTCTTTGCGTGCACTGATCAACTCGTTGACGGCTTTCTCAGTAGCTGAATCAGATGGGTTGAAATTCAGGTAGATGTAATTGGTGGGGTCAAATAACTTGACGTTGATCTCTGCTGTACCGAAATTATCGGACCTCTCGGTAAGCTGAGAGAATACATATGATTCTGGCAGGTCATACAGCCCCTCTTTGTCAATTGAGAATGAAATGAGCTGCTGCGGTTCATCTGTGGCCTTAACGATTGAGAATGTTATTTCACCGTTCTCATTTGTGATGAGACTGCCGTCAGTAGTTCCTTCATAATCAAGGATAACGCCTACTTTCTGAACGGGAACCCCTTTCTGGTCAACTTTTACGGTGAATGTAGAAGGAACGGCTTCACCCGCTACGGCTGGAATCTCACTGGTGGAGCATGAAATCTTTATGTCATCATAAACATGAATGTAACTGTTATAAAGACTCATGAACAGGTCAACATTTTCAAAGTCATGTTTTACCATGTGCTGGGTATAGATAAGCGGATGTATCAGATCAAGTGCCTGAGAATATGTTTTGGCCGCAGTATATAACAATCCGTCTTGCTGATATGACATGCCAAGTTTCCACATGGTTTCAGCTTGGTTGCATATACTGTCCTCAAAGGCTTCCATGCGTCTTTGGTAGTCTTTTTCCGTTATGGTGTAATAGCACCAGTATTCTTCATCATCCTCCCATTCACCTTGAAGCTTGAACAATGGGGTATCTAAAATGTGGTCTACGAAAATGTCATCAAACGATGTCAGATAGGCTCCCTTCATAATGAGTTTACCCAAAAGGGAATTGGCATCAACTGCCAGATGAAGTGAGCCCAAAATTTTTTTCTGAGCCTCTTTCCTGCCACTTTCTTTGTATTTGTCATTAAAGAAAAGCTGGGAAACTATTATGGATGAAGCCATTTGTAAAGATGAATTTTCTGTATTGTCTCCATCCGGGTTCATGGAGCGTTTCGGTACGCTTGCAATACCAACATAGGTGTCCTTGACAGTAGGTGCCTTGGTTATCCAGTTGGGCTTTTTGTTATTTTGTGCAGAAGCGTTCTGTGAAACTGATGTAAACGTTGCGAAAGACAAGGCAACTATAATCGATAAAGATATTCTTCTCATACAGCAATCTGTTTTATTCTTCTAGTGTGTTAATGTGTGCAAAAATAACAATAAATTGTTATATTATGTAATACGACAAAAAAAATACATCCCGTGCTTGAGACATGGGATGCATTTTATGCATTAAGTAATACAGGCTTACCGGATGCTCATACAAAAAATTCCAATGCTTCCTGATATCCGTCAAATCCCTTGCCCATGATTGTCTTGGAGGCAAATAGTGATACGAAAGAATGATGACGGAACTCCTCACGTTCCGACACATCGCTCAGATGTACCTCCACGGTGGGAATCTGAACAGCTTTAAGTGCATCAAGTATGGCTACGCTGGTATGGGTGTATGCTGCGGGGTTGATGACTATACCGTCAAATACGCCGTAGGCCTGCTGTATCTTATCTACTATTGCCCCCTCATGGTTGTGCTGGAAACACTCCACTTCCAGGCCAAGAGTCTTGGCGCTCTCTTCTATGAACGCCAGCAGTGCTTTGAAATCGCGGTTACCATAGATGGACGGCTCACGCAATCCAAGCATGTTGAGGTTGGGACCGTTGATAACAAGAATCTTCTTCATGCCCCAAAATTATATAATCTCCTGATATGTACCAAAATACTTGAACTGCTCGCCGCAGTGGTCAAGCTCACTTATGAGTGATGCAAACTTCTTGTCGTAGATGGACAGCTCAATGTCAAAGTAGAACATGAACTCAAAGTCGCGGCCTGGGATGGGGCGGCTCTCCAGCTTGACCAGGTTGGCGCCGGTGGCGTTGAACTTGGACAGGACGCTGAACAGAGTACCGGGCTTATGGCTGACCACCATCATGATACTGGTGCGGTTGGCACCCGGATAGATGCGGGCATCCTTGGCTATGCAGATAAAGCGTGTGTGGTTGCTGTCAAAGTTCTGGATATCCTGTGCCAGAACCTCCATGTTATAGAGGTCAATACAGCTCTTTGAAGATATGGAGGCCGATGTACGGGTGGCGTCCTTTGATACGCGCTGTGCAGCCATGGCGGTATTGTCGAACGGGATAATCTCCACACCCTTGAGGTTGCTCAGGTAGTGTGAGCACTGGTTGATGGCCTGCGGATGTGAGTAGATGGTCTTGATGTCCTGGAACCTGGTTCCCTTGGCTGCCAGCAACTGGTGGTCAACCCTTACGCGGGTGCTTCTTACAATGTGGACATTATACCTGACAAGCAGGTCATAAATCTCATTTACAGAACCTGCGGTGGAGTTCTCAATGGGCAGTATGCCATACTCGCAAAGGCCGTCAGTCACCATGCGTATGACACCCTCAAAAGTGTTGTTGAACATTATCTCAGGCACCTCAAACAGTTTCTCTGCTGCAATCTGTGAGTATGCGCCCTCGCGTCCCTGGCAGGCTACCACGGCACGCTTTGGGAACGGTGCGGGATCAGCGTTGATCAGGCTTGAGATAGCCTTGTAGAGTGGGGAGTCTTTCTCCTTGTACATGGCCTCATAAGCCTTGCTTATGTCAAACATTGAGCGGTATAGTACGCGCCCGAAATC
>DBYQ01000011.1:58402-64387 GCA_002310015.1 Bacteroidales bacterium UBA1182
ATCTCATCATCAATGTTGTCAATCTGTTTTCTGTAATCTGATAGTTCCATATGTTGTTGTTTTACTTTGGCTGTTGGCTATTGGCTGTTTGCTGTTGGCTCTAATTCATTTTTTTAATCTCTCCTCCCAGGGCGTTGAAATCATCAAAGAATGCCGGGTAAGACTTTGTCGTACACTCCGTATCTTTAATAATTATCCTTACATTCTTGACCGATGCCAGTATCGCGGCAGCCATGGCCATGCGATGGTCTCCTGAGGGATCATATTCCATGTCATGTGCCGGGCCTCCTGTAACCGTGAGGGTGTTGTCTGTCGCATACGCACTGATGCCTGCTCCAGACAAGAGTTCCAGAATGGACTGCACGCGGTCACTCTCTTTGATACGCAAGCGTCTTATGTTGTCGAATACCGTGGTTCCTTGCGCTGTAGCGGCGGCAACTGCCATTATCGGTACAAGGTCAGGTATATCGGCACAGTCAATCTGCGCTGCTGTAAGTTTTGATGGACGGGCTGTAATGCTGTTGTTGCTTATGGCTATTTCTGCTCCCATGCGGCGTAACACATCAACTATTCGGCGGTCACCCTGGGCGGAGCGTTCATAATCAAGTCCGCTGCAGGTTATCTGTTTTGCACCTGCCACGCCTGCTGTAATCCAGAACGCGGCACCAGACCAGTCACCTTCAACGGCAATAAGCCCGTCTGGTGTGGAGTATTTTTGGTTGCCCGGTATGAGATATCCGTTCGCTGTAGTCTGCACCTCAATTCCAAACTGTTTCAATGCATTAAGGGTAAGGTCTATGTATGATGCGCTCTCCTGTTTGCCTGTAATTATTATGCGGCTTTCGGCGCCTGTAAGAGGCAGAGCCATAAGCAGCCCTGATATGAACTGTGAAGATACGCCGCCGTCAATGGTGTATGTGCCGGCCGGCAGGGTTCCCTGACAGGTGAGTGGCATGTGCCCGTTCTCAGATATGCGTATGCCGTGGACTGTCATCTCCTCATAGAGCGGTGAAAGAGGGCGCTCAGGCAGGCGTCCACGCCCTGTGAATACGGCATCGGCACCAAGAGCGGCTGCTACCGGAAGCAGGAATCTCAATGTTGAACCGCTTTCTGCGCAGTCAAGTGTGGCGCCTTTGTTTACCTTGCATACAGGCTCAACGCTGAACTTGCCGTCAGCGTATTTTATGTTTGCGCCAAGAGCATTCAGGCAGGCGGCTGTGGCCTCCATGTCGCGGTTGATACCCCTGCATACAATGGTGCAGGGATTGCCGGCAAGAGCCGCACAAATAAGCATGCGGTGCGCTACTGATTTTGATGGCGGCACCTGCACGTTTCCTGAAAGCGTTCCTGATACCTGGAGTTTCATAAGCCAGCTTTTTTCATAAGGTCAAGAACCTGGGTGGCCGGCATCTTTTCAAGAGTGCACAGGCCTATCTCCTTGGGCAGCACAAGGGTGATGTTGCTGCCGCTGCGTTTTTTGTCAGAAAGTATTACACTGTAGAGTTCATCGGCAGTATATGGACAATCGGTTTCAAAGCCGTAATCCTTTACCACTTTGGTTATCTGTTCAGTGTAATCAGTGAATCCGTAAATGCGTCCAACCTTTGCGGCAATAACCATGCCGCGGGCTACAGCGCTTCCGTGAGTGATTGTGAATCCGCTCAGTTTCTCTATGGCGTGACCGAATGTGTGGCCAAAGTTCAGCAATCCGCGCATTCCCTTGTCAAACTCATCCTGCTCAACAACATCGCGTTTAATCTCAATGCAGCGGGCAATCACGTCCTTAAGGTCAAATGAACTGGGGATAGCCACTGTATCAAAGAGTTTGCGGTCCAGAATGATACCATATTTTATAACCTCGGCAAATCCGTCACGCATAACCTGCGCATCAAGAGTGGAGAGTGTATCTATGTCAAGATAGACCAGTGAAGGCTGATGGAATGCACCTACAAGGTTCTTGCCTGCGCTAATGTCAACGGCGGTTTTTCCGCCTACTGATGAATCAACGGCTGCAAGCAGGGTGGTGGGTACCTGTATGAAAGGTATGCCGCGCAGATAGATTGCGGCCGCAAAACCGGCCATGTCACCAATCACTCCGCCGCCTAATGCAAGTACCATATCGGTACGGGTTACCTGCGCCTGAGTCATGCAGTTTATGAAAGAGGTCACGTTGTCAAGTGTCTTGCTCTGCTCGCCGTTTGGAATGACGTGGCATACTGTGTTGAATCCTGCTTTGTCAAGTGACTCCGTAACGGTCTTGCCATAAAGTGGAAAAACCTTGTCATCACTAAGTATGGCTATGGTGCATGGCTTGAAACGCTCTTTCAGTGTTTCGCCGATGCCGCTCAGGTTGCCCTTGTCAAGCAGTATGTCATATACGCCCGATGCTTTGACGGTGATTGTTGTGGGGGTTGCCATAGTTACTTTTCAGACAGTTCTTTTGCTATTCTTCCGTCACGCAGTAACGCACACAATGTCTTGGCATCATCATGCTCCATGGCATCGGCATACTGGGTGAGGTTGTTTATAAGGGTGTGTATCTCGCGCAGAAGGTTGTCCTTGTTCTCAAGGAACAGTTCAGTCCACATATTTTCATTAAGCCATGCAACGCGGGTCAGGTCACGGAAACTGCCTGCACTGTAGCCTTTGTGCTGTTGGGCCGATGGGCTTTTTATGTAGGCGTTTGAAACCACATGTGCCAGTTGTGATGTGAATGCTATCATGCTGTCATGCTGCTCAGGGGTGGTGAATACCACACGCTTGAGTTGCATGGGCTCCAAAAGTTTCTTGATGTGGTCCAGTAACTGTATGTCATCATGAGTAGGCGGTATGATGATCATTGAGGCGTTCTGGAACATGGTGGAACGTGAGTTCTTGTAGCCGGACAGATGTGTTCCGGCCATGGGATGTCCGCCTGCGTATGTGAATCCGTACTTGGCAGCCATTCTCATTCCGCATTCCACCACCTTGCGCTTTGTTCCGCAGTCATCAATCACTACGGTCTCCTTGGCTATCTCAGGTGAATGCTGGTCAAGCCATCCGCAGGCTGCATTGGGAGTGACGGCTATGTGAATAAGGTCACATTTTCTGATGTTCTTGCTGTCAAGCACGGCGTCAAGCGTGCCTTCAAGTTCAGCGAAACGGCTCACGGACTCGTTCAGGTCAAAACCGTAAACTGTCCAGCCGGCCTCCTTGTAAGTCTTGGCCAGCGAGCCTCCTATGAGGCCCAGTCCAACAACTCCTACTGTATTCATGTTTTTACTTTGGCGTTGGCGTTAGCTTATACTATTTGTTTCAGGGCCTTGACCTTACGGGCTACCTCATCAAACTGTGCAGGTGTAAGTGACTGTGCACCGTCGCAGAGTGCGTGTGTAGGATCATTGTGAACCTCAATGATGAGGCCGTCAGCGCCGGCTGCAACTGCTGCCAGGCTCATTGACGGAACCAGGCGGGATTTTCCGGTAGCATGGCTCGGGTCAACTATGATAGGCAGGTGTGAGAGCTCCTTGATTACCGGTATGGCAGAGAGGTCAAGCACGTTGCGGGTGTAGGTGTCGTAACTGCGAATTCCGCGTTCGCACAGGATTATGTTCTCATTACCGCCGGCCATTATGTACTCGGCACTCATGAGCCACTCCTTGATTGTGCTTGAAAGACCGCGCTTGAGCAGGATAGGCTTGCGGGTGCGGCCCAGGGTCTTGAGCAACTCAAAGTTCTGCATGTTGCGGGCACCAACCTGAATAAGGTCTACATCCTCAAACAGGTCCAGATGTTTCTCACTCATGATCTCTGTTACAATAGGCAGACCTGTAGCCTTGCGTGCCTTGCGCAGCAGTTCAAGGCCATCGGCTCCCATACCCTGAAAATCATAGGGTGATGTGCGGGGCTTGAATGCACCGCCGCGCAGAAGAGTGGCACCAGATTCCTTTACCGCTTTGGCAATATCTGTTATCTGTGACTCTGATTCTACAGAGCAAGGACCTGCTATCATGGCAAAGTTGCCGCCGCCAATCTTGACTTTGTTCTCACCCTGGCCAATCTCAACGACTGTATCGGCGGGGTGGAAACGGCGGTTGGCGCATTTGAAAGGTTCACTGATTCGGGTTACGCTCTCAATGATGTCAAGACCGCTCAAAAGGTCCGGGTCAATGCGGCTGGTATCACCAATCAGACCGATAACCGTCTGGAACTGACCTTCTGATATATGTACATCAACTCCCTGGCCTTTAATCCAGTTAATAAGGTTCTTTTTTTGAGTCTCTGAGACTCCTGCTTTAAGTACTGCTATCATATCGTTATGTTTTTATTTCCGTCAAGGTTTTGTGTATCAAAAAAAGAACCCGAATCATTGATCCGGGCTCTCTGTTATTTCTTGTTTGTAGGCATACAACAAATTACCCGGCATATTGTCTGGTAAACCAAAAGTAAAAGTAGTATGCGTTAATTGCTTTCATTCTGGGTGCAAAGGTATGTAACATTTCAACTGATTGTCACATCAAACTGCATTTTTAACATTTGATTGCGTATGTGGGTTTGAACTGTTCGCGGTGTATGAGGTTGCGTATAATGACATTATGTTTTTAAAAAAATCATTGAAGATTGATATCTGATATATCCACCAGATTGTTCATGATGGCGTAGATGGTGAGACCGGCGGGGGAATGAATCTGCAGTTTTGCGGTGATATTGCGGCGGTGTGTGGTTACGGTATGGATTGAAAGGAACAGGGCATCGGCAATCTCCTTGTTGGACATTCCGCGGGCCACGCACTTTATAATGTCTTTCTCACGCTCACTCAGAATGGCCATGCTGCCGGCATTGTACTCAGGGGCGTTGGTCTGTTCGGGCTCATTTCCGGACATTACAGACTTTTCAAGTTTCATGACAGCCGGCACAAACAGGCGCTCCTCAATCTCGCTGTGTGAGATAAGGTCATTCTCACAGTTGATTATGTCATAAAGGGCCGAATTGAGTTGGTCGTTGTTGGGCTGACGGTAGTGACGTATAACAATGTCCTTGAGTTCCTTAAGTTTTCCTGAGCCGTTGTCATGGGCAACAGAATACTTTGCTATGTTGAAACGTCCTGTAGGCTGGCCGTGGAGCAGTTTCTCAACGTAGGTGAATACCACATCGTTCTCATGCTTCATGTGGTTCTCAATCTCTACAGTGTAGTCATCATAGAATTTGAGTATCAGGAATGCAACATCATTTACATCGTTGCAGTTAAGGGCTTCAATCAGTTTGCGGCGGATACCTGGCAGAATGAATTCACTGAAATATGTATGCGTGCGCTTGAGGTAATCCATCAAGGCTGGCAGCGATACGGTGTGACCTGTATAGTCCTTTCCGGATATCAGATTGGCAACGGCCAGGAAGGTGGGGCAGTCTACATTGTTTTCACGGCAAACATCGCTTATTGTGCTGTCTCCGAAACCAAAGTGTATTCCAAACCTGCTCAAAACCAGAAGGATAAGATTGTTGTCATCAATCAGGTCCCTCATCTTGTCCTGTAAAGTATATTCACTTTTCATCGGTCACTATTTTTTAGTATCTCAGTGCAAAAATACAAGTTTTAGGTATAACGCATCATACTCAATAGTGAGTATTCGGATGTAATGGCACGGTAGGTACAGCCCCTTTGTGCTATGCGTATGAGTGCATACCTCCAAGAATAAGGTTTACACCGAAGTATGTAATAAGGACAGTCAGGAAAGCGGCAATGGCGTAGGCGTGGAAGAATTTGGGGCGGGCAAAACGGGACAACGTGCCGGAGTGCAGCATGAATGCATATACCAGCATGGTTATTAGCGCCCAGGTCTCTTTAGGATCCCAAGACCAGTAGCTTCCCCATGAGATATTGGCCCATACTGCTCCCAGGAATATTCCAGTGGTAAGAATGAATACTGCCGGGTATAGTATCACCAGACTTATGTCACGCAGCATGGCTGATTCGTTGGCTGGCATGAGCAGGCCCATGATTCCGGT
>DBYQ01000081.1 GCA_002310015.1 Bacteroidales bacterium UBA1182
GGTGACGGCAAGGTCTCAATAGACGAGCTCAAAGAACTTATTGAACACCTGGAAAAGAACAAAAAATGATAACCTTCCTTACCTATCAATTGAAAGTTGCGGTCATAATGGCCGTCTTCTACATATTCTACCGTCTGTTCCTGATCAAGGATTCATGGCACAGGCTTAACAGGATTGTGCTTTTGAGCACGGCTATGCTATCATTTCTTCTCCCTGTTTGCATTATTACAATCTAAACGACCGAAGTCGTTCCAATGGCGGTTGCCCAACTTTTGCAATCCAACACAAACGCCCCTGTCCAAACCACGACCACACTCTGGTGGCATATCGCCCTCATGTCAGTTTATGCTGCAGGCGTCATCTTTGTACTGATAAAGGTTCTCGCATCGGTCTTACGCGTACGTAATATAATAAGGAGCGCAAGCAAGGAGGTTATGGCCGATGGCACTGCGGTTTATGTAATGCCCGGCAATGATCCTTCATTCAGTTGGATGGGGCATATTGTAATCTCTGAGGCTGATTGGAAAAATAATGAAACGGCAATAATCAGCCATGAGAAAGCCCACGTGGCACTGCGCCACTCAATTGATGTACTTATTACCGATATAATAGCCGCCGCACAGTGGTTCAACCCCGCAATCTGGATGCTGCGCATTGACCTGCGCGCCGTCCATGAATATGAGGCCGATGACACCGTACTGCGCGCCGGCACCGATCTGCGCAGTTATCAGTATCTGCTCATTAGCAAAGCGGCCGCAATGAACGGATACACAATAGCTAATAATTTCAATCACAGTATTTTAAAAAACCGGATTTTTATGATGGAAAAAGAAAGAACAACCAGAAGGAGTCTGCTTAGAGCACTCTATCTTCTCCCCTTAGTTTGTATTTGTCTGGCTGTAAACGCCAAGACCAAGGTTAATTACGTGTATGACAATTCCAATACGGATCAAACAACCAAAAAGGTTGTCGGGCGTGTTACTCTTGACTACGACACGTTGAAATATGAAGGAACTCTCAAATATGAGAACATGAATCCCGGAACCGACATTAACTGGGATGTGGAAGCCTACAAACTACCTGAAGGAAAAACAGTAGATGAACTCATAAAAACCTTACCGGGTGTTGGGTATGATGAGGATGGAAACATTACCGTCAACGGCAAACCTGTTTCTAAAGTTCTAGTAAACGGAAAGGCCTACAATCCTAATCCGGAGGCAACTGATTTACCTGACCACACCGTTCACATCAATTCAAGTGAAAGCTTACCTGAAGTCAATGGCCGGGCGGTAAGCAGAGTCCTTGTCAATGGCGAGGAATTGAAATAGAATTGAAACTGAATAAACATATATGAAACCATTCTCTCTCTTTGTTTGCATTTTTGCAATGTTTGCCCTCACATCGGCCGCCAAAACCGGTAAGGACAGTGAGGTACGTATTGAAAAGTCCTGGAAAAAGAATGCCAAACCTCTTGCGTTTGAAGAGATTGATACAAAAGACCTGCTGGAGTTTGCCGAGAACTGTGATGTCTTTGGCGACATACTGGTTGTGCAGAACTACAACAACAGCGGCAAGTATCTGCTGGAGTTTGCAGACATGAATACCATGGAGATCAAACGCAAAGCCCTTCTGAGAGGCAACGGCCCGGGCGAGGTCACATTCCACATTTTTTAGGCAGGGACTGGCCTCATGAAAAGATATATTTGGACTTGAAATTCAAATCTCAAATAGTCCAGATTATGTTTCTTCATTTTTTTCCTTTTGAAACTGGCGGATATAATTGTATTTTTGTGCTATCAACTGATGACTGACAAATTTATGAGAACCTTATTTTGCTCCTTGAGTGCAATTATACTCCTGATGTTTACGTCATGCAGGGATGTTAATGAAACACCAGCCATTCCTGTTGAAACCGTTGATGACAAGTATTATCTGGATGATATTGCGGACAGCATGCACTACGTTCTGCTTGAGGAAGGTTCCATTGAAAGCCTTGTGGGCAGCATATACGGTGTCCAGATGGATGACGGCAAGCTGTTTGTGGCTCATAACCCCGGCTCAACGCGTGAAGAGGATCAGATAATATCAGTATATGACCTTGACGGGCACTACCTGAACAGGATTGGCCGCAAAGGGCGTGCACGCAATGAGTTCATTCAGATCAAGAGTTGGTGTCTGGATATAGAGCGCAATGAAGTGCTGATTCTTGACAACAGCTCTCATGCGATCAAGAGATATGCTTATGACGGGACATATATCTCACAGATTTCCCTGCCCGACTACCAGTACATAGAACGGATATTCATGGTTGGCGGAAAGATATACGGCCAGACAATTACGCCTGATGATACTGCCGATAATCTGATGCTCATCAACGATGACGGCACATTCAATGTCCTTTTAGACAAGAGAGAGATTGTAACTGATAATTTCGGAATCGGTTCAACGTCAGGAATGTTGGCAGCGGATATGACGAGTTTCTACCACATGCGTCCGTTTGACCGCAATTTATACAAGATAACAGGCAGCACCATTGACACGTGCGGTTTTTTTGATTTTCTCAAAGTCCCGCCAGCCAACATACTCAAGAACTTCACTACTGATTATACTGATTATTTAATGGCCATTCCTGCAATCGGCACACAGACATCAGACTATCTGATTCTCCAACTGTTTGGAAGTTCCAAATATGTTTATAACAAACAAACAGGGATATGCACATGCTACGATTTTCACTGGTCTAAAATGGCATATGACCCTAATCCGGTCGGGGCATCCGGCAACATAATTATTGCCAAGATCAGCCCATTTAGTGCTCAATCAGCCCTTGAAAACCGCGAGGAGTTGATCTCTGAGTCAGACAAACCTATGCTCCAGGCCATAGCCTCCCGTGAGAACGACGCCCTACTCTTCTATCACCTTAAATGATTTAATAACAAAACCAATTATCAGAATAAAACATGAAACGATTATCTTCTTACACCGCTATTATTCTCTTTACCAGTCTATTTGCTATTTCCTGTGCCGATGCCTCCCAGGGGCCCACAAAGGTTGATGCCACAAAATGGGACAAGAACCCTGATTCGCATTTTGCATCACAGCGCATAATCCCTCTTGAGACCAATGATGACATTCTGATGGGTGACATAAAGAGCATAAAAGTCTATGATGACACCTATTTCATCCTTGATTCCAGGAATACTATATTCCGATTTGACAAGGATGGCAAGTATCTATCCAAGATATCACGTCAGGGACGAGGACACGGAGAGTATCTTGACATTAGGACAATTGATGTATTTGAAGATGAGGTTTATGTACTTTCCAGTTTTGAGAAGAAAATACTCACCTACTCCTTTAACGGTGAGTTCCTGAAAGAGATAAACCTGAATGAACCATATTTTGACATGGCCGTTGAGGATGATTACATACTGTTGTTTTCAAACAACTGCAACAACAGCCTGAAGAATTATGTCAAGATATCCCTGAATGGAGATATAATGGATTCATGGGATGATTTCAGCAAAAACACCAGTTTTATCCTGGGAGGCAGGTTCTTGAACAAACAAGGCAGTTCCATACTCTATCACAAGCCCTTTGATTACCGCATCTTTGAGTATGACGGAAAGACCTCAAAGCAGATTGCTGAATTCAATTTCACCAATAACAAGCACTACCAGAAGAGCGAGATGGAGGATATTGTTGAATTTAATGATCTGGTCAGGAATACAGAATATGTAAAACAGTTCAACTCTGTTGCAATGGTTGCCGGCAAACTTGTTGTCACCTATAGCATGTACCTGGACGGATACGGGATAAAGGATTTCATTATCATAAATGACCTCAAAAACAACAAGTGCTACAACTACTGCCTGCAGGAACAGGGATTATGCTCCACCCCGTTCCCCGGATACGGCTATTACCTGTGTGACAAGGCGCTGATAACATATTCATCAGCGTCGGGCTTTATAATGGCTAATGAGGAAAAGCTTGACCAAGAGATACTCTCCAAGATATCCCCCGAGGGCAACCCGGTCCTGATGCGCTTTGAATTCAAGTCTGAAACCTCAAAATAACTTCTATGAAAATCTTATCAAAAGCACTCCTTCTTGTTTCCCTGGCCTGCATAACCACCGTAGCCAATGCCCAGACTGAATTGACCCATATCAAGACCGATGGATATGATGCCTATTCCATCAGTGCAGTCAACACCACAGACTCTACGTTCAATCTTACAGTTTCAGCGTTAATAGAAGGAAATGATATCAATATCGATGAAACCTACAATTATATTCTCTTTAATCAGATTGACAGCATCATGTACAGCAAGTATGGTGATCAATATGATGACAAAGCCAAAGAAGAGTTACACAAACAGTTGCTTAAGAATATGAAGAAAAAGGATAAGGAGGATGCCCGTAAGAATAAAAAACTCAATAAAGAATTAAAGAAGTCCCTCAGAAAAGAATTGAAAACCCTTAAGACTGAACATTAAACCGGTATTACACAAAAAGAACCGTCCCTACTGTGTACAAATATAGTGATTATTATCATAGCAATGTCTAATTTGCACTTTAAATAACTTATGAAAAGTCTTTTCCACTCTGTAATTCTTGCCTCATCAACACTTTTGGTGTTCTCATTTGTTTCATGCAAGGAAAAAAAGAACAGCAACGAATACTACACCCCGCGTGAGATTACGGCCGCGACTGATGTACCCAAGTACAATCTGAAGTTGAACCGCATTGATTTGGAATGCTTTGGAGTACATGATATCATAGCTGTGGACTCCATGATTGTGGCTATAACAAGCAACAAGGAGTCTATGATCCAAGTGTTTGACTATTCAGGCAATCCCATAGCGATGCTGTCACCCAGCGGACGTGCAGGAAATGAGTTCCTACAAGTCCATTACACTGATCAGAACACCGTGATAGATGGCGATAGGTATCTGTATGTGGGCGATTTTGAAAGCCTTTATCTGTACAACATTTCAGGTTCCATAAGGAACGGGGCAAACCTCAAGCCGCAGAAATTGATGGAAATGCCTGATTACAGAGACAGAGCCAGTAGTTTCAACATACTGTTCCGCAACGACGGCTCCTATTTCCAATACACG
Source organism: Bacteroidales bacterium UBA1182 (assembly GCA_002310015.1). Lineage (GTDB taxonomy): Bacteria > Bacteroidota > Bacteroidia > Bacteroidales > Bacteroidaceae > Colenecus. The sequence continues at coordinate 5,120 of DBYQ01000081.1, forward strand.
GGAGTAACCTATAATGAAATAGAGATACCGGGAGAGGCTTTAGCAGTAAATCCAGATGGCAGTCTGTCCCTAAAAGATGGTTACAGAATGCCGGAATTTGAATTCAATCCCCCTACTTACAAACTTATTAAACCTGATGGCAGCACAACACAGTTTGACATTTATCCCCAACTCCCTGATTTCAAGAACCCTCGTAGGGCACACAATCTTTATCATTCTACCGTGAGATTATCCAATGATGGCCGGAAAGTGGTTGTAGTAGATGCATATCAGGACCGCATGACATTCATTGATCTGGAAGCAGGTGATATGTTTGGCGTAAGATGCCCGGATTTTGTGGATTTCGCCAAATATGCTGACGATGATGACTTTTCCTCAAAAGTTGTTGAAGGCGTATGGCAGGTGGTAACCTACGGAAAGCACATCTATGTATTGTATGATCATAACACCGTCTTTGAAGAGGATGAGGAGGAGAAGCCTATAGATCCTTCCATACGTGTATTCAACTGGGACGGAGAGTTTATAGCAGACCTCATCCCCGATGCACCTATCGACAATTTCTTCATCGATGACAAAACCGGCAAACTCATAGCCACAGATGATGACGAGCAGTTCTATATAGCCGATATCACATCCCTGACAAGAAACTTTGCCAAATAATCCCTATGACAACTCATTTGAATACAAATCCAAATTCCCCGGATACGGCTATTACCTGTGTGACAAGGCGTTGATAACATACTTTGAATTCAAGTCTGGAACCTCTGATAAATGATTTCCGCCCTACTATGTACTTTGTATTGAAATTATTTGTACATTTGCACCCGTAAGCCGCAATACAGTCCAATTCAAGGAACTCCGGTAGCGGCAATCAATCTGAATTTTCATTAAAACAAACCTTAACGTGATGTCAGTGTGCCCGTAGTGCGCCATGATATTGCCAAGGTCTAATAAAACAATGTACGATATACTTCAATTAAAGAGCAAGAGTCTTGAAGAACTTCAGGCACTTGCTGCCGAGATGGGCCTAAAGTCAGCCAAATCCACTGACAAGAACACACTTGTTTACGACATCCTTGATGAGCAGGCAATATCGGCCTCAAAGAACACTTCAGAGAGAGAACGCAAGCCCAAGAACAGGATTGCCCGCAAGGATAATCCTGAGAAAGTTTATACCGCAAACGGTGAGAAGGGTAAGCATAATCCTGCTGAAAAGAAGAGAGAGAAAGCTGAACGTCAGAATCAGCAGCCTGAGCCTGTAAAGCAGGAGAACAATGCTCCTAAGCAGGAGGCGCCTGCTGTAGAGAAGCCTGCTGAAATCCAGCCGGCACAGGCAGAGCAAGCCGCACAGGAGCCTGCACGCAAGAAGAAACCGGCCCGCACACGCCGTGAGCCCAAGGAGGCTGACAAGAGCAATGAGCAGGCCGCTCCCGTTCAGGAGAGCAAGCCAGCTGAGCAGCCCGCACAGGCTGAGCCCGCAGCAATAGAACAACCTGCCGAGCAACCGCAGCAGGATGCTCAGAAAGCCGGCAAGCGTCGCGGTCGCCCGCGTAAAGGACAGGCCGTAGAGGTTCCGCTCCCTGAGATTGATGAGGAGAACATTACTGCATCAACTGATGCCTTTGAGGATCAGGAACAGGAGCCGGTACGCATGCAGCAGCCGGAGCCCCTGCCCCAGCGCGAACAGCAGGAGGAAAACCCGCAGGAGCGCAGGGATAATGTGCATAAGTTCCAGCAGAACCGTGAGCAGAACGCTCCCGCTGAGCAGCCCATACAGCTGCCCAACATGCCGCGTCAGCAGCAGTTCAATAATCAGAACAACCAGCAGAACCAGAATAACCAGCAGGGCCGCCGTCAGGAGGAGCGCATGTATGACTTCGGTGACTCCCTGCGTGGTGAAGGCGTGCTTGAGATAATGCCCGATAACTACGGATTCCTGCGTTCATCGGACTACAACTATCTGGCATCACCTGATGACATTTACGTTTCACAGTCACAGATAAAGCTCTTTGGCCTTAAGACCGGTGATGTTGTGGAGGGTGTCATCCGTCCGCCGCGTGAGGGAGAGAAATATTTCCCGCTGGTAAAGGTGTTCCGCATAAACGGCCTGGAGCCCTCTGTAGCACGTGACCGCGTTCCGTTTGAGCATCTTACCCCACTCTTCCCGGATGAGAAGTTCACGCTGTGCAACGGTAAGAATGACAACCTGTCGGCCCGCGTGGTTGACATGTTCGCACCTATCGGCAAGGGACAGCGCGCCCTTATCGTGGCCCAGCCCAAGACCGGTAAGACCATCCTGCTTAAGGATATTGCAAACTCTATCGCTGCAAACCATCCTGAGGCATACATGATAATGTTGCTCATTGATGAGCGTCCTGAGGAGGTTACCGATATGGCCCGCAGCGTAAAGGCTGAGGTCATTGCCTCTACATTCGATGAGCCCGCCGAGCATCACGTTAAGATAGCCAGCATCGTTATTGAGAAGGCCAAGCGTATGGTTGAGTGCGGTCACGACGTAGTGATATTCCTTGATTCTATCACACGTCTGGCACGCGCCTACAACACCGTAGCGCCTGCATCAGGCAAGGTACTCTCCGGTGGTGTCGATGCCAATGCACTGCATAAGCCCAAGCGTTTCTTTGGTGCCGCCCGTAACATTGAGAACGGCGGATCGCTCACAATTGTGGCTACCGCCCTTATCGATACCGGCTCCAAGATGGATGAGGTTATCTTTGAGGAGTTCAAGGGTACTGGTAATATGGAGCTCCAGCTGGACCGCAACCTGAGCAACAAGCGTATATTCCCCGCCGTGAACATCGTGGCATCAAGTACCCGTCGCGACGACCTGCTGCTTGACCAGACCACTCTTGACCGCATGTGGATACTGCGCAAGTATCTGAGCGACATGAACCCCATCGAGGCTATGGAGTTTGTCAAGTCACGCCTGGAGACCACCCAGGACAACGCGGAGTTCCTGGCCAGCATGAACTCCTGATACAGCATAAAAGAGTACAAAAGGGGACGGTTCTGTTTTGTATCTTTTTCCCGGAAAATGATGTGACCCCCAAAAGTTGG
>DBYQ01000028.1:0-10752 GCA_002310015.1 Bacteroidales bacterium UBA1182
GGTTTCCGATACCGATACCCCAAAAATTTCTGTGCACCTAGGATTATTTTCGCACAGGGAGTCGTCCCTATTGTGTTACGCAGGTTCTGCGTATCAATTATGTCACTTCGTTCCATGATTTTTGTCGCGACTCGGGATAGAAAGTAAACTTTCTCTCCTCTCACTGCTCCAAAAATTCTCAATTCTCAATTCTCAATTCTCAATTTTCGAGTTAGCGGCCGGAGAGGTAGAGCATCTGGCGGATTTCCTCGTTGAACTTGCGGGCGTCGTTCAATTTCTCAAGGGTGAGGTGCATCCTGTAGCGCCAGTAGTTGTTTGAATCGGCGGGTACGTTGATGCGTTCGGCTGCGGGATCCTTGAAGCGTAGGGATGAGTCTATGGAGAGCCAGTCCTGGAGCGGGAATATGGCCAGCATCGATGGTGATGCCAGGTGGGCCGATATTACGCTGGTGCATGCGGCAGTGGTGGCTTTCTTTACGGTTATCACGTGGTTGGGTTCCATCTCATCCTCAATCCAGGTGCGCAGTACGCTCATATCATGAGTGGATGTGGTGCAGACTGACATGTAGGGGTAGGTGGCAGGGTCCGATACGCTCACACCCATGTTCTTGGGCATGCGCTGTACCTCAAGTGCAAGGATGCGCAGACGGTCCATGATCTCAGGGACGCAGGCCGGTATCATACCCAGGTCTTCACCGCAGACAATCATATCGGTAGCCTCAATCAGTGCGGGTAGCTTGGACATTGCCACATTGCTCCAGAAGTCATTGTTGCGGCTGTAGTAGAAATCATCGTGCAGACGGCGGAACGCAGCCTGCTCATTATCCTGCAGCTGCTTGAACATATCGGTCTCAAAAGCGTTTATGCGCGGATGATACGTGCCGGGACGGTGTGTGTCCTCAAGGAACAGCACATCAGTCTCAGGATGTCCGGCAGGCGCCTGGGCGTGCAGGGCAGGATTGAACGGGAAGCCGTTGTCCCATATCTCCTGCGGGGTATATGTGAGGGCCGGGTTGAAGCGTCCCATAAGCCCGCTGCTGTATTGCAAGGGAATCTCCCATATACGGAAAAATCCCAACAGGTGGTCTATGCGGTAGGCGTCAAAGTAATCAGCCATCTTGCGGAAACGGGCCACGAACCAGGCATATCCGTCACGTGCCATAACCTCCCAGTTATATGTGGGCATGCCCCATTTCTGGCCGTCTGTGGCAAACGCATCGGGCGGTGCTCCTGCCTGGCAATCAGTATGGAAAAGCTCCGGGTGTATCCAGACATCGGCACTATGACGGTTCACGCCGATAGGTATGTCACCCTTGAGCAGGATTCCCTTGCGGTTGGCATATTGCTTTACGTCTGTAAGTTGCTTATCCAGATGGAACTGTATGAAGTAGTGCTTACGGATCTCACGGTAGCGTTCATTGCCGGGCGTACAGAACCTGTCCAGGAGAGTAGGGGTGTAGCTTGATTCTTTCCATTGGTGGAAATCGGCCGTACCGTACTTGTCACGCAGATAACAGTATAGGGCGTATGGCTCAAGCCAGTTGCGGTTAGCGGCAAAAAACTTCTGATACTCGCGGCTTCTTGAACACTGCTCGCCATATACAGCGTACAGACGGTCCAGATAATCGCTCTTGAGCTTGAAAACCCGCTCGTAATCAATGGCGGGGAGTTCGTTGAGTTCCTTGCGCAGTTTCTCTGCCTGTCTTAGAAATTTCTTGTCATCAATCTGTCCTACCAGTTCCAGGTCAATGTAAATGGGATTGAGTGCGAATGATGAGTTTGCGCTGTAGGGGTAAGAGTCACGCCATGTCCCGGTCATGGTGGTATCATTTACCGGCAGAGTTTGGATGACGCTCTGTCCGGTGGCGGCAGCCCAATCCACAAGCAGTTTAAGGTCGGTGAACTGACCTATTCCGAAATCCCTCTCTGAGCGGAGTGAGAATACCGGTATGGCTGTTCCGGCACCTTTCCAACGGGGACGGTTGTTATGATGTACATACGGAAGCGCTATGGTGCGCTGTTCAATACTGTATCCGCCAAAGTCCTTCCATCGGTCAGACAATACTAGTTTCTTGGCACGGGTGTAAGGTATGGAATGGAAGGAACCCTCCTCACGGCGGGTTATGTTGCCGTCAATCTGGACCATATAGCAGTAGGTGATGTCACCGGCTGCTGTCTCATCATCGTTGAAATCATAGTCGGCAAACCAGGTGCCCTGGCCGTTGTTGCACATATCAATACACAATTGTGTACCGTCTGGCATGTTGAGACAGAGGAATAAGCTTTCACCCCATTTGGTCAGGTATTCTATCTGGAAATGTATCTGCATATGTCCTTTCTAGCGACTACAAAAGTACACCTTTTTTTTGCTTATGCAAGGTTTTCAACCAAATTCAAAAAGTTATCAACAATTAAGAAAAAAGCGTGGTAATTTTTTTTCCTTTTTTTAACCCGAAACTAATTTTGCTAAAACGTTGTAACAGATTTAAACAAATCGTAACTAAAATAGTTCACAATCATGGAGTTAAAACAGGATGGCATCTATGATGCCAGTACCCTTGGAGGGGGTAAAATGCTTGTGCTCGGTTTCCAGCACATGTTTGCTATGTTCGGTGCAACGGTTCTTGTACCTATCCTTACTGGTCTTTCTGTTTCTGCAACATTGTTGTTTGCAGGTATCGGTACGCTGATTTTCCATCTGTTCACAAAATTCAAAGTGCCTGCATTCCTGGGTTCATCATTCGCCTTCTTGGGCGGTTACAGTGCAGTAACGGCCATGGGTCCGCAGTTCCTGGATCCTAATTTCAGCCAGGTAGTGTTTGACTCCATGTCTGATATCGCCAAGGATGAATACATCCTCAGTTTCAGACCGCAGTCACTGACTTATGCCTGCATCGGAGTGCTCTGTGCAGGTCTGCTCTACTTTGTGCTGTCCGCCCTCTTCAAGTTCTACGGTGTACGCCGTACCATGAGGTTCTTCCCGCCTGTAGTGACAGGTCCGATAATCATCTCCATCGGCCTTATCCTTTCATCAAGTGCCATCAATAACTGTCAGGTAAACTGGTGGATTGCGCTGATTGCCATTGCCATCATAGTGATATGCAATATCTTCGGTAAGGGCATGATAAAGATCATTCCAATTATCCTGGGTGTTATAGGCTCATACGTTGTGGCTGCATGCTTCGGTCAGGTTGACTGGACAAACCTTAAGGAGGCAGCATGGTTCGGATGGCCTTTTGAGTGGCAAAATACGGCCTTTGCAGTGCTCAAGAATCCGAACTGGTCATTTGTAAGCACGGCAATCATTGCTATAGTTCCGATTGCTTTCGCTACCATGATTGAGCATATCGGTGACGTTTGCGCCATCGCTTCAACCTGCGAGCGTAACTACATTGCCGATCCAGGTCTGCATCGTACTCTGCTGGGTGACGGTTGCGCAACTGCACTGGCTGCCCTGTTTGGTGCCCCTGCCAACACTACATACGGTGAGAATACCGGTGTACTTAACCTGACCAGAGTGTTTGATCCCAAGGTGGTTCGCATTGCCGCTATCCTGGCAATACTGTTCTCATTCTGCCCCAAGTTCGCAGCACTCATATACGCCATGCCTACTGCTACGGTAGGTGGCGTTTCACTGGTTCTTTACGGTATGATATCTGCAGTTGGTGTACGTAACCTTGTAGAAAATAAGGTGGATTTCACAAACAACCGTAACGTGCTTATCGCAGCTTTGATCCTGGTGCTTGCCATCGGTATCAATTTCGGTCCCGGCAGCATTACATTCGGTAGCGTATCCCTGTCCGGTCTGGCTGTAGCCGCACTTGCTGGCATCATACTGAATGCCATTCTTCCCGGCAACGATTTCCATTTCGGAGCAGAATACACAACCGGTAAGCGTTCAAGTTCTGAAATCAAGGATATGCCTGAGGAGTTCAAGAAACCCGTTCACAGCGATCCCAAGTATAACGGATAATAAACTTATTTACTTATATTCAATTTATTAACTCTATTTTGATATGAAAAAAATTGTAGCTTTTGCAGGACTGAGCCTGCTCGCAGTTGGTGCTTTTGCACAGACAAACTTACAGGTGTTCTATGATTTCGGTAAGGATCGCAAGAACATTACTACAACCCTTGAGATGTTCAAGGCTGACGGCTGGGGTAGCACTTTCTTCTTTGTTGACTATGATTACAGCACAGGTCCCCGTCGTGACATTGAGGAGAATGGAATCAAACCTTATTCTGGTTCATACGGCGCATATAACAGCTATTTTGAGATTGCACGCTCAATTAACTTCTGGGAAGATTCAAGTCTTGGCGATTTGAGCGCTCATGTTGAGTTCAACGCTCCTCTGGGCTATCCTACATACAACTGGTTGTTTGGTGTTGAATATTTGCTCCACAATGGTGATTATTCAAATACTTTCACAATTGAGCTTCTGTACAAGACTTTCAATACCAAATTCACAGAGAGCAAACTTCCTCTGCAGCTGACATTTGTATGGGGTATGAACAACCTGTTTGGCATTGAGGGGCTCAAGTTCTCAGGCTTTGCTGATATTTGGGGTGAAAAGCATAATGGTTGGGCTGATCAGGACAAGTGCGATAAATCTATCACCTTCATTTCAGAGCCTCAGCTCTGGTATAACGTTGGCCAGTTCTTTAACTGCCCGAACTTTAATATAGGTGCCGAGGTTGAGCTGAGTAATAACTTTGCTTTATACAACGAGTTCAAGTGCAATCCCTGCATCGGTGTTAAGTGGGATTTCTGATTCCGGATTGTTGAACAATAACATTCAAGTGTTATGTCATTCCTGAAAATCCTAGGATTTGATCCCCAGAAACACAGTATTAAGACTGAGATAGTTGCTGGTATCACCACATTCCTTACAATGGCGTACATCCTGGCTGTCAACCCGGATATCTTCGGTAATCTGGAGAGCATGGGTATGCCTAAGGATTCAGTGTTTACAGCTACTGCTCTTGCTGCCATTGTGGGTACCCTGTTTATGGCAATATATGCAAAGAAGCCTTATGCGCTGGCTCCCGGCCTGGGTCTTAACGCGTTCTTTGTATATACTGTCTGCCTTACCATGGGTTACACATGGCAGTTTGCATTGACAGCTGTCCTGATAGAAGGTGTCATCTTTGTCATTCTTACAGTAACCAATGTACGTGAGGCTATCATCAATGCCATCCCCAAGGCCATGAAGAGTGCCGTAAGTGCCGGTATAGGTCTGTTTATCGCATTCATCGGTTTGGTAAACTCTCATATCATAGTTGATAATGGTGGTACTATAATCAACCTTGGTGATATAATGCACGGTGCTGCTGCCTTGGCACTGATAGGTCTTGTAATCACATCTGTCCTGATGATTCTTAAGATTCGTGGTGCCATGCTTATTGGTATCATCATAACAGCAATACTGGGCTTCTTCTTTGAGGAACCGGTTGACTATGATGATCTTAGCAAAGGAATGAAGGCTGTTACGGTATACCGGGGCGTTGTTGACAATGTACCTTCTGTATGGCCTATCTTCTGTAAGTTTGAGTGGCACAATATCTTTTCATGGAACATGGTGATTGTGGTGTTCACATTCCTCTTCATTGATATGTTTGATACCATCGGTACGGTTATCGGTGTATCAAAGAAGGCCAATGCCATGAATGCGGATGGCACCATCCCCGGCGTAAAGAGGGTTCTTATGGCAGATGCCGTGGCTACGGTTTTTGGCGCCATTTGCGGTACCAGCACAACCACCACGTATGTGGAGAGTGCATCAGGTGTAGCTGAGGGCGGTCGTACCGGTCTTACATCATTTACGGCTGCAATATGCTTTGCCGTTGCATTGTTCTTTGCACCACTGTTCCTATCAATCCCGTCAGCAGCTACTGCTCCGGCACTTATACTGGTAGGTGTAATGATGATGTCATCAATACTTGATGTGGATTTCAGTGATTTCTCAGAGAGTATTCCTGCCTACATCACAATGATTATCATGCCTCTGGCATACAGCATCTCTGACGGTATCATGCTGGGTATGATATCATATGTGGTCCTGAACGCCATTTGCGGTAAGTTCAACAAGATCAACATAATGATGTGGATCCTGGCAATACTGTTCATTTTGAGGTATTGCCTCCTATAGTTCCTGAACGGAACTGAAATGATTCCGGGCGGCTCCAGTGGGGGCCGCCCGGATTGTTTATAATGTAAGTTCAGGGTTATTCGTTGATTGTTAAAACAGCACCGGTGGCGGTGTCAAACGTGATCTTGGTATCAGCGTTCTTGCCCATGATTGTTGATGAAATCACTTCTACGTTACCGAACTGTGCTATCTGGACATCCTGCTCTGTAAAATTTAAGCGGTTATTATAAATCTTGACGGTAGCTCGTCCGGGGATACGATAATATAGGAACTGTGCAGTGCTCTTTACATTTTTGCTTGTTTTACCAGTGCTGGCAGATGCCGTGTAACTATCCAGCATCTTCTTGTCTGTTATCTCAATCCATACCGGTTCGCCTGCCAGATTATCAACCTGTAGCACACCCAGCTTGCTTGAGAATCGGAATAATAACTCTTTAGTGATAGGAGCATCTGGCGTAACATTAATGGTAAAAATATGTTCTTCTGTCTCAGATGTGCCGCTGAACATGGTAAGCAGGGCGGCCTCCTGTTCATTGAGTGATTCCAGCATGAACTTGAGTGATTCTCCGTCAGTTGGGATAAAGTCTGCCTGACCACGGGTAATGGCGTTGCGGCTCTCACGTATGTTGTAAATCTCCTTGGCTACGAGTTCTGCCATCTTGGCGCTGGAGCCTGCCATGAGAATCTCCTCAGTCATATAATCCTGCGGATTTACCTTTTTCTCTACAGGTTGTGCCGGAGTCTGTTTAGTGTCTTTATTGGTCTCTTCTTTCTGGACTTGGGTGTTTACGGCAGAAAGAATGCCCTGGTCGGTGAGCTCAAAATAGGGCCTATCGCCTTTTTGCGGGAAGGTAAGCGTGTAAAGTCTATCCTTATCTGGCACTCCTGATGATGTTACGGTAACGTCAGTTATTTCCCAAACCTCCTCGGCCTTGTCCTTCACATTGTTCATGCGCAGATAGCGCTCGGCGTAACGGGAGAACTCACCGGGCTTGAACGTGCTCTTGCGTGTGGTCACTGTTACGGTGAGTCTTGTCTTGGGGAGCCAGTATGAAACGGCATCCTGGGTTATACCTGGGCTGTAGGGGGCCGATGTCCCCTGCGCGGCAATAGGCATGAAACCTATAGCCAGGCCTATCAGAAGGGTTGATTTGATGAGATTCATTTTCATAGTTGTTCCAATTTAAGCCAAGCGTTTGGCAGGTTGGATATTATGTCGGCCGATGTCATGGCCGTCTGACTCAGTGTTGCGGCGGCTGAATCGCCGGCAGCTCCGTGTATGAATACGGCAATTACAGCGGCATTAGTTGCACTGTAGCCTTGAGCGAGTAGGGAGAGGACAATTCCGGTTAGAACATCACCGGAGCCTCCGGTTGCCATTCCTGCATTGCCTGTGGTGTTTATCAAGGCGGTACAATCTGGTAATACCGTCACTGTAGGCGCCCCTTTGACTACTACAGTTATGCCTGTGTGGCGTGCCAATTCAATGGCCTTGCCGGCCATCTGGATCCAATCATCAGTTTTACCTGTAAGCCGGGCCAGTTCGCCGGGGTGGGGTGTGATGACTGAACCTGACGGTACGTAATCAAGCAGATAGCATTTCTGTGATATGATGTTGAGTGCATCGGCATCAAGTACCATGGGGCAGGTGGCGTTTTTGAGCATCTTGTCCAGAAGTGCTGTCTGTGAATCACCTTTGCCCAGCCCGGGGCCTGCACCGATGGCTGTATATCGGCTCAGGTCAGAAGAGGCGTACATATCATCTGTGTGGGTAACCATCGCCTCAGGGACAGAGATCTGTAGTATGTCATTGTTGGCTGCCGGGGTACATACCGTAAGCAGCCCCACGCCTGAACGCATGCATGCCTTGGCTGAGAGAACTGCGGCTCCGGCCATACCCTGGCTGCCTGCATAAAGCAGTGCATGACCTAGATTCCCTTTGTGGGCTTTAGGGTCACGGCTTTTGAGCAACTTCTTTATGTAGTCCTCATTTACAGTCTTGATTTTCTCTGCCGGAAGCAGTTTTTCAAGCATCTGCCTGGTCTCATCTATGTATGCTGGGTCAGTCATTTGGCAATTGTACTTGGCAAATGTACGTTTATTTTGTTAAAAATCGGCTATTCTTTTTTCTGTCACTTATAAAAATGGGTTGATGCTCCTTAATAAGTCACTTTTTTAAGTATATTCGCGTAATTAAAAGACTTTTTATGGAAACCATTCAGGTAAAGGATAGACAGTTCGTCCCATTCATCAGGGAACAGGAGATTCAGAAGGAAATCAAGAGAGTTGCATCAGAGATAAACCGTGATTATGAGGGCAAGGAACCTCTGTTCCTGTGTATCCTTAACGGCTCTTTCATGTTTGCGGCAGACCTGCTCAAGAATGTGACGGTACCTTGTAACGTCTCATTTGTGAAAGTGGCTTCATATCAGGGTACTGATACAAGCGGTAAGGTCAAGGAACTGATGGGTCTCCAGGAATCAGTAGATGGCCGTGACGTTATCATAATTGAGGATATCGTTGACACCGGCTATACCATGCGTGATGTGTTGAATTCCCTTTCTGAAAAGAATGCGGCGTCAGTAGCTGTATGCGCATTGCTCTGCAAACCTGATAAGCTTAAGGTTGACATAAATCTCAAATATCTGGCTATGAATATTCCTAACGGTTTCATAGTAGGATATGGCTTGGATTATGACGGTTTCGGAAGGAACTCACGTGATATTTATCAGATTGTGAAATAACAACAAAGTTTGTAATGGACAACATAGTTATTTTTGGAGCTCCCGGTTCAGGAAAGGGAACTTACAGTGCTGCCCTGGTTGAAAAATTCGGTTATAACCACATTTCTACAGGTGATGTCTTGCGTGCAGAGATAAGAGAAGGAACAGAGCTCGGCAAGATTGCAGAGAGGTATATTGAAAAAGGACAACTTATACCTGATGACCTTATTATTGACATGCTTGCCGATGTCTATGACACCATGCGTGAAGGTCCCGGCGTAATTTTTGACGGATTTCCGCGCACCATTGTACAGGCCAAGGCTCTTAAGGATATGCTGCAGGCACGTGGCGAGAAGATATCCGTTACACTTAACCTTATTGTAAGTGAGGATATCCTGATGGAACGCCTGCTCAACCGTGCCAAGATAGAGGGCCGCTCCGATGATAATGAAGAGACCATCAAGAAACGTTTCAATGTATATTATACCCAGACTCACCCGCTCATAGAATGGTTCAAGAAGGAGGGCGTTCTCTCAGAGTTTACCTTCAAGGGTGACAAGGACCTGATGATAAAGGAAATAATAGAGAAGGTGGAGTCAATCTGATTCCAACATTATGGCTGAAAGCAATTTTGTAGATTACGTTAAGATATTCTGTCGCTCAGGCAAGGGCGGCAGAGGCTCAGCGCACCTGCGTCATGATAAGTATATTCCCAATGGAGGTCCTGACGGCGGTGACGGCGGCAAGGGCGGTAGTGTTATCCTGAAAGGTAACCGCAACTACTGGACATTGCTGCATCTGCGCTATGAACGTCACGCTTTTGCTGAGAATGGCGGAAACGGCGGCAGCAACAAATGTTTTGGCAAGGACGGCAAGGATGTAATAATAGAGGTGCCTTGCGGAACGGTGGCGTATGATGCTGAGACAGGAGAGTATCTTTGTGACATAACTGATGACGGTCAGGAGATTGTTCTGCTCAAAGGCGGCCGCGGTGGCCTGGGGAACTGGCATTTCCGTACAGCCACACGTCAGGCGCCCAGATTTGCACAACCGGGTGAACCTGCGCAGGAACAGATGGTGGTACTTGAACTTAAACTTCTGGCAGATGTAGGTCTGGTAGGATTCCCCAATGCCGGTAAGTCCACGCTCCTTTCTGCAATATCGGCAGCCAAGCCTAAGATTGCAAACTATCCGTTCACCACGCTGGAGCCTAATCTAGGTATAGTATCATACCGTGAAGGCAAGTCTTTCGTTATGGCTGATATCCCCGGTATCATAGAGGGTGCCAGTGAGGGTAAAGGTCTCGGCCTCCGTTTCTTGCGTCATATAGAGCGTAACTCCCTGTTGCTGTTCATGGTGCCCGGTGACACTGATGACATCAAGCGTGAATATGAGATATTGCTTAATGAACTGGCCCAGTTCAATCCTGAGATGCTGGATAAGCAGCGTGTCCTGGCCATAACCAAATGCGACCTTATAGATGAGGAACTCATGTCCATGCTGGAGCCTAACCTTCCGGCCGATATTCCGCATGTGTTCATATCGGGAGTAAGCGGATTGGGATTACAGCAATTGAAGGATATCCTATGGAAGGAGCTGAATAGTGAGAGCAACAAACTTGACGCTACCTGGAAGACTGAGCATATAGTACACCGCTCAAAGGATGCAGGTGAACTCCATAATGAACTTGTTGCGGCAGGTGCTGACTTTGAATTTGACTTTGATGACCTGCCTGAAGACGATCTTGATGATGATCTGGAAGAAGTAGAAGTTGAATTGGATTAAGAATCTGTTTTGATTCAAAAAAAATTTTTAAAAAAAAATCCTTTTCCTTTTTAACTTTCGTTTTTACGGCTTATATGATAGTTGTATGAATTTGT
>DBYQ01000028.1:10835-19692 GCA_002310015.1 Bacteroidales bacterium UBA1182
AACGCTCAGGCTCCGGCCGATGCTCCTTACGGAGTTAAGTCAGGTGTTTACACCATGTCAATGGCTTTCGGTGACAACGAGATGGTTACTGAGTATTATTTTGACAACTATGGTCTCAAGACCGCTCAGGTTTCAGAGGGTGGTTTTGGTATGATGGGTGGCGGCCAGCAGGGCAAGACCCGTACAATCACTGATAAGGATGGTGCTCAGATCCAGATCAACGACGAGGCTAAGACCGCTACCAAGATGCCGTCATTCGGTGGCATGGGTTTTGGCGGTGGCCGTGCTCAGATCAACTGGAACAAGCTGACCGATGAGGTTAAGAAGGCTAACAATATCAAGGAACTCGGCAAGGAGACTATCGCCGGTAAGGAGTGCACCAAGTACTCTATGACCACTGAAGGTTTCCAGGGTCCCCAGGAGCAGACCGTATGGATCTACAAAGGCATCCAGCTCAAGAACGAGATGAGCTCAGACTTCGGTACATTTGGTGCTACTTGCAAGAAGTTTGAGGAGAAGGACGTTCCCGCTTCAATGTTTGAGGTTCCCGCCGGTGTTAAGGTTGAGGAGCTTGACATGTCACAGTTTGGCGGATTTGGTGGTTTCTAATCGAGCCTGAAAATAAAGAAAGGTCGCCTAATGGCGGCCTTTCTTTATTTTCAGACCCGGTTAAAAACCGGACCTCTTTTTAGTTTGCTACGCAAACCCGTTCCCTCCGGTCACTCTGGCGGCCCTCCGGGACCGCTCTCGCCCTTTGGGCTCGCTTTAACTGCTTATTGTTAGGCTCTTTACGTCTTTTTAAAAAAAATGTATATCTTCGCAACAGTTTTACGGAGTGCTATATGAAAAAAGGATTATCAGTAGTCTTTGCTTTTGCTTTTGCTATAGTGTTTCTTAGCGGTTGCAAGGATAGTGTAGGAAATCTCTCGGAGAAAGTGATAGGCAAGTGGATGGCCGCAGAGAGAAACGGTTCACCGTTGCTGACCAATATGTCCCATATGGTTACTTTTGTCTCACCTAAAGAGGCTTACGCAACAACCTCTTGGATTGAACTAATAGATAGGGAAGATGATCCCTCTTTGAGCAAAAGAGGTAAGTCAGAGGTGGAAATCAGGGGTAGAAAGATTACCAAGACAGTACGTGTTAACGCTCATATCACTGTGGTTGACGTGATGAAAGTGACTTCAATTACTGAAAATGAAATGTTAGGTGTTTCAGAGGTTATGACCTATATAGACGGTATAAAGGTGATGACATCCGAATATACAAGCCGTTACGTAAAAGTTACAGCTAATTATGAAGAGACTGTCCTGGGACTTTGGGAAGGCGAGGTTACCAGTGAGATGGGATCAGATTTCAATGACGGCGAACGTCACCGCTGGGAGTTCCTGCCTGACGGCAACTATCGTTTCTTTGTTTGGGAAGACGGTGAGTGGCAGGTTAATGATGAAATTTCCCAATATGTCATAGACGGAAATATGATCTGCTTCCGTTGGAAAAACCTGGGTGAGAGCCAGGAGGAGCATCGTGAATGGTGGGTCATAACCTCAATTGAAAACGGAGTGATGGAATGGAGCGCCGTCCGAGAAAGCACCGACGGAATCACCTACACCGCCACCGTAAAAATGTCAAAAATCAAATAAAAGTAATCCAAAGTAGCCCTTTGGGCTACGCGGTCCCGGAGGGCCGCCAAGCGACAGAATAGAGCGCTTTCGCAAAGCGAAATAAAAAAAGGACACATGCTCCACATACGAAAGAAAGGCCGCCTTTAGGTGGTCTTTCTTTTGCATGTGGAGCTGGAGGGAGTCGAACCCTCGTCCAAACGGGGAAACCATAAGCTTTCTACAGGCTTATCTCTACTTGGATTGTCGGGCCATGACTTGGATAGAGCTACCGGGTCATAACCTTATCTTCTAAGATTTCATCCCTGACGCGAAGCCGAAAGGAACTATCCCCGATTTGACTGCACCACCGTATCGACGAGCTTCGGAGCAAGAGCTTCCGGGTGATGTCTTTTCACAGCACCTTGTGCCGTGATTAAGCAGATCTACTGTACTTCGATCAAGCAGCAAGAGCAAAGTTTGTGTTGCCAGATAATTGTTGACGTTCTTTTTATAGTGCGGACCGACAGAGCACTGCCTGCTTACATACCATTCCTGCCCGCTGTCAAAGCCAAACAGCCCCGGAATTATGTAACGGAACCGCTGTTCCTGCTGCAAAAGTATGAAAAGTTTCGCTATTTTTGGAATTGTAATTGTCTGATATGAACAAATCTGTTGTTGAATATATCGAATCTGAGATCATCCCCATGTATGACGGGTTTGATGCGGGGCATGGACGGGAGCATGTGAATGCTGTAGTTGAGGAGGCGTTAAGGCTTGCGGAGTTTTATGATGTAAATGTTGATATGGTTTATGTGGCGGCGGCTTATCATGATACCGGCCTCAGCGTGGACCGTAAGACTCATCACCTGGAGTCGGGGCGCATTATCAGGGATGATAGGGGGCTCAGACATTGGTTTACTGAGCAGGAGATTGAGATTATTGCTCAGGCGGCAGAGGATCACAGGGCGTCATCGGACCATGAACCAAGAAGCGTTTACGGTAAGATTATTGCTGAGGCAGACCGTCAGATTACGCCGGAGAGTATTATTCTCAGAACCGTGCAGTACGGATTCAAACATTATCCTGAACTTGACAAGGAGGGCCATTGGGTACGCCTGTGTGAACATATGGCGGAGAAATATGATGTGGGCGGCTACCTTAAGTTGTGGATTCCTGAGTCACGCAATTCTGAGGGGCTGGCCCATCTGCGTGAAATAATACACAATAAAAGCCGCCTCAGAGAGTACTTTGAAGCGGCTTATAATGATGTCGTTACTACTCAGGGCCGATAAAAGAATTTACGTCCGTTCCTGATATAGAGTTGTCCGGGTTGCGGTGTGGGGACAGGCTGTCCTAACAGATCGTAGATCATATCATTTTTTTCATTGTAATAATATGACCTGACAAAGTTTACCTGCTGTTTGTCTATATTGTCATAACTGCTCAGGTTATTTGTCTTGCCTATGCTAGGCCTGTTCATTACGTATGATGTATTACCTCCGTCAGGGTATAGGCCTACGCTCTGGTAGCCGGTGTGTTTCTTGTATGTCAACGTATCGGCCCATGAATGGTCGCGGGCGGTAAGTAATATAACATTCTCATCTTTGTTGTCAAGTTTGAATGGGGCATGCAGTTGTGTGCCGCTCTCCTTATCACACCAGATTATCAGATACCCGTTGGCGGGAATTACACTTCCATCAGGAATTACATATTTTTCCGGTTGCGAGAGTTTGTCAGAGAGAAACATTCCGCTGGCATCATAACTGCTTGAAGTGGTATTATAGAGCTCAATCCAATCATTTTTCTTAAATGATTCATTTATGAAAACATTGTTTGATGCACTGACTTCATTGATTCTGACAGGACGTTCAACAATACTGTCGGGTTCAAAACAGGCTAACAAGATCTCGTATGTACGGGTCATGGTGTATTCGGCGTCAGTTGTGACAATCTTATTGTTTTTTTGCCATCCTATAAATTTATAGCCGCTGGGAGCTATGGCTTTTACCGTTGCGGGCAAAAACAGGTGTCCAATAAATAGGTTTTTAGGAATCTCAACTCCGTTTAAAGTCAATAAGGCATTATCATTATTGCTCTTAATTATCTTTTGAGCCTTGGTTGCGGAACCGAGTTCGGCATATCGCCAACCTGCTAACTGGTTGATCCTGTTTGACCTGTAATCGACAGTTATGGTGTTAAGTATAAGGTTTGCATCATTCTTAGGCGATTCGTTCTTGAATGCCATCTCCCTTTCTGCGCGATTAGCCAATTCATTGACAATGGATTTGATGCGGTCTGTGTTGAATACTGAGCCGGCAACAATGCAGTAACTGTCAATGAATTTCTTGCGGAAGGTTTTATTCTTGAGCATATTGTGGAAAATGGTTACCATTGCAGATTTGTAACCGCCTTCCGGGTAATACTCCTGATCGTCAAATGAAGTGAATGGATTTATGCCTGTGGCCTGGTTGATAGCACCGAAAGCATGATCCAGGTCGAAGACTACAAAACGGAACCGTCCGCCTTCACTTAAACGGAATGACTTGATGTTGTTTCTGGGCCAATCCTCATTGGCAAGGTAGAATTCTATTGCCATGTAATTGGCAAATTCATCAACATCAACAATCTCACAGATGCGCTCGTATGATGCGTCCTGGGAAGCTGTTGCTGATAATCTAACCCATTCGTCCCATGCGTCTCTGTTGCCTTCAGTAAGCGTGAATCCTCCGTTCCCGTTGTTGTGGTCCAGCTTGAAGCAATCTACCTCATCCTCGTCATATCCGTAGTTGGAGTAGGCATAATCCTTATTATTAGGCTCACGGATGTTGGTGATACCTTTATATACTCCGTTTACATAATGGTGCACGGGTTGGTATGACTGGCAATCCACATTAAGCCCGGATCTGAGTATTATTTCCTGCAGGGCGGCATCCTTCAGTCTTGTGGTATAGTTGTTACCGCCGCTCCTGAACTTTAGTGACTGGTACTTGTTGTACGGTTTGTCACTGAACGGAGTAAAGGCAAAGTAGTTCTCGTATCCGAATTTCTTCTTTGCCTTGATCTTGAAAGGATGGGGATCATAAGCGCGGCTGTATCGGCCTGAGGGGGTTATCTCTGCCTCCTGGCTTAGAATCAGATTGCCTTTGGTGTCAAATATTTCCATATTGACGGAGCGGTCCCAGTCACGGTTCCAGTTACAAAGGTCATTTTGTCCGTTTCCTGATTTGCCATGAGGGCCTTTTGCCCACATTCCGTAGTCTGATGAATAGAGTCCGTTGTTGTCAGTAACAATTGAGACAATAGGTACACCGTACTTATTGGGGGTGTTTATGTAGGAGCGTGTCGTAACGGGACTGGGCAGATAGCCCTCCTTATAGAGGCGGAAACGGTAAACCTTGGTTTCTGATACATTGAAACTGCCTTCAGTTGTCTTGGCTGCCCTGTTGCTGCTAATGGGTAATGAACCATTCTCCGTGTAATAGAGCGTGGCACCCTCCGGTATGTTTACGGTGAAAGAGAAACTGCCGGTAAACAGCTTGGACCCAACGCTTACCTCAGGGGCCGGAATCTGGTCCGATGCAAACTGGCTGTCAATGTTGCTCTTGCCCGGGGTGGGGTTACCGGTGTATCCCCATTCGCTTCCGCCATCACTTGTCCTTGCCCATGAGATACGTGCCAGGGATGCGGGATATGTTACTTCCGATACGGCCTGACCTTTACTGTCAGACAATATGATGTCTCCTCCGTCACTGTCAAGGCTGTATTCAATCTGCTGCGGGCAATAGTCATCCTTATGTCCGAACCACAGGGTCAGGAATCCTCCGGACTTGACTATTCTGGATGTATTGCCAAGCGGGCATAGGGTGGGATTGGATGCGTTGTCACTCAGATAATATCCGGCCAGATTTATGTCCTGATCCGTACCGTTAAACAATTCAATCCAACTGCCGTAGTTATATGACGGATCCATGAACATGTCAATGTTAGCCGGCATAATCTCATTAATGACCAAAGCCGGCTCTGGTGTTGAGTCGGCTTTAATGTCGGTTAATGGAAACGCTGCTATGCCTATTAGCAGCAGCTTATGTAAACTCCTGCTGTTCATAGAAGAGTTCTTATCTTGCGTAGTTGACGGCGCGTGTCTCGCGGATAACCGTGATCTTGACCTGACCGGGATAGGTCATCTCATTCTGGATTTTCTGAGCTATCTCAGCTGATAGTTGCTCGGTCTGCTTGTCATCAATCTTGTCAGCACCAACTATGACGCGGAGTTCACGGCCGGCCTGGATTGCGTAGGTCTTGGTTACGCCAGGATAGGAGAGGGCAATCTTTTCAAGGTCATTCAGACGCTTGATGTATGCCTCGACAATCTCACGGCGGGCACCGGGACGGGCACCTGAAATGGCATCGCAAATCTGGACGATAGGTGCAATGAGGCTGGTCATCTCACACTCCTCATGGTGAGCACCGATGGCGTTGCAGATATCAGGTTTCTCCTTGTACTTTTCTGCCAGATGCATACCGTACTCGGCGTGTGCCATCTCTGTCTCTTCATCGGGCACCTTACCTATATCATGCAACAGACCGGCACGCTTTGCTTTCTTGGGGTTCAAGCCAAGTTCTGCGGCCATGACGGCGCAGAGGTTTGCGGTCTCACGTGCGTGCTGCAGCAGGTTCTGGCCGTATGAAGAACGGTATTTCATCTTACCTATCAGGCGGATAAGCTCCGGATGCAGACCGTGTATGCCCAGGTCAATGGTGGTACGCTTACCGGTTTCGATGATCTCATCCTCAACCTGTTTCTGTACCTTGGCTACAACCTCCTCAATGCGGGCGGGGTGGATACGGCCATCGGCAACCAACTGGTGGAGTGCCAGACGGGCAATCTCACGGCGAACGGGGTCAAATGCAGAGATAACGATAGCCTCTGGAGTATCGTCAACTACGATTTCAACGCCGCAGGCAGCCTCAATGGCGCGGATGTTACGTCCCTCACGGCCTATGATACGGCCCTTCATCTCATCGTTCTCAATGTGGAATACAGTAACAGAGTTTTCAATTGCGGTCTCAGTACCTATGCGCTGTATGGTCTGGATGACAATCTTCTTGGCCTCCTTGCTGGCGGTCATCTTGGCATCATCCATTATCTCGTTGATGTAAGATGCGGCCTCGGTTTTGGCCTCCTCCTTGAGTGATTCTACCAGGCGGTTCTTGGCCTCCTCAGCTGACAGGCCGCTTATCACCTCAAGTTTCTCACGCTCCTGCATCTGGAGTTTCTCAAGTTCCTCCTTCTTGCCCTCAATCACTGAGATCTGGGCTTCAAGGTTCTCTCTTACGGCATCAGCCTCCTGATGTTTGCGCTGCAGGTCATTGTGACGCTGGTTGAGCTGCATCTCCTTCTGGCGCAGACGGTTCTCGTTCTGCTGGAGTTTCTGGTCGCGGATCTGGACCTCTTTCTCGAGTTCTGCCTTTTTATTTAGGAATTTCTCCTTAACTTCAAGCAGTTTGTCACGCTTGATGGCTTCTGCTTGGTTTTCTGCCTCTTCCAGACGATTCTGGACTTTCTTATTTAATCTGCTGTTGGATAGGATGTACGCAATCACTGCGCCAACCAGGAGTCCAACAAATCCTGAAATAAAGTATAACATAGTCTATCTCCCGTTATGTTGTATATATAATACGCACTAACCTGCTACGGAAGGGTTGGGAGACCACCCTTCTGACAGGAAAGTGCGCTGAAAATGCTTGATTTGTAAGGGATTCACTCTGCTCCGGATTCTGTTCCTATGCCCAGGATGGAGTCAAGTTCCTTGTCCATCTGGCGGATCTTATCCTTATATGGAGCCGTATCATTGAAATCCTCCAGCATGATGTTCACCATTGCAATATGCACGGAGGCCATCACGTAGTATTTCTCTTCACTCAACTGCGGAAAATGTTCGCGGTAACGGTTGAGTTTATCGTTGATACGTCTGGCAGCTTCACGATACAGCCTCTCATCCTTTCTGGGGATGGTCAGAGGGTAGTATGTTCCGCCTACCATCAGTTTGATTTCAAACAAATCATCCATTGCTTCTGCCATATCTGTCAAACATTCAATAGTTTAATGCAATGGTCTATCTCGCGCACCAGTCCTGATACCCTGCGTTTGGTGTCATCTATGTCATGACCCGAAACTTCAAGAACCTTAGACCGTTTCAAATTCTGGTATGATTCCTGCTGGTTTGCCAGTTCCTCTTTCAACTGCCTGATTTCCTCATCCTTAGCCTCTAACTGGCTGCGGAGCTCGGAATTGCTGCACTTGACCGTATCGTAGAGATCCACCAGTTTGCGGATTTTCCCTTCGAACTGTTCAATCAGTTTGGAATCGTCTTCAGTCATATTCTGAATATAATACCAGTATTTTGAAGCACAAATATACTCAAAAATAGGAAATATGTCAACAACAGCTCCTATTTTTATCGGTTTTTGAGCATTTCTCTGGCTGCCTCAAGATCCTCTTTCTTGCGAGGCTCCTTCTTGGCAAGTATGAGTGTGTTGAATGCGTACTCGCTCATCCAGCTCTCACTGAATCCTAGGTGTTGCTGATACTGACGTATGCTGAACACCGTCTTGTAGCTGGCCTCATCCTTCCATGAGTTGTTGGTCATGATCTTGTGGACTGCATCCTCTGTCATGGTACGCAGGGCGCTGCGCATGAATGAGGGAACGCGGAATTTCCACTTGAGGATGGTGCCTACCTGCATCATCAGGTCTGAACTGAATCCCTGGAACTGGAACATGAACGGCTGCAGCATATTCACGTTGCGGCAGTTCTTGCGGATGCATGTGTCAATCTCCTTGAAGAAACCGTCTGATATGCCGTACATTTGATTCATCATCTTCTTGCAGCGTGCCTTCTCTGCCACACCTAATTTATTGCCTTGGGTCTGGATCTTTAGACCGCGCTTGAATGTGGCCAGGTCAGGGAGCATGTTGATGTTTGTTATTCCAAGGTTCCCTGCTATCTCAGCCTGCAGGTAAACGCGGATGAGAGTCATAAAGTCCTCCATTCCACCGACGTTTTCAACCTCGTCTTTTTTCTTTCCGAAAATGTTCTTGAAAAAGCCCATATTCTGTTACCTTATTATTCTTAAATTGTTTTAACCTTAATACTTTCGTAATTGTGCGCGAAAGTAAAAAGAATTTCTTAATTTTGCGCCGTTTTTAGAGAGAAAGAGAATTTCTATATAATAAACAACCTAAATCAAACA
>DBYQ01000028.1:19835-19972 GCA_002310015.1 Bacteroidales bacterium UBA1182
CAGTTCAACCACGACATCAAGGTTGAGGGTAACTACATGATCGTTGACGGCAACAAGATTCAGGTCTTCGCTGAGAAGGATCCCGTAAACATCACTTGGGGTGCTCTGGGTGTTGACGTTGTTGTTGAGTCAACCGG
>DBYQ01000028.1:20050-20175 GCA_002310015.1 Bacteroidales bacterium UBA1182
AAGGATGCTACTCCTATGTTCGTTTATGGTGTTAATGACAAGACTTACGCTGGTCAGACCATCATCTCCAACGCATCTTGCACCACCAACTGCTTGGCCCCTATCAGCAAGGTTCTGAACGACAA
>DBYQ01000050.1:0-42519 GCA_002310015.1 Bacteroidales bacterium UBA1182
CCCAAAAAGTTCTGTGCACCTAGGAATCATTTTCGCACAGGGAATCGTCCCTATTGTGTCTGATTGTTTCAGAAGTCTTTGTCAAGAACGTAAGGCATTCCAGAGGCAGTAATTCCTGCGCCGCTTACGTTGAACTTGGTGCTGTATGAGTTGTTGTAGAATTCTATCTCGGCATGACCGTTCTCATCGGTCACGACATTGGGATTCCAATAGAGTGTGCGGCGGTAATCCACATCACCAACAATAGCACCATCTGGATATTCAGGAGAATAGAACTCATGGCTGACACTGAATCCTTGAAGTGTAGTTACGCGTTTTCCCAAATTATACTTGTCATAATTATGTGTCATTTGATGATTGTCCTTAAGCTTTATATCCATTAGGACAAGACGGTCACTGAATATGCCGGTCGTATTTGCTATCAAAGTGGGGACAGCACTATTGTGCTTTAAATAACTCATATAATCAGGTGCATAATCTCCCACTTCAGATATGCTGTGAAGGTCATCAAAGATCAGAAGGCTCTCAATATCCTGCGTATCTATATTCCAGGGCTGTGAATATTTTCCTGTCGTATAGAATCGTTTGCTGTCATGTACATAACATATAACCGGATGCCCGTTAATCTGAAAATAATTGTTATCCGGTATCTGAGGGCTTGTGTATTGATAGTCACCGTAATCGTTTACAGGTATAGGGTAATTATAGGAATAACTGTAGTTGTCAGCACTAGGACCATATAAACCGTTGTAACGAGTATCATAATCATAATCCAATTGGTTTATATACCTGCTTCCATTTTCATCATTTCTTACCTGTACCCAAAATGCACTACGGTCAACAGGTTGCCATACAGAATAACCTTTCTCCAGTAGATAACCGGTAACATCAGTTGAGTATTTTCCCAAATCCATTTCCATATCAACATCCTTCTCAACATCGTATGCCTTAAATGTAAAATAATCCACATACTGCCTTTCGCCACAGATATCCGCTGTAGGAAGCACAAGACTCTCTGACTCTTTAATTATGGCAGGATATTTTTGAGTATCTGCAACAATAGCTTCTTTGCCCTTTTTTACTGTCCATCCAGGTAGCAACTCCTGTCTGCTATAAGCTCTTGCTGCTGGAGTCCTGGCACGTTCCAGACGAATCTTTGCCTTAGGCTCATCCCGTCCATCATCTGCCATAGTAAGACGCATAGTCAAATCTGCCTTACCATAGAAATCCTGTATGTCAAACCCAAAGTATCCGTCCTTGTCAGTATCAGCCTGACCAAATTCCACACCATCAGTTTCACGTGGTGATATTGCCACAAGCACCTTGACATCATCCATAGCACGATCCTTTAGGATACGGTTGGTCATTATCTCACCGTTCAGGGTAAGGCTGCTCTCCATACGCCGGGTCTCCTTAAAAACTTTGTTGTCTGTCATATACTCCCAGTCATAACGTTCCCATCCCTGTATCATACAGAGCAGGTCCAGATTACGAAGATGCTGCTTGTCAGATGACTCAAAATAATATGACGGATCATGTATGAATCCTTTAAGGTCAGATGTGAGCAGGAAATCTGTAAGCAGATTGTCTGCATACCGGGTTCCGTA
Source organism: Bacteroidales bacterium UBA1182 (assembly GCA_002310015.1). Taxonomy (GTDB): domain Bacteria; phylum Bacteroidota; class Bacteroidia; order Bacteroidales; family Bacteroidaceae; genus Colenecus. Next base: position 1,608 of record DBYQ01000050.1, read on the forward strand.
ATCACCGGCATCTCGAACCGATACACAGAAACGGTCACGCAGCGGCTTGCCGTCCTTACCTTTCAGCTGGAATGAGAGGTGCATCTTACCAAAAGCATCATACCTCTGTTTGTCAGTCTTAACATCAATTACAGGAGGCACATACTTGAGGTTGCCGTTATAGACACTGCGGGCAGCAAGCACCTCACCCTTATCAGTAAACAGCACTATCCTGCACACTCCAGCCGGCCACATCTCAGTATTAAAAGAGAATTGGTTCTCCAGTCCTTTCATATTCAGCTCCTCAAACATCACCAACTCACCGCGGCATGTAACAGTAACACCTATGGTCTCCTCCTTGCGTGATTGTGAACGGTTGACAGCAAGCTTAAGGCTGTTCTTACGGGCGGCCATATCAGCCATCATGGAATAACCGGTACTTTGGGCTGAAGGGAGAGTAAAAGAATAACGTTTGCCCTCATACTCAAACACGGCATCCAAACCTCTCTTGTCCGGGATAACGGTAAATGACCCCATGCCTTCATGACCACTTTCAGCAACTATCTTGCTGCCACTCTGCGGCTTGACGACTAACTTTCCCTTTATGCCTGTCCCGTTTCCGTCAGTAGCCTTAAAAGCCACTCGGCAAGGCAGGCCATGTACCATATGGCCGCCCTCCGGGTAAAATGTCACATTAACTCTACGCAGTTTCTCCTGTTCCGGGCGGTTTTTGCTGTAAACACTTGAATCCATTGCAATAACCGGATTGCTATAATCACCTTCTGTAGCGGGAGTCCTATATACAGGCAGAACCCTTGAGAAAATGATATTCCGGTCAAAATTCAGCATATACTGCGTATATGCCCTTACTTCATAATAGCCGCTTGGGTACGGCCGCATGCCTCTCAGCTCACGCGCCTGCTCTGTAGAGTAATACAGCAATTGGATGCGCCCATCAGCCTGACCACCCACAATCTTGAGTTTCTGCTGCTGCAACAATATCCCGTCGGGCGACAAAAGGTCAACATAAAGAACTGCCGATTCAGTCTTGCTGAATCCTGAAGATTTAACCACAAAAGCCTTGAACCAAATATCATCACCCTGAAAATAAGCAGTATTGTCAAACTGCAAATACACTTTTTCCTGAGGGAACAATTCATTGAACTGATGTATGTTTCCTGCGAAACGCATCAGTGCATCATTGCCAGCCCACACTATACCCATGAAGCAGACTGCAACAGATAGAAACATTAATCTGAACCATTTCATAAGCATATTTATTTAATTGATAAATTGTGAAAAGAAATCAGGATTAGCCTTACTTAGGCGGTACTTTCTTTTGCGTATAGCTTCAGGTGTAACATTTCCAAAAAGCCATGAAATAAATTCATTCTTAAAATGCAGTGATGAAAGAATCAAAGTCAGTGACTCTTCCGTATCTATGCCAGGGTATTCTATCTGAATATCGACGAGTGAATCATTGAAAGACTGGTTAAGAGCCACTAACACCTTTTCTTTATCTTGCATTGTCATATCTAAGCCTGCCGATGCAGATATCAACTTTTTATACTCAATTGTTTTCTGAAAGTACTCCTTGTTTAAGTTCAATCTGTGTGAATAAAGGTTCAGCAATGCAGTTCTTGCTTCAGGATTATTATGAGACTGATTCCTGACTTGCGATTCAAGAATAGCTATACTACTTGTACGTATCTCTTTTTCCAGTGAAAGAAGTTCTTCCTGTTTTCTGATAATTCTTTTTTTCTCCCTGTTCTTGAAAAGTGCATAAACAAGCAATATCAAAAGTGTAATTAATACTATAGAAGAAAAACCTATTATAAGAAAGCGTTTGTATCTATTCTGCATCATTTCCTCCCTTAACTCTTCACGATGGAGATATTGCAAATCCAGTATTTCTCTTGAGTCTGATTTCTCAACACTATTAATTGAGTCACATAATTCAACATAATAATTGTACCAATGTAATGCCTCTTCGGTGTTACCTATTCTAATTGATATTTCTGTTAATTTTCTAGCATAAGAATTTAACAAAGACAATATATTCATATTATTTATTGCTTTTTTGTAATAAAAAAAAGCAGAATCATAATCTTCCTTATAATAAAACAGGGCGGCCTTTAAGGCGTTATATTGATTTAAAGAAACACTATCATTGGACAAATTATTATTCCATGAAAATCTTCTAAATACTACAGTTTCATATAATGTATCACCATCAATGCCTGAAAGCTCTGACTTGTCTTTTACATACAATGGAACATTCACCAAAGTGTCATCCATAAAATCATCATTTAATAGGGAGAAAAGGCTATCAGAGGAATAATCAACACCTTTTTCAAATGCACACGACCATAGCTTAGCGGTAGCATAATATGATGTTATTGTGTCAAACAACCTGTTTGCATTAATTTTACAGTTATTAAATTCAAATATTGCCTGTTCATACATTTTTTTGTTCAAATAATGATTGCCTAAGTTTTTTTCAGTTAATGCATAATAGCGCACTAGAGTATCTGGAAACAGATCCTTAGCCTTAAGATAGGCATATATCGCAGCCATATCGTTTCTCATCTTTGAATAAACACATCCCTGAGAATACCAAGCCATCGCAGAACGATAACTTTTACGGTGTGAACCATAATAATTTGTAGCTGTGAGTATCAGGCTATCATTCTTAATTGGCTTATTCAATTGATAATCAGTTTGTGTTTTCAGAACCGCATACCAAGCACGCTCTCGATTAGATAAAGGACTATTCATGAATTGCAAAATCGAATCAGCCTTTTCAGCATTAGATTCCAGCAATATCTCTACTTCCAACAAACTTCTGTTATCACTACTGCATGAAGAAACAACAGAGACAATCATTACAATAAGAAATGCTATATTTATTCTTAAATTCATCATGAATATTTTAAAGATGATACGAAAGTAAATAATTTGATTTGAAAGAATCAAAATATTTATATCACCATATAACCCGCCTCTTAACATCTAATCGCATAGCACGAGTTTCTGGAGATGATATCTTAACCGGTTTGGATAGCAACTCACGTCCGACCTCTTCCATTTTCATTTCATCCTTTAGTTCTTCATAAAGTCTAAACAAACAATATAATGGAGTTATTCTAGATGGACACATATATGATGCTTCCCTATAATGCATTTCTGCCAAATCATTTTGCCCCGACTCTTTAAAAACACTTCCCAAAAGAAGTTCTGTATTATAATTCGAAATTTGTTTAGAACTATTCAGCGCATCATTTATTGCAGCATCATAATCCTTCGCATAAAAATATATTACAGCTCTACTATATAAATAATGTGGATTATAAATCAACATCTTATCTGTTTTTGACAATACATTCTTTCTTATAAATGACGCACAACTCTTATCCGCGTAAAGCATATTTATCGCATCACTAAAAATGACATTAGCTCTATACCAAGACAAAAAAAATGTCATAAACATAATTATAACAAAAGTCATTATCCCTGAAAACATTTTTTTAAATACTAAAGACGTTTTATTCCAAACATCAATGCCACTACTTAAAAAACAACATCCCAAGGCTAAGAAAGTCATAGGATAACGAAAAGGGTATGAAAACATACTTAATAATGCCATCCCAGAAAAGAGGATAATCACAAACAATCTATTATTACCTTTTAATGCCAACCTAAAAGCCCCAAATGATATTATCAACATAGACACAAGCCCTATTATTCCAAAATTTATTGCCACCAATACATATTCAGACAAAGGATGAGTTATATTATCTGTCAACATATATAGTTCTTGCGCATCAATCTGCTTCAAAAAATCAGCTTGATACAACATATATTCTCGTGCAAAACCATGTATTCCATGTCCCAACCAAATATCATCTTCTATCATTTTCCAACATATTCTTAAAATTAGAAACCGTCCGTTAGTAGATGACATTTTTCGAATAAACAGCAAACTAAAGCCTATTATTGCTATAAACAGAAGTACACTCCATATTTTTTTGCCTCTAAAATAATCTCTTTCCATATACATCCAAATAATTGTTTGTACAGATATTGTCAACAAACCCATCCTTGATTGAATAAAGAAGAAGACGATAACATCAATTAAAAGCATTATCTTGGCAACGTTCCTACTTGTTGCGTTTTTATTTGGAAATATAAATACAAAAGGAAAAGTGACACACAACAATGAAGCTACACCTGCAGGATTATCAAAATCTGCAATGGAGCAGAATGATGAATAATTATTCAATAAACCTAACGCCTGCATTAAACAATACGAAGCTACTGCTATATTCATTAAACACATACTAATAGAATAGGCCTTTTTATCTAATTCAATTGTATATTCAGACTTAATCATTGACCCAATTAAGACTACTATAAATACAATATTAATCATGATAAACAATCCTATCCACTTGCCCATCACTTGCCATTCCAGAACATTTCTAATGATAGAAAAGCTTCCATTTAAGCAAATCAAGAAACAGAATAGCAATTGCCATCCTTTTCTGATTTGTAAATTATTATGAAAAAAAATCATTATCTTAATATGTGTATATTCCCTATTTGCAATATCATATGAGTTTAATTTATTTCGTAATTCACACGAATGTAATAAAAGATTTCCCTACGCCTACTTCATTGATTATTCAGTTTTTTCAATCTTAAATTGTACAGGATTTCTAGTTGGAGAATCTTGCACCAATTCATATATACCTTCACCGCTATACACTCTATTCTGCATTGCCGTATTACCCATATAATGCAATGTAAAATTTGTATCATCAAAACCATTTTTAGGGCCGGCCCATAATGCATATTCTATTTCATAGCGAGGTTGATAAGTAACGCTATTATTTCTATAATCTATAAAAATACCATAATTATTGTTTTCATTTGTACTAGATGTATTTATTTGACCACTATTATAGGAATATGTATAAAATGTTGTATAATAAAAATAATCTTCATCCTCGTAAGATAGAACCGTATTTCCTACCCAGCTGCCCCAAACATTCCAATTTAACGATGCAGATGCTACCACATTACCATTCTCATAATAACGTACTGTTTTTGAGCCACTAAAATCTGACGGAGGAGTCTCAGAACTACGCATAATTAAAATGAACTTTTCTGCATCATATTTTGCAATTGTTGCCATATTAAACAACATATTATCATATTCTAACTCACCAGTTCGTTTATTAAACAATGCCAAAGATTTAAAAGTGTCAGTACCATAACGCCACGAAAGTTGAATTACATCATAATCATTAGCATGCTCTATTAGTTTTTGAATCCTTTTATTTACAGTTTCTTCATTATAACCGTATTCTTCATTTCGTCTATCAATTTCTTCATACCTAATCACTTCTAATACAGAATCCTCTTTTGAGTAAACAGGAAAAAAGCCATACTTACTATCAAAAAAAATTGCACTATCCAATTTTAGGTCCTTCATAAGTTTAACATCAGTTATCTCAATATCATTGAATTCGAAAATGTCTTTGTTGTCAGACATTATTTCTTCCAATGATGATTCCCAATTAAAATCGTCAGCGTATGACGGAAAAAAATCACTGTCTTTAGAACAAGACACTAGTTGCATCGCTATAACAGCAATAAAAAAATGATAACTTTTCATAATTATAAATATTTTTGTTATTTAATTACCACCACTCTATTTTTTCATTTTTAAATCTAAATATTCTCTCATCCATACCGCGCGTAAGATCATGTACCCAGAGTAAAGCGCCAACAGGTACATTATCGAAATGTAATGAGTTATCACTTGCTATTCCTTTTCCTATTACAGTCCAATAGAAGCCATCCCAATATCTTAGTTCATAATTATCACCAGGATGAATATCATTGTCATCACTCCTTGGTACAATTCTAACCATTCCGACAGTCTGCTTTTCTGCAAACTCCATTCCCACCCAATTTCCATTGGATTGCCCTGTTTCAAAGTTACTGAGCCAGTCATTGTCAAAGGCTTTCAACGCAATATTCTCATTCGCACCTTCTGAGAAAATAGGAGTTCCAGTAAGTAAAATTGTGTCAGATGTAAAAAATGACAATTCTGCTATACTTCCATATGATCCATCAGGAGAAAGATAACGCCAATACTTAAATTCCTCTCTGTTATTTATTATAACCTTATCAGGAATATTTAGAGAATCCACACAAAGCACAGTTTTTGCATTCTTAAAATCTGCATAGTTTGAAGCTTGAATTTTCCCTCCTAAAATTCGTTTTCGCATTGCAACAACATTCTCTGACGAATAGTACTTTCGTTTTATATCTAATGATTCTCTCTTCTTATAATCATTTTTTATGAACTCTATTTTACCATCTTTATGAATAATGAAAGGCCAATTTATAGGCATCAACTCTTTTCCATTAAAACCTAAAGCCACATACAAAATATTACGTCCCATTTTTTTAAAAGTAACCTTCCCTTTGTTTATTTCACCATAATCGATAAGAGTCCATTCACTTGACTGTCCATTAAATGTGGCTATGTAAGCAAAATCTTCCACTAACTTAACTGATTCCCATATATGTATAGTAACATCTGTTGTTTTATAATAACGGTCAGTAACATCAATAGAAAAAATATCGAATGGATATTTGTAAATTGATTTATTATGATAAGGTATACGTTCCTTATTTATAGCATACTGTTTCCTATAGACCTTTGGAATACGCTGATTGGGAAAAAAGGGACCACCAGGAACAGATGATATATCCCATTCAGATCGCATTTCTTCGCCATTATCATTTAATAAAGTATACCATGTATGCCCGGCACGATATCGTCCCCAGGAAGGAGTTTCCTCAATAACAACAGGAATTCCATAACTCCGAAATGTTAGAACACCAAGATTCACATAATCTGAGCAAGAGCCGAAAGACATATGAGATAGAGTAGATGCACTTCGCATAGGATATCCCGAACGATTATACATTCCCACTGGCTTAATTCTCCATGATATCTCACTACGAATAGTATTGACCGCACGAAATGGAGATTCATAGCTTTCATCGTCATAATCCATATGAGCAATATTCCACCAAAATGTTTGTCTCATTGTATCGCGCCAAGAATCAAAACTTTGTAATTCTACACATTTGTATGGAAGAATCCATTCGCAAAATTCATCAAAAGAAACATGTTTTGCCCATCTTTCATTCATCCAAACATCAAACGATTTGTCAATATTTTCTATCAAGAAATCTGAGGTAATAATTCTCGCATCCGGAATTAAATCTTGGTCTAATCCCCAAAAAAGATTGTCGGACAAGTAAAGAAGAGAATCTCTTTGAGCCTTAGGAGTAAGACCCGATCTTGTCAAATTTAAAGCAATATCATAATAATCATTTATAGCTTTTATATTTTTATAAGAATAATGTCCAGGCATATTCTCTATGAGAAAACGTGCAGCTTTTAGTTTTAGAGGATCATTTTTATAATGATCAATCACAGCCTCCAATTCGCATCTATTTGGGCCAGCCACTTTATAAGCATACTCTAATGCATCGTTTTTTAACGAACAAGAAAGAATCGCTAAACATGACAATATGGATAAGAAAGACTTAAACACTTTTACTGAGAAATCACCTTTCATCATCTTTAAATATGTCCTTTTTATAAATGTGAAGACAAATGTATTTTTTCACATTCATTATATGATTTAATATGTTGGGACAAAAATGGGACAAATAAAACAAGCCTATCTTCTTGTCGCCAAAGCGAGTGTTTTTTTATGGGACAAATGGAATACTTTCACAAAGCAATGTCAAATAGAATTCACATTTTTCAATTCTCAATTCTCAATTATATACTTACCTTTGCGAAAAGAGCCAATTATTATGAAACCTTTACTATCCTTTGCTTTTGCTTTGCTGCTGTCGCTGTCAGCAAGCGCTAAACTTACATTCCAGGAGATACGTACTGCTTCAAATGATGTGATTGAACTCTATTTCATCAGCGATACGCTTGACGTCAATGAGGTTGACATTTCTGATCCTGCACAGTGGAAAGTGAACGGTACACAGGTTCTGCAAGTGAACCGTGTTGCTGCGGCTGCCGATAAGTGCGACCATTTCATATATCTGACTGTGCCCACGCTCAAGAACGGGCAGAAATACAGCATTGATACTCCTTACGGTAAATACAATTTTAAGTTCTCTGACAAAGAGGTATTCTGTGAGGCCATAAAGACTAACCAGGTGGCATACAGCGCTCTGTCTACCAAGCGTTTTGCAAACTTTGCAATTTATCTGGGTGACGGCGGCGTTAAGAAGATTGAAGGCGGTCTGCCCTCATATACGGTATATCAGTTCAAGAAAAACAAGATTGGCAAGAAGGTTTGCTCAGGCCAGCTTGTGGAGATTGGCGATGACCGTTCATCGGGTGACTATGTTTATCGCATCGACCTGTCAAAGGTCCCTGAGGGCGGCCCATACAAGATTGTGGTTGATGGTTACGGCTCATCATATCCCTTTGGTGTAGGCGGACAGTTCTCACAGAAACTCTCTTACGTGAGTTTCCGTTCGCTGTTCAACCAGCGCTGCGGAATCCAGATCATAGAACCCTACTCTGATTTCAGTTACCGCACCAAGCGCTGCCACGAGACCATCTACCAGACCTACTACCGCATCAATGAGGCCAGTCTGGTTGTAAAGGGCGACGAGCCCACCATCCAGGCTTGGGGCGGTTACCACGATGCAGGCGATGCCGACCGCCGCACCTATCACATGGATGTGCCCAGCACTCTGCTCACCACTTTTGAGGCATTCCCCGAGCTGTTTACTGATGACCAGTTCAACATCCCTGACAAGTTTGATGAGCAGTTCAACATCCTGGGCAAGGGTAACGGCATACCCGATATACTGGACGAGGCTGAATGGGGCACCATGTTCTGGAAGTTCTTCCAAGAGGCTGACGGACAGATTCCATGGGGAACCGAGACCAACGGTTACTCACCGTTCACCACATATGACTTTGAGGACCACCTCTTCGGCTCCGAGGTGCTTGACCCGCGTACATCGGCCTGGGCATCGGGACTGTTCTACCACTTTGCCCGCATAATCAAACCGTATGACGCAGCAAAGAGCAAGGAGTATGCAGAGCGTGCAGAACTGGCATACAGCGCATCGACCCGCGTCTATGCCGAGCGTAACCGCCAGATGCCCGCCACTTTCCAGATGTACTACAACGTGGAGAAATACCTCATGACAGGCAATGCCGGGTGCCACAACTACATCAAGGAGCACGCGCATGATGCAGAGCAGATTCTCACCACCTACAATCAGGGTTCAGAGATCTTTGCAGAGCGCGGTTGGCTCACCTCATATTTCTTCAGTTATATCCTGGCTCCTGCATCCAAGACCGATGCCGCCACCGTGCAGGTGTTCAAGGATGCACTGCAGGCCACTGTCGATAAGCAGATGGCTGCATTCACTGAGAACGCCTACCCCAACGGCACTCCCATGAACGTAAACTGGTGGGGCAGCAACGTGGCACAGGGACAATACACATTCCCCATTGTGCTAATGTGGAAACTCACCGGCCGCCAGGAGTACATTGATGTGGTGAGCCAGATGATGGACTACGCACTGGGCTTGAACCCGCTCGGCAAGTGCTACATGACCACTCTGGGATTCAACCGGGTACACTGGCCGCATGACCGCGAGAGCGCATACACAATTGAGAAGGGATGGGGTCCGCGCCCCGGCATACTGGTATTCGGCGCCGGCAACTACGTGCGTAACTATCCCAGCTACCCCGCAATTGCCCGTAACACAACCCCACGTGAGCGTGCCTACATTGACATTCTTGACAACTATCAGAACAACGAATATACAATTTACCAGAGCCTCTGCTTCCCGTCAGTGGTCTATCCAATTCTGGCTGGCGGCTGCACCTGGAAGCCTGGCTCAAAAGACCCGTATAAATAAATTGAGAATTGAGAATTTTTGGAGCAGTGAGAGCCATCAAGCTTGCTTGTTTGGCCGAGTCGCGACAAAAATCATGGAACGTAGTTACATAATTGAGAATTGATGAAAAAACTGATTGAGATAATTAAGGACAAAGAGAGACTCCACAGGATTCTGTTTGAAGGCACAGATCCTCTTTCCAGACCGGTTGACATAGTCATCATGGTTGCCATCGGACTATGTGTAATCATTGCATCATTGGAGAGTGTCCTAAAGGTTGATGATTACTCATTCCAGACACTCATTCACATGGAACTGACCGGTGCCGGAATCCTTAAGACTTCAATCATTGTCCTTGAGTACGTCCTGAGCATATTGTTTGCCATTGAATACGTGCTCAGAGTCTATTGCTCGCCCGTAAAACGCGAGTATGTACTCAGTTTCTTCGGCATAATTGACCTGTTAGCCACATGGCCCCAGTTGCTCAGCATCTTCTTCCCGCCACTGAGGTATCTGGCCATCATGCGAACATTCCGCCTGTTCCGCATATTCAGGGTGCTCAAGCTGTTTGCATTCCTGAATGAGGGCTACCTGCTGCTTGAGAGCATACGCAAGAGTCTGACCAAGATCCTGGTATATTTCATGTTCGTTGTAATGCTGGTATGCATCCTGGGCACAATAATGTACATTGTTGAGAGCGGTACGCCCAACTCCGGGTTCACCAATATCCCCACCAGCATTTACTGGGCCATTGTAACCCTTACAACCGTGGGCTATGGTGACATTACGCCGGTAACAGCATTCGGAAAGTTCCTGTCCGGAATAGTTATGATCCTGGGTTACACCATCATAGCCGTTCCCACGGGTATCGTATCAGCCACCATGATTGATACCACCAAGAAGAAAGGCAAGGATGGCCGATGCCCCCGCTGCAACCAGAAAACAGACCTCAACGCCAACTACTGCAAGCACTGCGGGGAACGACTGTAAAAAAATTGAGAATTGAAAGATGAGTGTCTCAACTCTCAATTCTCAATTACAATTGGGTCTGTCTATAAATCCTACTCTGTTACTATTATGGGATCTGCACCATAGTCGTTGGGGCCCTCGGTGCCGGGGCGGGTTAAGAGCACTATGCGCAGTATGAACAGTCCAATTAACATCAGGTTCAGAGCCACGAATGATGAGAATGCAGATAATATAAGATCTGTTGAACTGAGCAAGGCCTCACGTAACATCTCCCCGCCGCACCGCGAGTTCCTGAGAGCCACAGTATCCGTCATACTCAACATAGGCATGAGCCACGTAAACCTACACGCCCTTGATGTCGCCTACAGCATAGCCCGCCCAGACGCTACGCCATTGAATATCAACAAGAAAGCGTACACAGCCTGACGACTGTCTTATACTGAACCATAGTAAAGCATTGACTGGCTAATATAGTATGCTCTGTAATAATATTTTTGGTCTGGATTCACACGAGAAATAGTAATAGTGAAAGGATCTTCAGAATATTTCTTTTCTACTTTTTGGCGAATGGTTTTATCTTCAGAAAAAAAAGCATCAGTTGCATATTTAATGCCACATTCAAAATCTAGCGCTACACCTTCAAGCCCACTTACACTACCCTTTAAAGAAACAACAAACCACGACCACTTTTCGGCAGACAGCGTTTCTATCTTAGGTCCTTTAGCCTCGTTATCGTCTTTTTCACAAGCTGAGAACAAAAGCATTGAAGCCACTGCAATTAATGATAATAATACAATCCTTTTCAAAATCATCACGGAAAAGTTAATTTCATAAACTTATAATTTTTTTTCGTATGTTTGTATAAACAATCATTGTTTACGCTAATGAAAAGGAAAAATTTATTTCTATTGATAATGACTCTATCTCTGGCCATTACAGCATGTGAAAATGATAATAAGGAAAACGCTCGTATTCATAATGTTACTACGATTAATGTTGAACAAGGTGTTTATTGTTCAGCTTATGCATCAGGTCAAATAAGCGGTTTTAATCCTATCGCTCTTGATTTTGAGTGCGGTATAGAATATTCCACAAAAAAGAGTTTTGACAAGGATAGCACATGGCAAGTAAAAGTCAAAACGAATTATTCTGAAGTTCCTTATACAGTAGGGCTATATCCAATAGAGTCTGAGCGTACATATTATTATAGAGCATATTGCATAAATCAGCTGTTGATTTATTATGGCGAGACTAAACAGTTTTCTTTCTACTGGGAAAGTAGAGACGATTATTTAATTGGAACATGGGATGCAACTGATGGTTGCACCTACGTGTTTAATGACAACCATACAGGAACATCCGGTAAAGATGTTTGGTATCACTCCATGGAATGGAGTGTTAATTTAAATAATTTATATCTCATATATAAGGACCGTCTTAATTCATACCTTGTCATCAAGTCTTTAATAGATAGCAAAATGGAGGCATATGACATCCATGATCCTGATAAGGTGATAATTACATTTACAAAAAGATAGACTGAAGTCACAAATCACGACCTCAGATGCGACTAATATTCAACAAGATACAGTTTTGATGTTGCAAATTGCGATATCATTTTTTCCTGAAATGAGCAAGATGCACATTGGATATCGCAAATTGCAACATCCAATTCTGTGAAAAAAGGTTTTCGGTACAATTGGGGTCTGTCCTAGGGTGTTAAGTTAACTGTTTTTCTATATAGCGATTTAACACAAAAATTTCATATCAACCAATTGATATTTAGTATTGTAGATATAGAAAAAGAGTTAACTTAACACCCTAGGTCTGACCCCAATTGTGCTTTTTTGCTTATCTTTGTACTATCTGATACCAAGGGGTATTCCGCTAGGCAACAGGTGTCAGGTGGGGATACCTTTTGTTATTTATAGATACCATTTGTTTAACCAATTAACAACTTGTTTGATATGACTAAAAAGAAAAGTTCTGAGAAAAGTGAGGTTGTTGAGAATCCGGGCAACCTTCCTTCAGCTTTATTTGACGATGCCAAGATTGACATCAAGGCCCTGATTCGTGTTATTCGGGGGCAGCAAGTGATGCTGGATTTTGACCTGGCTATGCTTTACGGCGAAAAGACCAGTCGATTGAATGAGCAGGTAAAGCGTAATATAGAGCGTTTTCCTGATGACTTTATGTTTCAACTAACAAAAGCAGAGCAAGATTACTTACGTACTGTGCTTGTAGAAAGCAATAGTTTGATGTCGCAAAATGCGACATCAAATCTATCTGAAAATGAGCAAAATGCAGATTGGATATCGCATTTTGCGACATCCAATTCTGTAAAAAAAGGTTTTCGCAAACCACCATATGCTTTCACTCGCAATGGTATTGCAATGCTGAGTAGTGTGTTAAGATCAAAAACTGCTATTGAAGTCAACAAACGTATTATGCGCGCATTCACAGCAATTCCGGACCTTGTAAATAACAACACCCTAATGATGCAGCGAATACTGAATATTGAACAGCATCAGACTGAAACGGACCATAAGGTTAACCAGATTCTCGTTACTATAGAGGAAAGGACGCCCAAACAACTGCCGGAACAGGTTTTTGGAACAGGTTGTGTTTGGGATGCTTGGGCATATGTATCAGATTTGATCAGATCCGCAAAAGAAAGAATCATACTGATTGACAACTTTGTTGATGACCGTGTGTTATCATTGCTGGATAAGCGGAACGATAACGTTGAAGCCACCATTTACACTCGATACAATGAATCTTTCTTGACAGACTTAAAGAAGCACAATGAGCAGTATCGGGTAATTTGTTTCATACAATTGTCTCAACGCAATCATGACCGTTTTCTTATCATAGATGATATAGTTTATATTCTGGGAGCAAGTGTAAAGGATATGGGTGTAGGATTATGTGCAATTACACAAATGCAAGCACAGCCAGAGGTTATATTGCAATGGCTGAAATGATACAATTTGATATCGCAAATTGCGATATCAAAAACTTGCTGATAGTAAGCGTATTACAAACTTGCGGTCGCAAATTGCGACCACAAGTCAGAACTAATTAGAGCATTTTATTGATGCCAATAAGATGTTAAACATGAAATGCCAAAATGGTATCTCAAGTTGGGCATATGCAATTGGGGGCTCTCCCCAATTGTACCCAATTGTACTTAATTTTACTTCTTCTCAAACTCCTTTAAGGCTTTGATGGCCTTGGGGCAGAGAATCAGGATGGGAATCACCGTGCCCCACGCCATGAGGCCCACGCCGATGTCACCGAACTGCCAGACCACATCGGCCTCACGGATGGCACCTATGACCACAGCGCTCAGCATCAAAGCCTGATACAGGCGCACCACCAGTTTCTCCCTGCGCGTATTCTTGCCCTTGAACAGATATAGTATGCCCGTCTCAGCGTAGAAATAATAGGCCATGATGGTACTGAAAGCAAAGAACACCATCGCCACAGACACAAACTGGCTGCCAAATCCTGAGAAGACAGTATCTACCGCACTCTGGGTAAAGCCGGCATAGTTGTTACCCAGTTCGGGAGCATTGGCAAGCAGCAAACCTCCTGTTGAGGAATCAATGACATTATAGGTTCCTGATGTCAGGATCATCAGGGCTGTTGCCGTGCAGACAAACAGCGTATCCACATAGACTGAGAATGATTGCGCCAGGCCCTGTTGCGCAGGATAATGTACATCGGCCGCAGCCGAAACAATGGCACCGGTACCCTGCCCGGCCTCATTTGAGAAAATGCCTCTCTTTACGCCCATGGCTATTGTGGAGCCTATTATACCTCCACACACAGGATTAAGGCCGAAAGCGCCTGTAACGATACTGCCCAGAACAGCCGGCACATCCTTGATATGGAAAGACACCACTACAATAGACAGAACAATATATCCGAAAGCCATAAACGGCGTTACTATAGATGCCACCTTGGCTATACGTTTCACGCCCCCTACTACCACAATACCCAGCACTGCAGCAAGAACCACACCCGATACCCATGTAGGCACCGGGAAAGCATTCTGCATGGTCATGGAGACACCGTTTGACTGAACCATTGTAAGGCAGAATCCGCAACTCAGAATAGTTATTACGGCAAACACTATGCCCAGCCAACGCAGCCCCAGTCCTTCCTCAATGAAGCAGAACGGGCCGCCGCGGAATCCGCTGGCATGACGGAACTTGTACATCTGTGCCAATGTAGATTCCACATAAGCCGTTGATGCACCCAGAAACGCCACCACCCACATCCAGAACACCGCTCCCGGACCGCCAAATGCGATAGCCGTAGCCACACCCACAATATTGCCGGTACCTACTCGGCCTGAAAGGGCTATGCAGAAAGCCTCAAAAGACGATATGCCCTCAGCACCGCGTTTCTTACCGAACAGCGAGTGGAACATTAGTCCGAATCGTCTTACCTGCACCATCCTGGTGCGCACATAGAAATAGAGCCCGGCCACCAGCAGCAACACCACCAGCCCCGGGTTCCATACAACCTTATTTATAGCGGAGACTACGTTTTCCATTGATTCGCAAAGTAACACAAAAAAATGTTTGATTTGTGATTACGTTTTTATATATTTGCCATATATGCTTATGACAATAACCTTATAAACCTTTTTCAATATGTCACTTTGGAATCTCAGTAAAGACATCAAGATCTTGGGAAAGCCCAAGAGAAACTTCCATTTTCACGATCAGTGCACCATCAGTAAGGATCATCCCAGAAACTTGGCTGAATTAAAACAGCAAAAAGGAACAATTGAATAAGATACGCACTGTTTAACGCTGTAGTCAAGGCTTTTAATAGGAGCATAGGTATTTTTGCCCCTAAAGATTACTGTCACTAATTTCTAAACAATAGTTCATATGAAAAAATCATTCTTCTCAATTGCTTTAATGATGGCATGCTCCTTTGTTGCCGCCCAAACATCAAATCAAAAGGGAGACTACCGTTTCTTTCAGCCGTTTGAGCTCTCCGTAAATTTGGGTGAAACCTCATCAGCCATCTCCTATCCTAATTCTCATATTTCATCAGGCAACAACATAGGATGGACAGCAGGACTTTCAGCACAATTCAACAAAGAGTTCTTCGGCCTTAGGACAGGCGTTTCGTACGAGCTGAGCAGATCATTCTTTATTAATGAGAAAGACCCTCTGGGTTCTGCCTTCCCATACCGCCAATCAACTATCAATGTACCTCTCACATTCATGTATCACACCAACGGATACAAGGCCTTTGGATTATACGTTGGTGTAGGTGCCAACATGCGTTATTCATTAGATTCATCATTAGATAACCTGGACTATAAGACCAATAACCTGCAATGGTATGCCCACGGTGTATTCGGTTTCAGATTTGCCCATCTATATATTGAAGATGAATTCTGCAGCCAGTTTAATACTCTCTTCAAATCAGGCCCAGACATACCAAAAGCCAACCTATCTACCGTATCATTTAAAATAGGCTGGGTATTCTAAAGCCAAAGACAGGCAGGTTCGAGTCCCACCGGGCACCCCAAAAGAAAATAGAGGTCATTCGGCCTCTATTTTCTTTTGGGGTACCCGGGGGACTCGGGTTCCTTATTTTAGTTTGCTAACGCAAACGCGTTCACTTCGTTCACTTGGCGGCCTACCCGGCCGCTCTCGCTCGGGGTCTCGCTCGCCCCAATACGTTTTAATCTGCGTTGTTTTTTTGGGGTGCCCGGTGGGACTCGAACCCACGACATTCAGAACCACAATCTGACGCTCTAACCAACTGAACTACGGGCACCATCTATAGTGCTTTCCGTGAAAAGCGGTGCAAAGATATACAATATTCAGGATAAAACAAAGGCTTGAGCCTTAATTTTTCACCACATAGATGGGGCGGATGCACAATGCATTGAAGCGTTTGGCAGTACCTACTCCATAATATAACTTCACGTTGCTATCATCAATACTGATACAGAGTGAGTAAGCCCAAAATGAATCAAATTCATAACGGCTTGCGGTCCAGTAGAAACCGCTCTTGCTCTTAAGATTCAATGAAATCTCATTGTTTGCATATTCTGATGACAATGAGAACGGCATAAACAGTCTTCTGTCGGCGTAATCCTCATTCTTGGGAATGATTACAAAACCTTCCCTGCCTGAGTAACTGGCATATATGAAATTGCAATTCTCAAACAGCTCCTGGACATCGTCTTTTGTAGGAGTACGCCAATCATCTCCCAGCTGAACTGATACGGGATCATCTTCTGCCAAGAGCAGTAAATCAGTATCTTCATATTTTGTCATGCAGTGCTTGGTGGGAGTTGCATCATACCATTTGTAGTTTTCAAGAATGTAATCCTGTCTTGTGGTGGTCTCTGCCCACGCATAGCGATTGCCGTCCTCATCAATAGCGGCAGCTCCAAGATTGCAGACTGCCCACATATTACCGCTGGGCAGTCCCATATCTACAACAGAAACCGATGTGTCACCTGTGCCCGTCTTCTCAGATATAGCAAACATCAACTCATCTTGTGAGAATATCTTGGGGATTCTTTTAAGAGTCTTGGCCTGTCTGGCGGCATCAGCAGAATAATAGAATTTTACGTTGCTTGCCTTTACTGATGTTATTATCATCCTTTTATCCGGCTTTCCGGTTTCTGAATCCTTATTGGTGATATCAAGACGCATTCCGTCAAATGTCCAATCAAAGAAACTGGTATCGGAGGAAGTGTAGAAGTAACCGGTATTGTCAAAGGTGAAGAAATATTTCTCTTCTGTACCCTCTATGTTCCATAAGCCGTAAGGTATCTGTTTATCAAATGAATAAACTCCAATCTTGCATTCAGCAGCATAGGTTCCCAGGATGAACCTTATCTTGCATGAGCCCACACCCTTGGCCACGACAACACCATCCTTATCAACATCGGCCACCTTAGTGTTACTGGACTGCCACTTGACGCGACCCTTCAAGTCCTCGCTCCAGGAGACTGCTTCATCAACAGGCTTGTTGTATGGTTGCAGCAATGCTCTTAACGTTATGGTATCGCCGGGTATGAGATCTGCACGGTTGATATTGAACGTTACGCCCTCAACCTCATAATTGGAGGGTTCCTCATCTTTATTCTGGTCACAGGAAATGAGTAATAATAATGATGCGGAAATAAGCGCAACTTTACCCAAGATTATAGCAAGTTTCATACTTAATTGTCTGTTTATTTAATGCAAATATATGCTTATTATGTGTAACTTCGCGTCAAACGCAAAAAAATGAAACTGTCCAAATCAATCATAGTGTCAGCCTTGGCGCTGTCAGTCATTGCCTGCAGCAACAGGGGTGACAAATACGCGTTCCAGTATGTTACTTTCAAAAATGACATACCATACTCACAAGGTAAGGAGCATCCGTCATGCAGTTTTGACCTGAACGTTCTCTGGGCTCACGGGACCGATACGCTGTTTGCCGATGCCTTCAACCTGGACATATCAGAGTTCCTGTTTGACAAGCGAACTACCGATGTCCGCGGCGCGATGATTTCATTCATTGACTCCGTGATTACCGTTTTCAAGGAGGATAATGAGGAGCAGATAAGATTTGCTCGTGAGGAGGGGTATGAGCCGCATTATCTGGATTATGAATACGTTATCAACACAGAAGTGCATTACGGCAACAACAAGGATATAATAGGTCATTTTATAAATATGTACCAATACACGGGCGGTGCGCACGGAGGTACATTCATTACATGCCGCAACTACAGGTTGGCCGATGGCAGCGTTGTTACTCTTGATAACTATTTCAAGCCCGGCTATGAAAAGGTTCTGATACCCGTCCTGGAGCGCAAGCTGCTGGAGTATGCTGAATGCAGTAGCCGTGATGAGCTTGATGAGCACGGCTATTTCAGCAATGAGCCGATGTTTGTACCTGAGAACTTTGAGATTCGCCAGGATACCATTGATTTCATATTCAACCAGTATGACATAGCACCCTACTCCACAGGCATTACCACCCTCTCTGTTTCTACCGATGAAATCAGCAGCATTATTCTTTGACATTGACGGGACTCTGGTCAGTTTCAACACTCATGAGATTCCCGCTTCAACAATACGTGCCCTGACTGAGGCAAAGGCAAACGGGGCGCAGGTATTTATTGCCACCGGACGGCCACCCATGATAATTACCAACCTGGGGGCTATTGAGCATCTTATTGACGGGTACATAACCATTAACGGTGCGCTGTGCTATATTGGCGATGAGCTGGTTTGCTATCAGCCTATACTGAAAGAGGATGTGATTACATGTGTTGAAGATTCAAAGGCCAAGGGTTATGGCCTGATTGTTGTGGGCCGTGATAAGGTGGCGGTGCTGGATCCCACAGGCAGTGTGGACCGCATTTTCCGTCAGTTTCTGAACGTGAAGGAGTTTGACAGCCCCTCACCGCTTGAAGAAATCCTGCAGCAGGATGTACTGCAGCTGACCGCATTCTTTGACTCCGCTTATGAGCAGGAGATGCTGACACGTATGCCGCACTGCGTATCGGGGCGCTGGCATCCGGAGTTTACTGATATCACTTCAAATGATGCCGATAAGGGTAAAGGCATACTGGCTATTGCACGCCATAAGGGGTTTGATTCAAGCCGCACCATTGCATTTGGGGACGGCGGCAATGACCTTTCAATGATTCTGCAGGCCGGTATAGGCGTCGCTATGGGCAATGCCACTGACAATCTCAAACAGCATGCCGACTACATAACTACCTCCGTTGATGATGACGGTATCCTTAATGCTCTGAGGCATTTCAATGTGATTCAGGATTAGCTCTTTTTTTTAGAGGATCTTTTTGGGATATCAATATCTGAAGCACCGCAGAACTATCGGTTTGAGGAGACAACGTTCCGGGCCTACTCCATACCCCTCCGGACCCTAAACGTCGAACGCCTCCTTTTTAGCCACCTAAAGGTGTCTAACAGTCGTTACACGAAGCGCCGTTCTTAACGGGATCCTCTGGGGCATTCCGCTTAACGGCCCTGCACTGATGCTCCCCAAACCGATAGTTCTGCTACTGCAAATGGAAAGTTATGATACCGATACCCCAAAAAGTTCTGCTCACGTAGAATCTTTTACACAATAGGAACTATTGTGTTTTTATCTCTTCAAAAAATTTTTCAGAAAAAATTTGGAGCGAATATTTTTATGGTTTACATTTGCAGTGTCATAGAATAATATGACACCATTAAACATAAGGTAAAACAACAGTGTAAACCTATAACTAACAGCATTTTACAATGATTGAGATTAAGAACTTATCCTTGGGTTTCCTTAGAAGTACCGGGGTTCATTCCACCCGCCTGGACTTGGCAACAGCTGTAAAGCCGGTACTTGAGAATCTCAGCCTTACCATTGAACCGGGAAAGGTATATGGACTGATAGGACGCAACGGTGCCGGCAAGACCACTCTCCTGAACTGCATAACCGGCATGCTGGATTTCAAGAGAAAGTTTAAAACCATCTACATGGACGGCGTAAAGATGAATATCAACAATCCTAATATTCATTCCAGGATGTTCTATGTAACAGATAATCTTCCTGACATCCATATCCTTGCAGACACTTTTGCAGAGACTCTATCCTGCTTTTATCCCGATTTCAGCATTGAGAGTTACAAGGAATATATGGAGATGTTCCAGATGAACCGCAACGTATTCCTTGATGAACTGTCACTCGGTGAAAAAAAGATTGTATTCCTTAGTTACGCTTTTGCATCAGGTACATCTTATATAATATTGGATGAGCCCACCAACGGTCTGGACATAACATCCAGAAAGGTATTCAGAAAACTGATTGCATCATATATGTCACCGGACAAGACAATCATCATATCAACCCATCACATCAATGAGATCAGCTCACTGCTTGACCACATGCTGATTCTTGATAAAAGACATCTTGTATTTGACCATTCCGTAATGGAGACAGGCAGCGTACTCTCTTTCATTGAATCCGATGATGAAGAGTGCAGGCAGCAGGCACTCTACTCCATGTCATCGGCATACGGTAACCGCATGATACTGCCCAACACCGGCGGCAAAGACAGCGAGATTGATTTTGAACTGCTGTTTGAAGCCGTTCTTGAGAATGGAAAAGCCATTAACAAACTGTTTGAAAACAAATAAACTATGGAAAGTAACGCTATTTTCAACATAAAAAGATTCTCCGGCCTGTTCAGGACAGGTATTTACAGAATAAAGGTTTCAAAATGGATTTTAATGGGATTTTTTGTGGCCTTTTACTCATTATTCGTATTTTCAGCAATCATGCTGGATGACGTAGATAAAGAAAAGTTCAGATTATTCCTTATAGGGCTGTATCAGTTGTGCTATATTGTAACATTGACATTTGCCTCAGTACGGCATGCGGCCAAGCGGGAGAAACAGATGATATGGTATATGATTGCAGCATCAACGTTTGAGAAACGTCTTTTCCAGACACTTAGAGTACTTGTATGGAACACTATCCTGTTTATAGTCATTTTCCTTTTGTTTGATAAGATATTATGGTTTTTCATTAACCACGGATCTATTGGCACATATACTGTAGGAGTTAAAGACCTGTTCTCATACGGTACCGCCATTATAGGTGCACCTGATTGGCTGGATTACACGGCTTCTTTCTTCTTTATGACCCTTTTCCCTATCATCTCCTCCTCTACTATCTATTCCACAAGCATGTCATCTGAAGCAACACATCTCAAGACATATTGGCTGCTTTATTGCATAGCAATGATCCTTCAATTCTTTTTCCTCCAGGAAACCACCACTAATGATAACGTCGGGAGCTTTTTTAAGATCTTCCTGTCAAGCATCTCATTAGTGTATCTGTTGACAGACTTGACATTATCTGCCGTAAAAAGTTGCAGAAATGATTGAAACAAAAATTTGTAAGAAGTTATAAGACAAGCCGATGATATTCAAGGAGAGACAAAGCATATATCTGCAGATAGCTGAGCGCATATCTGATGAGATTCTGGCCGGGACATACGCTCCCGGCGGCAGAGTCCCGTCAGTAAGGGAATATGCCGTGATGATTGAGGTAAACCTCAACACGGTGATGCGCTCGTACGATACTCTGCAATCATGGGGAATATTGGATATGCGGCGCGGCTTGGGTTATTTTGTGGCCGATGATGCCATAAGCACCATTCTGGCTCGCCGCCGTGAAGCGTTCCTGTCAATCCAGGCTGCCGAGTTCTTTGAGACCGCCCGCACACTGGGTGTCACACCCGATGAGCTGGCCGATATGTACAGCAAGTATTTAGACAGCAACCCATTAAACAATGCATAACAAAAGGGACGGTTTTAGAACCGTCCCTTTTTCATATTCAGATCAGTTTATCTGATATTTAAGTTTCTTCAAGTCATTCATATCCGATGAGGGACCGTACAGGATCTCATACTGTCCCGGCATGGTAGCCATTACGTTGTGGTTGGTGTCAAACCACTCGAATGATTCGGGGGTAAGTTCAAACTGGACGGTTACGGTCTTGCCTGCGGGTATTGAGGTGCGTTTGAATGCGCGCAGTGCGTGTGACGGACCTTCAGTATCACCCGGACGGCGTACGTAGAGCTGAACAACCTCTTCTCCGTCTCTATTTGATGTATTCTTGACCTTTACCGATACATAAACCTTATCGCCCTTTTTGCTGAGTTTGGCCTTGCCGTACTTGAATGTGCTGTAGCTCAGACCGTAGCCGAACGGATAGAGCGGTTTCTCTGTCATGTATCGGTAGGTACGTCCCTTCATTGAGTAGTCTTCAAAATCAGGCAGCTGGTCTGTGGAGCGGTAGAATGTAACGGGAAGACGGCCTCCGGGATTGTATGTTCCATACAGGACAGATGCAATGGCATTGCCTCCCTCCTCACCGGGATACCAGGCCTGGAGTATTGCGTCACATGCAGGCTCAACCTCTGTCAGACCCATTGCTGAGCCGCTGAAGTTTACGAATACTACTTTCTTTCCGGCAGCCTTGAGGGCCTTGACCAGCTCTGTCTGAGCTGCAGGAAGCTCAATCTTGGTGCGGTCACCGCCGCGGAAACCGTCAATGCTTACAGGCATCTCCTCACCTTCAAGTGAAGGTGAAATGCCGCCTGCAAAAATTATCACGTCGGCATCGGCACATGCTGATACTGTCTTTTCAACGCTTACCTCCTCTTCATATCCCAGATCAAATGAGAGCGATGCAAGACCGCTGCGACAGCTGTAGTTTATTACAATCTCATAGTCCTGACCGGCTTTGGCATCCAGGGTATAGACCTTGCGAGCCTCAGTGCTGTTGCGGCCGGAAGCCACGCGGCGTCCGTTCACGCTGATTGATGCCTGGCCCTGGTTCTGCAGGTAGAATGCCACCTGGCCATCCTCATTAGCATGGAAGGTGGATGTATAGCGGGCTGCAAAGTTCTCCAGGTTTACATTGGGAGCAAATACTGTTGCACCGCCTGTTGAGAAACGCAGCGGAGTGGCATTGTGACGCAGGACATCGGGCTCACCCTCAGCGCGGGAATTGTTCCAGTACTGGGCGTCAAAACCCTGCTGGCCGCTGGCGCTGGTCTGGCTGAACAGGCTTATCAGTGCCAGTGAGTTTGATGCGTAGTCACATCCGCGCATATACTGAACATCGGCACCGGTGGCCTTGACAGCCTCAAGCAGGGTAACGGTTCGTGAAGGGGTTCCGTTGTAGTTTCCCCACTGCATGACTGAGTCATTGGCATTGGGTCCCATCACTACCACCTTCTTGGTGTTGCTGAGCGGCAGCAGACCGTTGTTCTTGAGCAGAACCATGCTCTCCTGGGCCATCTTTAGGGCCAGTGCACGGTGCTCCTTGCTGTCAACCACACTGAACGGAATCTTGTTCCACTCTACAAGTTCAGGGGCATCCATCTCACCCAGCTCAAAGCGGGCGGTCATGAGGCGTGTTATTGAAACGTCAATGTCTGACTCCTTGATAAGACCGTCCCTGACAGCCTGTGCCAGGTTGGCGTATGAGCTTCCGCACTCCAGATCAGTACCTGTAAGTACGGCCTTGGATGTGGCGTGTACGGCATCGGGCTCAGTATTATGATGACCCTGGGTAAAGAAGTCATTGATGGCCCAGCAGTCTGACACCACTATTCCCTGATAGTCCCACTCGTTGCGCAGTATCTGCTGAAGCAGACGGTTGCTGCCGCAGCAGGGCTCATCCTCATAGCGGTTGTAGGCGCACATAACCTCCTTTACTCCAGCCTCCTGAACCAATGCCTTGAATGCTGGCAGGTAGGTCTCACGCAGGTCGCGGGCGGCAATATTCTCGGCGTTGAACTCATGACGGTTCCACTCCGGGCCGCTGTGAACGGCAAAATGCTTGGCGCAGGCATGCAGCTTGTCATACTTGGAATCAGCAGGGCCTTGCAGACCGTTCACTACTGATACACCCATCCTTGAGGTAAGGAACGGATCCTCACCGTATGTCTCCTGACCGCGGCCCCAACGGGGATCACGGAATATATTCACGTTAGGGGTCCAGAATGTAAGACCCTGATAGCGGCGCAGTCCGCCGTTCTCACTATACTGGGCTGATTTGGCACGTGCCTCATCACTTACTGCGGTGAAAACATCCAGCAGCAGGGCATCATCATATGATGCAGCCATGCCTATGGCCTGTGGAAATACTGTAGCCAGACCGGCGCGCCCCACTCCGTGCAGGGCCTCGTTCCACCAGTCATAGGCTTTGATTCCAAATTCGGGGATAGCGGGTGAACCGTTCTGCATAAGAGCTATTTTCTGCTCAAGTGTAAGACGGCTTACCAGATCAGCTGCACGCTCCTGTGCAGGCAGACTTGCATTCTTGTAAGGTTGGGCAATACAGATGACTCCCGTGAAAGCGCATAACAGCGCGGTAAAAATTCTCTTCATGACATATTATTTGGTTATAACTTCAGTTTCTGAGTTCAAATATAATGTAAAGAGAGCTCAGAATAAAGAAGTTCACTTTTTTTAAAATATCAGATGTTAATCATCTTATGGATGGCCGGACGTATCTGTGTGAAGGGGGCGCCTAGGACTTTCTCCACCACGAGTATGCGCAAAAAAGCATAAGGCAAGACCATATCCTTAACCTGATCAGGTGATGCATCGGGACCAAAATACTCCTTTACGAAAGCATTCCAGAACTGCATTGAGACAGTCTTGTTTATATGATACAGCTCCACGCTCATTTCCTCTGAGATTAATTGGGTCTGTACAAGCATGACGCCTATGTCAAACAGAGGTGTGCCTGTGCAGAAATCACTCAGGTCAATCAGATACTTCTGTCCGTCAGGGGTAAAGATCACATTGCCGTAATGCAGGTCACCGTGCAGGGCGGTATCGGCATCCGGCAGATTCATGATAAAACGTTTCAGCCCCTCTTTTTCATCGGGAGTTAGGAACGGGTTGTCCATGATTCCCTTAATGTGCTGGTCTTTGGCCGACGGGAACAGTCCCGGCTCCGGCCTGGTACTATGAAGTTTCTTGCAAAAATCAGCAAACTCTGCAGCATACTTATCCAAAAGTTCCGGGTGCTCACTCAGGGCACGGGCATAGGATTTCTTGTCATGGATTCTCTTGAAGAGGATGCCCAGACGGCCGTCATCGGTAGTGACAAGTTCTCCCGGCTCAGGGCACGATATTCCTGACTTGAAGACTTTCCATGCACGCTCATACTCGTCAAGTGCCATCTGACGGCGTTCTATAGAGTATATCTTGAGAAGGATGTCCGGATTATCACGTTTGATAAAACTCTCTCCAAGCTTTCCTCCACCGGAAAGCTCATAGTCCTTCAGGTTAATAAGTTCAGGCGTAATCATAATAATGGTCTTCTATGGCAAACATACAAAAAAATCATAATAAGGACATCTCTATCCTGTTTTTATGTACCTTTGCGCCCGAGTAGCGGGATGTGTCCGCTGCAAGTGTGCTTGGAACCACTATAAAAACAAGTAAAAATGTCTGAAAAAACTAATTCTGCGGGACAGCGCGGGCTGTCCTCCACATTCGTGGTATTGGCAGTTACGTTCTGCGTCTGCCTTATTACATCAAATCTTTTTGTGCCAAGGCTTTGGCGGGTAGGAAACACCTGGATGCAACTGTCCGGTGCAGTGGTTATTTTCCCTATCTCTTACATTATCAATGACCTGCTGACCGAGGTTTACGGTTATCGCAAGGCCATGAAGGTTATCTGGATGGGGTTTGCCATGAGCGCGTTTGTAGCTCTGGCAGCCGGCCTGGTAAGTATCCTCCCTGCTCCCATTTATGAGGACAGTCAGAAGGTGGCAGAAAGTTTCAACAGTCTGTTTGGACTGATACCCCGTACAACAGCAGCATCGCTGATTGCCTTCATTCTTGGTTCACACATGAATGCATGGGTGCTTTCAAAGATGAAGATTGCCACAAAAGGTAAAGGATTCGGCTGGCGTGCCATCGCCTCCAGTCTGGCCGGTGAGTTATCGGACTCCATCATTTTTTACCCGCTGGCATTCCTGGGTACAATGCCGTTCAATACCATCCTCTCCATCATTGTTACTCAGGTAACCGTAAAGACTCTCTATGAGGTGATCATACTGCCTGTAACAGCTGCCGTTTCACACAAGCTCAAGGTTAAGGAGGGTATAGATACATTTGACTACGACGTCAAGTACAATCCGTTTAAAATCAAAACAGAAGAATAATCATGTCCGAAGATAGAAAACAGGAGGGCCTGACTGCCCTCGGTGGCAAGACCACATATTCCAATGAGTACAATCCCGGTTTGCTGGAGGCATTTGAGAACCTGAACCAGGAGAATGACTACTGGGTACGTTTCAACTGCCCGGAGTTCACCACATTGTGTCCAATTACCGGTCAGCCTGACTTTGCAGAGATACGCATCAGCTACATTCCTGATGTAAAGATGGTGGAGAGCAAGTCACTCAAGCTCTATCTGCACAGTTTCCGCAACCACGGAGGGTTCCATGAGGACTGCGTGAACCGCATCATGAAGGACCTGATAAAGCTGATGGACCCCAAATACATTGAGGTGACAGGTTTCTTTGTACCGCGCGGAGGCATATCAATCTATCCGTATGCCAACTACGGCCGTCCAGGCACCAAGTATGAGGCTCTTGCAGAGAAGAGGATGGAAAACCATGAGTAAGACTGAGGTTGTTTTAAAGTGGCTCGAGGAGCACGGGATAGAGTATCAGGTGCACTATCATCCGCCGTTGCCTACCATTGAGGAGGCTTTAGCTTACTGGAAGAACATTGACTCCGTGCACTGCAAGAACCTGTTTTTCCGCAACCATAAGGGTAACCGCCACTATATGGCCAGCTTTGAATGCCACAAGAACCTGGATATTCACGGGCTGGAACATATCGTAAGGCAGGGCAAGCTCAGCTTTGCCAGCCCGGAGCGCATGGACCGGTGCATAGGCGTCATGCCGGGCTCAGTATGCGCGTTCGGCCTTATTCATGATATGAATCTGGTGGAGCATCCGGCAGTTTTAAAACCGGACGGTACACGTGACTTTGGCTGGGTAAAGGATAACGTGAACCCCAAGGAACTGTTCGATAACGGCCACCGTGTAAAATACTTCCTTGATGCCGATCTTAAGAATGCCCCGAGAGTATCATTCCACCCCTGTGAGAACACTGCCAGCGTGGTAGTGGATAACGCAGGATTCATGCGTTTCCTCAATATCTGGGGCGGCGAGATTGAGTGGATTGAAGTCTAAAATAGAACAATTGGGGTCTGTCCCCAATTGTACTATTTTATGATAACTCGCTGATTTTCAGGAGCAGAATTACTCTGCAATGTTACATTATACACTCCCTTGGGATATGCGGATGTTTCTATGGAAACGTGCTCCGTATCACTTAAGGGAGTTTGGTATATTAACTGGCCGGACATGTTTGAGACGACGATATTCTCACCCTGTGCCGGTTCTGACACAAATATCCCTAAATTCTCTCCCTTGCCGACTGCTGTGACATCGATATTCATACGCTTTACAGCGCGACGGGTGATTGATTGGACACCCACCGTATTGGGATCAATGGCGTACATGCTCTCGCATTCATCATAACCATACTCCCACTTCCCTATTGAGCCATGAAAAACCGCTTCCCTTACACTCATATAGATTATTCCATTCATGACAGATACCAACTCAATCTCCGCACCTAAGGTATATTCACCTTCCTTATCGGGAACAGGGATGTACAGCACCTGCTCACCTTTACTGTTCATGATAATGTAACCCTTGACTATAGGAGTCTGACGAACCGTTCTGCGCACCACCTCATCTTCACAGTTCTGGGCAGTACCAAATTCCTGATAGTACTCCACATCCATCATAATGTATTCCCACTCAGAATCCTTATTGAATATATTCTGGCTTACCACTATGCTGTTGTTGGGAAAGAATGAATAATCCAGATTCTGGAAACGCATACACTGTACCGTACATGTAAACTCCTTGAAATTGCTGACTGCTTTTCTGGAATAATCCAGATCCTTTGTCCAAGTAGCGTTCTCAACGTCATATTCCACCTCATAATGAAAGAAATGACAATACCTGAGGATTCCGTCTGCATCTACCATAAAGTATTCCATAGGATATGTCTTACCGTATTTGGCATAATTGTAGAAACAACGTGTGGAATCACCGCTGTAACGCCTGTAATCATTGCCGTAATAACCCTTCTCACCATCAGCATCCGTAAACTCAGTGATATGGAACCATTCAGGATAAGCGAATGCTTTCTTTATT
Source organism: Bacteroidales bacterium UBA1182 (assembly GCA_002310015.1). Classification (GTDB taxonomy): domain Bacteria; phylum Bacteroidota; class Bacteroidia; order Bacteroidales; family Bacteroidaceae; genus Colenecus. The sequence continues at coordinate 30,365 of DBYQ01000050.1, forward strand.
CCAGCCTCAATAGCCTCAATTGTTGAATCCTGATATGAGGTCTCATCACCCATCCCGTCCAGGAACTTGCCCTTCATGACCACTTTCTCTCCATAGCCCGCCACCTTCTCATAATATGCGGATGATGAAAGTGTATTGGGAACCTCAAAATTCAAGACAGCTCCATCGGGACCAAAAGATGAATATATGCCCATGCCGGATTTATCGGAATCAAAATCATAACTTACTGCAGCCATATAGGGTTTCCCGTCAAGGGTCATTTCCTTGGGAACCGATGAGAATGCATTACGGTGAGAACGTTCCGACTCAACAAGCGCCTGTGCCATGCAGTATGTTGCCATCAGCAACAGTCCCGCCATTATCATAGTCCGTTTCATAATAAAAATGTTGTTTGTATGCAAAAATACCAAATTATAACCTAATACATCATCAAATAACTATCTTTGAGAAAAAATATAATAAATCGAACTGTTGTATGAAGAAACTTTTATTTCTATTAGGATCTCTGATATATGCTGCTATTGACGGCGTTTATGCACAGAATCTCATTACAAACGGTGATCTGGAAAGTTCAGACCTCACAAGTTTCCGTGTCAATGATTATGTCAACGGTAAAAGAAGAGAATTACAGGAGCCCAGAATAATCTCAGATAACTCCCAAAACCATTTTATTATCGTCACAAGTCAATCTGATACCAATTATTCATATGACAGCCAGCTTTTTTTGACATGTAACAAACCTTTTCAAAAAGGATGTTGTGTTAATATTACCATGAGAGCGAAAGCAGACCTCGCACAGCATATTGGAATTCAACTTCATTATACGCCCAGTAATTTTGTCAGAAATGAACAGGGCGAAGGTATTTATATCCCAACAGAATGGACTGACTGCTCATATACCATATGCATTAATGACGATAATATCCAGACTTTTGCTTTTAATATTTCAAACGGCTCGAATAACAACCTCTATTTTGATGATATCAATGTTGAGATTAATACTAATTCAACTGTAGATATCCTGCCCAATCCAGATTATGGTAATGCCTGGAAAACAGCATATGATTTTCTTGTTGACAAAGGTATAAAAGCACCTAATCTGGTTAATATGTATAAAACCCAAACCATGCTTGCCTTCTCAGATAAAAATAAAAAGTGTTTTGTGTTATTGGCATCTGATGAGGTATCCAAATATTTAGATGACCCCATTTTGGCATATAGCTTAGGAGAATCAGTATGGTCTTCCAGCAATAAAAATGATGACAACACTATTGATGCTATTCTTAAACAATACGACCTTCAACTAACGCAATTATGTTATTGCAATGAATTCTATGAATTTCAGCTAAAATCCATATATAGTCCAAAACCAGAAGGAGTAAGTCCTATTTTGGGCGATATTAGCTACAACCAAAATTATCCATACAATAAACTCTTTCCATTAGAGAAGAATGATTTATATGAACAATGCATTGCAGGATGTGGTTCTGTCGCAATGGCTCAAGTGCTCAGTTATTATCACCACCCAGTGAAACTTAGAGGGAAAACAGTGCTTACTTCAAAAAAAGGGAAAAAATATAAAGTCAGATTGAGTAAATATCCTATTAAATGGGATGGAACTGAGGATGATATTGCTGCAATAATATATAATTGCGCTGCAAGTGTCAGGGCTATCATTAGTCCAAAGGCAACTTCAAGTAGTATTGATAACATACGTAGTGCACTTGTAAAATACTGGGGATATAGTCGCGATTGCACATTAATGAAAGATTATTATGATTACAGCACTCTGGCATCCATATATCATGAGATAGACAATGGACGCCCTGTAATAGTCTCAGATCGCAATCATGCATTTGTTTGTGACGGTTATGAGAATGATTATCTGCATTACAATTTAGGATGGGGCGGTTACTGCAATGGATATTACAGAGTAATGATAGTCTCTTCAATGGGTAGCAAAAGCCAACTCCCTTTCAAAAACATACTCGTTGGCATTGCTCCAAGAAAATGATTCAACCTATGTATAGGACTTTGAATGAGTACCTGACGGGAGTGTTTCCGGGGCGGGTTATCAAAATTGCGGTTAATGCGAAATTGGGATGCCCTAACCGCGACGGAAGCATAGCGCGGGAGGGATGCATATACTGCAATAACCTTACATTTAATCCCGGATATGCGGCAACCGATATATCAGGCAGCATAATGCCTCAGTTGGAAAAGGGCATAAGATTCAACAGCCGAAAGGGGGAATGCTACGGATACTTGGCATACTTTCAGTCTTATACAAATACTTACGGGCCTACAGACAAGCTCATAGAATTATATGAAGAGGCTCTGCAATATCCAGGTGTAAAAGGTCTGGTCATTGCTACACGTCCTGACTGCATCAGGCCGGACCTGGCCGATTGGTTTGAACTAAGATTCGGCCGCAGAGCACCATTGGGACATCCCCACCTGCTTTTGGAAATAGGTATTGAATCCACCAATGACCATACACTTGAGCTGATAAACCGTCATCACACATACCAGTGTGCTGCAGATTGCATTAGCGATCTGAATGAACGCGGCATTGATACAGGAGCACACCTGATACTTGGCCTGCCGGGTGAGACTGAACACGATTATTTGACACATGCCGAGCGCGTATCGGCCCTGCCCATTAAGACGCTCAAGCTGCATCAGCTGCAAGTGGTTAAGGGAACCAGACTGGCACAGATGTATCGGGAAGACCCTTCACAAATCAGGCTTTTCACTGCGCAGGAATATGCAGAGACTGTGGCCCGATTCATAAAAACCGCCAGAAAGGAGATATTTTACGACCGGTTTGTATCGGAAACCCCGCCCTCAATGCTCATTGCCCCCGCATGGGGACTCAAGCCTCAGGCTTTCAACCAAAAACTGAATCAACTGTTCACAGAGAATTTCAAATAATTTGTATTGTCTGTATTATTTAGTAGATTTGCAGTAAAGGATACTAACATTTAGCTTATGAGTTTTGTCATGATTATTCAGCTGCTTATTGTGCTGCTGGCTTTATATGTGGGTTCGCGTTATGGTAGTCTGGCTCTTGGAGCCATATCAGGCATTGGATTGGCTATTCTTGTGCTGGGTTTCGGCATGAAACCGGGCAATCCCCCCACAGACGTTATCTATATCATAATTGCAGCCGTAACCTGCGCCGGTATCATGCAGGCAGCCGGCGGCATGGACTGGCTCATACAGTTGGCTGAAAGGCTGCTAAGAAAGCATCCTGAACATATTACTTTCCTTGCACCGCTGTGTACCTTTTTCCTTACAGTACTTGTGGGTACAGGCCATGTGGTTTATACGCTGATGCCCATCATCTGCGATATCGCCCTCAAGAAAGGTATCCGTCCGGAGCGCCCGTGTGCTGTGGCATCCATAGCATCCCAGGTGGGTATCACCTGCTCGCCTATAGCGGCAGCAGTAGCATCATTCGTCATTATCAGTAATGACAACGGATTTGACGTGAACAACCTTCAGGTTATAGCCATAACCATCCCGGCCTGTCTTTGCGGACTCATGGCTGCTGCGCTGTGTTCTTATAAACGCGGCAAGGATCTGGATAAAGACCCGCAGTTCCAGGCACGCCTGGCCAATCCGCAAATGCGCGAGTACATGTACGGTGAAACTGCATCCCTGCTTGACAAGGAGGTCGATAAGCATGCCAAATCATCAGTTTACATATTCTTAGGGGCATTATTGGTCATTGTACTGTTCTCATTCTTCCAGATTATAGGACATGACATCAGGCCTGAGGTGGCTACGGGTAAATTTGCGGCCGATGGCACCGAACTGACCAAACCCATAGGCATGAACATAATCATCCAGATTGTGATGATTACGGCTGCAGCCTTTATGATCATATTCTCAAAGGCAAGCCCCAAGAAAGCCATTGCCGGCCCGGTTTGGCAGTCAGGTATGGTTGCCGTGGTAGCCATATACGGCATCGCATGGCTGGCCGACACCTATTTCAGCAACTATCTGCCACAGATGCAGTCAGGCCTTGAGGGCATTGTAAACAACTATCCCTGGACCATTGCATTGGCATTCTTTGCCGTCTCTGTGCTCATAAACAGCCAGGGAGCCGTAGTAGTGGCCATGCTGCCGTTGGCCTACTCTCTTGGCATTCCAGGCCCCATTCTGCTTGGTGTACTGCCGTCAGTCTATGGATATTTCTTCATCCCCAACTATCCGTCAGATATTGCAACGGTAAACTTTGACCGTTCCGGCACTACGGTGATAGGCAAATATCTGCTCAATCACTCATTCATGATGCCAGGTCTTGTAAGCGTAATTGTGAGTACTATTGTGGGTACCATCCTGACCAGCCTCTTCTACTAAAATCACACAAAGGGAAACAACCCTTTTGGTATCTTTGTATCTTTGCATGAGATATGGAAGACCAGCTTTACTATACGATGTTTGAGGATCGTCTTGTAAAAGAGATGCTCAAGATTTGCACTGATGCAGGGATGCTTCAAGGTATTCTTCTGCGCTCTGATGACATTGACCTAAAATGGAAGGAACTGGCACCGGAGTATATTGCCGATGGTGTCAAGGAGATTGCCGCATACCCCACAGTTTCAATTGCATGGGCCGGTTACATAGGTTTAGCCGTGGCCTGCTGGTGGAACCGTGACTGGAACAAGCTGAAAGACCAGCCCTACAGTGTTCTGCTGGGACCTAACGGATTCGATGACATGGATGACCATATACTCAAGGATATACTTGGACTGTTGCCTGACGGCAAGCAGGCACAGCAGATAACCGCTGTGATGCAGAGTTGCGCCCAGACTGCAGTGACGTTCATCCGTCAGGAGCATATAGAACCGCAAAGCAAGCGAGCCTTCTATGTCTATGCCCGGGCCGTACAGGTAATGTTCCAAATAGGCGCCGCCATAGAACTGCACCGCCTGGGCTATGAGATGAAGAAGCTACAATAGTGCAATTGGGGACAGACCCCTTTTGCTCATTTTGCAAAAACGTGCAAAAGGGGTCTGTCCCCAATTGCACGTTTTTTCATCAAACTGGGAAGAGCTCTTTCAGGTACTTCTGGTATTTGCGGGAGACGGGAAGTGATTCCTCTCCTACTTTCAATGTGTCCCCCTTATACGAACTTACATATTCGCTGTTGACCAGGAATGCTCTGTGGACACGTATAAATTGCTCACCAAGTACGGATTCCCATTGGGCTATTCCGGTCTTGTTACGAAGTTTACGGCCATCGGATACATGTATAAGAACCTCGGTATCACATGACTCCACATAAACTATCTCACTGGGTAGCAGTGAAACCTTTTTCCTGTCCGAGCAGAACGTAATTGGAGACTCCATCTCCGGATGATTCTTGCCCAACCAGCGATCCAGCATAGCACCTCCTATAGCCAGCAATGACACCATTGTGGAAATGAACAACGGATTCATTACTCCGGTGTCATTCGGGAACATCAACGGATTTGCATAGTTTTTTCCTTGTATATAAACATAAGTACCCGAAGGCTGGAAACTGTAAGAAACAATCAGCAGAAGGTATTCCAGTATCATTATGGCAAGAACCACATATATGGTATTGCGTATTCCCTCACTTTTTTTCCTGAATGATATCTTGGGCAGCATATACTGAGCGGCAAGAGCACCAGGCAGGAACATGATTCCCATGAACAAGGCTCTAACAAATGGAATGTTTTCAGTAAAAAGCATAACTATCAGCGCCGCTATCAACACTGACACTATCCAATAAGCAATAATAATGGTTGTTCTCATAAATAAGAAAAGGTTAGGTCTTTTTCAAATACCGTGTACGAAGATAGTGAATCACAAAAGCATTTCCCAATAATATGGATGTCAAATCCTCTTTTAGTCTGATTCTGACTTTTACAGAAGGATTTGACATGCAGCCCTGTCCGTTAGAATGGGATATAGCACCATAAAAAGTAAATCGGAATTAATCCGCCCCCTTATCTTTGCAGTAAACCTAAAAACAAAAAATATGGAAGAAGAAATCATTGAAGAAGTAGTAGAGGAATTTATTGACAAACCATCCTTTTTAGCTTACCTGTTACCTACATTACCACCTGTAATAATGAGCCTGCTTACCTTATTGTTAATAGCAGTACTCTTTTGCGGATGGAAGGCTCCCCGCTGGGTCAAGCCTTTCGGATCTATTGCCGTTGCTTTGGCATTTATAGCATGGCCTTGGAAATTCATTGGAGCTTTTCTGGATATAAAACTAGCTGGAGCCGTTGCACCTATGGCATTTTTTGACGGATCTCAAATCATGATTATCATTTTCCTTCACGGATTACTGATATTTCTTGTTTCACGCATTATCGTTTTAATCCAAAAGGAACGTTATTAACCATTAAACTTGAATTATTATGGATTTTGAAGCTTATAACAGTTTTTGGGGATATGTCCAATATACATTCGAATCACTTACTACATTTGATACTATAGTGTTCGTTATTCTCCTGTTGGCAACCATAGCCATTGCATGGAAGGCTCCCGGCAAAATCAGTTCAGCAGGAAAGGTAATCATCACCATGTGTCTGATATGCTTCTTCGTTGACCTTCTCAGGACTCTCAATGAATACAGGACTTTTGGTTATATGGACCCGAAAGGCTACCAGCATGCATTGGTTGACAACGTATCTTCAATCGTTTCTTGTATAATTGTCGGTGCTGTAACCTACATAATCAACAACATCCTCTACATCATCCGCACTCCCCGGATCTGAAAACGTGCAATTGGGGACAGACCCCTTTTGCTCATTTTGCAAAAACGTGCAAAAGGGGTCTGTCCCCAATTGCACGTTTAAAGGCGGGATTTAAAGTCCTGATAACTGAAAGACTTAATTAAAGTGTAGTCTGAGCCCTGTTTCAGATAGATTGACGGCAGGGGCATACCGTTAAAGGTGTTGTTCTTGACCATGGAGTAGATGGCCATATCCTCAAATATAAGGGTCTGGCCCTCTTTTAACTGGGTATCAAATGAGTAATCCCCTATTATATCGCCCGATAAGCAGGTAGGACCGCCAAGACGATACGTGTACGCCTTTTCCTGTGGCTGGCCGCTCTCTTTTAGCGGGGGCCGATAAGGCATCTCCAGCACATCGGGCATGTGGCATGCGGCCGATGTATCCAGGATGGCAATGTCCATAGCCCCCTCATGATGCTGCACCTCAAGTACCTTGGTATGCAGATAGCCGGCATTGAGGGCTATTGCCTCACCCGGCTCCAGATAAACCAGCAGACCGTAGCCCTGCTTCATGCGGTTGATGCAACGCTCCAGACGCGGAATGTCATAATCCTCACGGGTAATGTGGTGACCGCCGCCAAAGTTCACCCACTTCATCTTGGGGAGCCACTCACGGAACTGCTCCTCAAAGGCGTTCAGCGTGATCTCCAGGTCATCAGAGTTCTGCTCACAGAGAGTATGGAAATGCAGCCCGTCAAGCAGACCGATAGTCTGGGCCGATGCCTTACGGAACTCCTCAAGAGTTACACCCAGCCTGCTGCCGGGAGCGCAAGGATCATATATGGCGTGCTCCGTGGGTTGTGTTGAAACCTGCGGATTTATTCTCAATCCCACCTGCAGACCTGCCTGCTTGGCACGCTGGCCTAACAACTCCAGCTGACGTATTGAGTTGAAGACTATATGGTCACAGATACTCAGAATCTCAGGGAAATCCTCCTCACGGAATGCAGGTGAAAAGATATGGTTCTCACGACCGGGCATCTCCTCGTGGCACAAGCGAGCCTCAAAGAGGCCGCTTGCGGTAGCTCCACAGAGATATTGTGATATTAAAGGATAGACAGCATAGCAACTGAACGCCTTCTGGGCCAGCAGGATGCGGCAGCCCGTACGGTCCATCACACCGCGCAGCACCTTGAGGTTATCCTCCAGGCGGTCACGGTCAATGACGTAACACGGGGTCTGCAGTTCAGTCGCATTCATAGGTTAATCCACCATTACGGGGTTCTCATCCACAACCCAAGGCAGGCCCCACTTGTTCAGGGCCTCCATGTATGGATCGGGATCAAACTCCTCAACGTTGAACACACCGGCACCCTTCCACTGGCCGGTCATAACCATCATTGTACCTATCATGGCAGGAACGCCTGTGGTGTATGAGATGGCCTGTGAGCCCAGCTCCTTATAGCACTCCTGATGGTCACAAACGTTGTATATCTTGATGCTGCGTTTCTTGCCGTCCTTGGTACCGGTATAGATGCAGCCGATATTGGTCTTGCCTACTGTGCGCGGGCCCAATGATGCGGGATCGGGCAGCAGAGCCTTGAGGAACTGGATGGGAACTATCTCCTTACCCTCAAACATAACGGGATCGGTGCGGAGCATACCTACGTTCTCAAGACACTTCATGTGAGTAAGGTAGCTCTGACCGAATGTCATGAAGAACCTTATGCGCTTTACACCCGGAATGTTCTTGGCGAGTGATTCAATCTCCTCATGATGAAGCAGATACATATCCTTCATGCCTACCTGCTCAAAGTTGTACTCGCGCTTTATCTCCATTGGCTTGGTCTCTACCCAGTGGCCGTTCTCCCAGTATGAACCGTTGGCCGATACCTCACGCAGGTTGATCTCGGGGTTGAAGTTGGTTGCAAAGGGATAACCGTGGTCACCGCCGTTGCAGTCCAGGATGTCGATGGTGTCTATCTGATCAAAATAGTGCTTGAGGGCGTATGCTGTGAATACGCTGGTCACGCCCGGATCAAAACCTGTGCCCAGAATACCCATGATTCCGGCATCCTGGAAACGCTTCTGATATGCCCACTGCCAGGAGTAGTCAAAATAGGCGGTGAAGCCCTGCTCCTTGCAGCGCTTCTCATATATCTTGCGCCACTCGGGATCCTCGGTATCCTCGGGCTCGTAGTTGGCTGAGTCAACGTAGTGCACTCCGCATGCAAGGCAGGCGTCCATGATGGTGAGGTCCTGATATGGCAGGGCCAGGTTGAGTACTACATCGGGCTTGACGCTCTTGATGAGGGCTATCAGATCTTCCACGCTGTCGGCGTTCACCTTAGCGGTCGTAATCTTGGAGCGGCTCTTGCCTTGGGCCTCAATCTTCTTCTTGAGGTCGTCACACTTGCTTACTGTACGGCTTGCAATGCAAATCTCATCAAACACTGCGTCGTTCTGGGCGCATTTCTGAATCGCTACCTGGGCTACACCTCCGCAGCCTATTACTAGTACCTTTCCCATAGTTATATTTTTTTCTGATTTCTTCTAACCCCGCAAATTTTACTACTACCATTGCTGGACTACGGCCCCTCTGGGGCCTATCCCTCCCACGCCCTTTGGGCGCGGGCCCCTCCCTCTAACGCGCCGAGGGTGGCGACGGTCCTGCAACGGTAGTAGTAAAATTTGCTTATCACAACTTGAGACTTAATAACAATTCTCTAATAATCTTGCAGGCTGCTGCTGTTGAGGCTCCGGTCTGGTCGTAGGGCGGGCAGAGCTCGTTTACGTCCAGGGCTACGATGTTGCAGCTGTTGCAGACTGTATATATTGCTTCTATCAATTGCATGAATGTTACGCCACCGTACTCGGGGGTGCCGGTGCCGGGGAACACTGAGGGATCCATCACGTCAAGGTCTATAGTAAAGTACACGGGCACCTGACCCAAAGCAGCGACAGTTTCCTTAAGACCGTCAAAACTGAAGGGATGCAGGTCAGTGTGGCCTTCACGGGCCCACTGCCACTCGGCACGCTCACCGGAGCGGATGCCGAACTGATGGATGCGGCCATCACCTGTCAGGTCATGGCAGCGGCGCAGAACGCAGGCGTGTGAGAGCTTCACGTCAAGGTACTGGTCACGCAGGTCAGTGTGGGCATCAAAGTGGATGATGTGCACATCAGGGTGTTTCTTGAATACCTCACGGAAGGCGCCCAGGGTTACCAAGTGCTCACCTCCTATCATGAATGGGATCTTGCCGTCAGCAAGGATGGTGGCAGTGCGCTCTGAGATTTGGGCTAAAGCCTTCTCTGCACTGCCTATGCAGAGTTCTATGTCACCGCTGTCAAACACGCTGATGTCTTCAAGGTCACGGTCCAGCCAGGGGCTGTAGGTCTCCAGACCGAATGATTCACTGCGAATAGCGTGAGGGGCAAAACGAGTGCCTGGGCGGAATGACGTAGTGGAATCAAAAGGAGCGCCAAAGAGAACTATGCGGGCATCCTTGTAATCGGCATCACAGCCTATGAACGTCTCTACGTTTCTGTTCAGCATCGCTTAATCCTTTATTCTTTCCACATCGGCAAGCATGCGCTCCACGTATGCGGGCAGGGCAAAGCAGCCTTTGTGAAGGTTTGTAGTGTAGTAGTTGGTCTTTATGCCCAGTTGGTTCCAGGCATCGGCATCCAGGTCTAGTACCGGGCGGTACTTCTTTGATGCGAAGCCGAAAAGCCAGTAACCTGACGGGTATGTAGGTATGTGTGCCTGATATACGCGGCTGATGGGGAACCTGTTCACGATACGCATGTGAGCCTTCTGGGTCTCTAAGCGGTCCTCCTCATAGAAGGGGCTCTGATGCTGGTTCACCATGATGCCATCGGCCTTAAGTGCCTTGTAGCAACTGCCGTAGAACTCACGTGTCAGGAGGCTCTCGCCGGGACCGTAGAATCCGGCCGAGTCAACCACGATCACGTCATACTCATTCTCAATATGACGTATGTAACGCAGGGCATTCTCGGTGTAGATGGTAACGCGGGGGTCATCAAGTGACTCTGCCATCTCGGGGAAATACTCACGGCAGGCCTGAACCACGCCCTCATTTATCTCAATCAGGTCAATCTGCTGGATGGACTTGTATTTGAGGAGCTCGCGTACCACGCCTCCGTCACCGGAACCGAACACCAGAATCTTCTGGGCTGTGGGATGAACGGCCATAGGTATGTGTGACAGCATCTCATCATAGATGAACTCATCCCTTTGGGTAAAGATGATGTAACCGTCAACAGCCAGGAACCGGCCAAACTCGGGTGACTCAAAGATATCTACCCTACCCAAGTCATTCTCTGAAGTATAAAGGTGCTTATCAACCTTTACTGAAAACTTTACGTTTGGAGTATGAAACTCAGAAAACCAAAATTCCATTGCCCTTGAGAATCAATATGTTGTACTTTCCTTAATCACATTCAGACGCTCTACCTTCTCATCCTCCGGACCGGTCAGCTGGCAGCCCTTCTCCTTTGCGTAGAGTATATAATCGATGATTTCCTGCGTGATACGCTCACCCGGGGCCAGGATAGGAATTCCGGGAGGATAGCACATAACGAACTCCGTACAAATACGTCCGTTGGTCTCACGGATAGGAATCATCTCCTCCTTGGGAGCATAGAAAGCCTCCTGCGGAGTCATCACGACCGATGGGTTAATGTACTCATGATCGAACAAACCTGAACGGTCGCGGCTGTAACGGCGCTTCACGTCAACCAGTGCGCTCACCAGACGCTCCACCTCACGCATACGGTCACCTATCGATATGTATGCCAGCACATTACCCATATCACCAAGTTCCAGCTGGATGTCATATTCATCACGCAGCAGGTCATAGACCTCAATGCCTGCCAGGCCGATATCCAGAGTATATACGGTAAGTTTGGTGGGATCAAAATCAAACACGCTGTCACCGTTTATCAGCTCCTTGCCGTATGCATAGTAACCGCCAATCTTGTTGATCTCAGTGCGGGCATAATCAGCAATTCGCATCACCTCGGCAAAGAGTTCCTTACCTCTCAAGGCTAGGTTACGGCGTGATATGTCAAGACTGGAAATAAGCAGGTACGATGCGCTTGTGGTCTGCGTAAGGTTGATCACCTGACGCACATAACCGGCACTTACATCAGGACCGGTAAGCAGGAATGAACTCTGCGTAAGGCTTCCGCCGGATTTATGCATTGAGACCGATGACATATCGGCCCCGGCAGCCATAGCGGTCAAAGGCATGTCCTCACCAAAGTAGAAGTGTGTTCCGTGAGCCTCGTCCACCAGCACCATCATACCGTGCTCATGAGCCAGATCCACTATCTTCTTGAGGTTGGAGCAGATGCCGTAATAAGTGGGGTTGTTCACCAGAATGGCCTTTGCCTCGGGGTTCTCCTC
>DBYQ01000050.1:42651-43105 GCA_002310015.1 Bacteroidales bacterium UBA1182
AGCACCATAGTCTGTACGGCCGATGTAGTACCACCCACCATAAGGAATGCGTGTGCGGCACCGAATGCCTCGGCAGCCAGTTCTTCGGCCTCTTTGATAACTGAAATGGGATGACAGAGATTGTCAAGGGGTTTCATTGAGTTCACATCCAACTCAACGCACTGCTTACCCAGCAGTGAAACAAGTTCGGGGTTTCCCCTACCTCTTTTGTGACCAGGTACATCGAATGGTACCACTCGGTTCCTGCGGAACTCCTGAAGGGCTTCATAAACGGGAGCTTTTCGCTGATCCATCTACTCAAAAACGTTTTAAAAAGTTCAACCATCCTGCCTTTTTCCATCCTTTCTGTTGAGGGGACAAAAAAAGACATAAACAATAAAACCTCTCTTGTTTACGTCTTTAGGTACTTGGGGCAGTAATGCCTTCCAGTACTTTCAAATCAGAGTCTATATAG
>DBYQ01000060.1 GCA_002310015.1 Bacteroidales bacterium UBA1182
GTAAACAAAAATCAGGACGGGTCAGAGTGACCTTTTTTATTGGAGCGATAGACGAGTCTCGAACTCGCGACCTTCGGCTCTGGCGAGCGGGTAGCGAGCCATCGGACAAGCCTCTTGGCTTCCCAAACCCAAAAAAGAGAAAAGGCTCCAAAATGAGGAACCTTTTTCAAGAGCGATAGACGGGGCACGATCCCGCGACCTTCGGCTTGGGAAGCCAACGCTCTACCAACTGAGCTACTATCGCATTGTGCATGCAAAGATAATGCAAGCTTTTCAATTGTCAATTATCAATTGTCAATTAAAAAGGCTCCGGTCGGAGCCTTTTTTTAAGCGGGTTGGTGTTGAGGGCGGAGCAGGTCATTTACCGTCTTGACGGGGTTGAAGGTGCTGAGCGGAACCTCAACAAAGATGGTGTTCCAGTCACTCATGGCTCCGTTCCAAAGACCTGGCAGTTCAAGGGCTTTCAGTGCACGGCCGTTCTTGGATTTGCTGGAAATAAAGCCTGTGGCCTTGTCAACATAATCAGGCAGATTGAAACGCTGTCCCTTGTAGTTGCGTACGGCGCATACCAGATCAACGGGGTTGAAGTGTGTGCCCTTGGTGAACATCTCCTTCTTGCGGGCATCATTCAGGTCAATCTGTGAACTTTCCAGAATCTGGAGTGATACTGTACCGTCACTATTGTAAGCCAGGAACGGACCACCGCCGGGTTCACCTACATTTTTGACCATGCCGCATACGCGGATGGGACGGTTGAGCTTGCTGTGCAGCCATTCTGCAAGTTGTTTGTTATCAAGATTGTCCAAGTCATTCCTGCGGCAGCACAGGGTTTCGGTTACATATTTGGATATTGTCTTGAGTTTGGCTGCTGTATATTTTCCACTGTCAAGCAGGTGCAGGTAATCAAATACCATGCTCTGGATGTTTACCAGTATGCCGGCCAGCAGTTTCTTGTAGGTAACGGTGTCTGCCTTAAGATGGTCAGGAACAACATTGTCTATATTCTTGATGAATACTATGTCTGTGTCAAGTTCATTGAGGTTCTCAATAAGAGCACCGTGGCCTCCCGGGCGGAACAGTATTGAGCCGTCATCGTTGCGGAACGGCGTACCGTCAGCTGCAGCTGCAACGGTGTCTGTACTGGGTTTCTGTTCTGAAAAGGTGATGTTGTATGTGGTGCCGAACCGCTTGGAAAAACTCTTGCTGCAACTTGCTGCTAATTTCTTGAATAGCGGCCAGTGCTCCGGTGATACGGTAAAATGTATGTTTACCACACCGTCATTGCCTGATGCATACATGGAACTCTCTGCCATGTGTTCCTCAAAAGGAGTACGGGCAGATGTCTTGTAACTGTGGAATTTGAGCAAACCTTTAGGTAATGCTCCGTAATTCAATCCTTTGGAACCGAGAAGATTTGATACCACTGCTTTGTTGTTACCTTCAGCTATAAGTTCCTTTATTGATTTGCTTTCATTTGACAGGCATGAAGCATCAAGGTCCTTATAGAAAGCAAACTTCTCAACCCCGTCAAAGAAAGTTTTTTCAAATGTTGTGGTCGGAACAGAATAATCGGCGTCAAGGAAAGCAAAGAGATCCTTGAACATGCGGCTTGCTGCACCTGAGGCCGGCACGAACTTGGTTATCGTGTGTTTGCCGTCGCTGCAATAGGCATCCCATGTCTTGATAAAGACATTCAACTGGCTGTCATCGACTGCAACTATACCGTTACCGACTGATGCGGCTGATTCTAACTCCAGGAAGGGAAATCCATTCTTAATTAGTTCCAACTGTGCTTTTACTTTATCAGCATTTGTTCCCTTCTTTTTAAACTGTTCCAGATCTTTCTCGTCAAACATATAAATTAATATGAGTCCTTTATTATTTTGGGAAATCCAAATATAGTGTTGTTTTTTTGATTTGACAAAGAAAAAGGATTCTATGTTGAGTAATTGTTATTTTTCATAACTTAGCACCCGATAAAATACGCGTAATATGAGACTTTTAAAAATTTTTACCATGTCATTGTTTGCTGCAGTGGTTCTTCCATTGCAGGGAAGTGATGCTGTATCACAGGAGGATGAGAAATATCCTGAAATAACATTTGAGAAAACCACACATGATTTCGGCCTGTTTGACAGGGCACACGGAGATAAGGTGTGCTGGTTTAAGTTCACTAATACAGGAGATAAGGAACTGCTTATTCTTTCTGCCGGTTCCACTTGCGGTTGTACTGTGCCTGAATACCCCAAGACAGCAATAATGCCCGGTATGACGGACTCAATAAAGGTTTCTTACAGCGGTTCTACCAAGAGGGTTGGTAAAATGAAAAAGACCATATCCCTTACTACAAACTGTAAGATAAATTCTACATACCTTTATATAATGGGTGAGATGGTTGAGGAACTGGTGGCAGACAGAGTAAAACCGGAGGAAGAGAAAAAGTAGGGTTTATCTGTTCCGTCTTATTTCAGTTACCATAAGAGTGTCAGGGTCAGGTATCTTGAATTTTACTGAATAGCCTTCAAAATCAAATCCGTATTCGCGGTCAGGGTCATTCTGATAACGCGGACGCGGATCTTCTGCAAGAATACCCCGGAGCGCATCAAGCGTCTGGGGTTTTATTTTTGCTGTCATCTGCTCAGGTATTATCACGTTGAGGCGATGCATGCTTACAGAGCCGGTAAAGCCTTCAGTGGCATCGGGCTGACAATCAGTATATGGAATATATGGTTTGATGTCATAGATGGGTGTTCCGTCCATAAGGTCTGCTCCGCTTACGTGTAGAACGGGGCCATAGGGGGTGCTGAGTTCTATGGAATCCAGTTTCACGCAGGAGAGCCCTATAGGGTTGGGGCGGAAAGGGGAACGGGTGGCGAATACTCCCAGCCGGGTGTTTCCTCCCAGTCGGGGCGGGCGCACAGTGGGTGACCAGTCCTTACGTACGGCCTCAGAAAACTCCCAGATAAGCCAGATATGACTGAATCCTTCAAGGCCACGCAAGGCATCGGGATTGCGGAATTCGGGATTGAACACAATGGTTCCCTTGAGTTCGGGTACAAGCCCGCTCTGTCTGGGAATTCCGAATTTTGTAGGGAATCCTGTCCTTATGGTTGCTATTGGTACAATGCACCGCATGGTAATTATCAATTCTAAGGGGCTAAGGTAATGAAAAAAAGAATAAATTTGCGGTTATGGCAATATCAAAGCTGTTAAAGAGATGGTGCATGTTGTTTGCAGCAATGTGGCTTTCCGCAACCAGTGTTGTGCAGGCCCAGGTGTTGCCGATACTCAACAGTTTCAGTAACAGGACATTCAACGGGACGGTTGATGTGTCGTGGCCGGTGCTGTTTGACGGATGTACTTTTGTAACAGACAGCGTGGTGCTGAGTCATTCATACGGCGCAGTGTTCCGTAACTGCAGGTTTGAGAGCAATACGGGTGTGCTGTATGTGGCCGATAGCGGTGACGGTATGATTCTGGCTGACTGCGAGGTGACAGGGTGTGACGGACTTATCATGAGCAGGATTTTCAATCCGGCATACAGGAACTATATCACAGGTGTAACGGTAAACTCTGAGGAGTGTTCAGTACTTGATGAACAGGAGACTATAATTGATATTGACGGGCTTGAGCTTGCAGAAAGGGTGCTGGGTAAATCTGACGGGCCATTGTTCATGGTGATGAGCTCCGATTGTAAGGAACTTGATGAAGGTGAACTTGCTCATCTTAGGGTTCGTGGTTTGGAAAAGGGGATGTTTGTGGGCTGGCGCTCATCGGTTCCGGGATTGAGACTCGCTGTTGATGATGACGGGCTTGGCTGCAGGGTATATGCGGATAATGTAGAAACAATCAATGAAACCATAATTTCTGCATATACTGAATACGGGCTTGAGGCGGCTTCCTTGATACGCTTTGTGTCTGAAAATATAAGAATAAGATGATAAAGTTGGGATATTGGTTTGTATGTGCGTTGTTCTGTCTTGCTGCTTGCAGGCAGGCTCCGTTGCAGAATTCAGGGCTTACGGCGTTTGACCTGAATGAGAAAGCCATATCTTACCTCTGGAACAATCTGGATTCGGCCGAGCAGTATGCGCGGTTTGCCGAAGAGGTTTCGGGGCGTCATACTGATGAACGGGCCAAGGCTGTTAATACCCTGGCACGTATAGCATTCCTACGTATGGACTTTACTCAGGCCTGGGAACTGTACAGCTCCGTGCCGTCCATCACGGGTAATATGCTGGAGGTGGTGGCATCAGAGATAGGGCTGATGCGTATATGCCAGCGCACATCGGACAATGTATCTTTCTATGAATACCGCAACAGTATTCTGCTTAATCTGCGTGCCCTGCATGAGGAGCAGGAGGCTTTGAATGAAGCCCAGACGGAACGTCTGCTTTCACTGGAGCGCTCATTCAGAATGGAGTCAGCACAATACTGGCTTGAACTGGAGCAGCGTTGGCAGGCCGCACAGGAGATGTCATATGTAGTTCCTGATAATCTGCTGCGTGATGACCATGACCGTTACTTGATGTACACCTACATGCACGGATTGGGAATAGGTCTTGGGGCGTACTATAATCCGGAGGAGATGGCCTCTCAGCGACTGCGCAGTCTGGACAATTGCTTGCGGAGTGCGGTGCGGTACAATAATGTGAGGATGCAGGCATTGAGTATAAGTGCCATATGCTCACTTCTTTTGGAGTATGGACCGGAGTTGGTGCTGGCAAGTGTCAGTGAAGATATGCTGACCCGCCTGAATGCATCAGGCGTGCAGCCGGAATTGCTGCCTACGCAGTTGGCACTCAAGGCATTGCAACTGTCTGCATCGTACGGCGGTCAGTATGAGATTATAGAAAATGAGAGATTGCTGGCTTCATGTTATATAGAAAGAGGATTGTATGAGGAGGCGCTTGGCGTACTTGGCACTGCTCTTGGCATGCTTAATGACAATTTCCGTCTCAACAGCGCCGGCAAAGTGAGTTGTGAGCCATTGGAGTATTTCAGAAGTGACGGTATCATTGTTGAGGAACAGTGGATGGCGGCAATGCCTCATGCCGTTGTACCGGAATGCCTGTCATCATTGCGTGAACAGATGAGCTTGGCCTTTTCAGGACTGGATAACAAACTTGCATCAGATTATAACAGAACGGTTTATCTTGAAATCCAGAAGAACATTCGTCTGGACCGCCGCTATGAAGCCCGTACCATACTCCTGAAACGTTCCAACCGCCGTCTGGTGGGAATGCTTTTTGCAGTGGCCGCAGCAATTGTACTGCTGCTGATATTCATCCTGCTGTTCCATAAGCGCATCAATGCCGCCAACCGGAAGTATGTAGTGATGATGCAGAAGACAATAGGCCTATGTGAGAGCATACTGCGGCCGGTTTCTGTTGGTACGGACATAATAGAATGGCTTAACGGTACAGTGGCTCCTCAATTGATGGAACTGACTGGGGCGGAGTCTGTTGTTATCGATGAGAAGGCGGAGATATCGGCTTCATGGGGTGGAAGGCGCGTGAGTCGTGACAACCGTGCCGTGTTGAATACGGTGGCTCCGTTCCTGAAAGCTGCTCTTAAGAATGCTGATGAACTGGTGGGGCAGGCTGATCGTCTGAAAAAGGCAGAGAAGCAGCACTATCTGTACCGCCTGCATGCAGAGAACAATAAACGTGAGAATCTGGCCCGTAAGACCTGCTGCCAGGTGGTGGCTGAGTGCCTGCCGTTCATTGACCGTATGCGCTCTGAGATACGTCATATGGCGGATATGCCGGCAGACAGTCAGCAGTACGCCCAGAGTCTGCAGTACGTACGTGAACTTGCTGAGCGCATCAACCAGTACAATGACCTGTTGTCTCAGTGGATACGCATACGTCAGGGGGTGGTTGCTCTGAACATAGAGAGTTTCGGGGTGCAAAGTCTGTTCGATATAGTAAGCCGCAGCAGCCGCAGTTTCATGCAGAAGGGTGTGGAACTGAATGTGATGGATACGGACGCTGTGGTGCGTGCTGACCGCGTGCTCACACTGTTTATGATAAATACCCTGGCGGATAATGCACGCAAGTTCACTCCTGCGGGCGGAAAGGTTACTGTAGAGGCGCAGCAGGGTGATGATTATGTTGAGATATCAGTGTCCGATACCGGCGTAGGGCTGAGTGAAGAGGATGTCAGGCTTATCCGTGATGAAAAGGTGTTCGCTCCTGATCAGATAGGTCAGGGCCAGAGCCAGGGTAAGGGAAGCGGATTCGGCCTTATGAACTGCAAGGGTATCATTGAGAAATACCGTAAAGCGGATGATCTGTTCCGCGTGTGCAGTTTTGGTGTGGAGAGCACGCCTGGTAAGGGAAGCCGGTTTTCATTCCGTCTGCCCAAGGGAGTAAGGCGCGCATTGAGTATTCTGCTAATTCTGTGTGCAGGTGTGACATCCCGTGCCCAGATATCAGACAGTTTGCTTTATGTAGCGTATGACTATGCGAATCAGACATATCTGTGCAATACTGAAGGGCGTTTTGAAGATGCTCTTGTATATGCTGATTCGGCATTCCGTGCCTTGAATGAGGATTGTATGCTTCTTGTGGATTCTGATTATTGTTTCCTCAAGATATATGATGACGATTCGCCTGCCGAGACCGTCTGGCTTGAAGACGGTTTCCCCACGGACTATGAGACCATATTGTGGCTGCGCAATGAGATAGCCGTGTCTGCTCTGGCCCTGCGTGACTGGGAGGTTTATAGGTATAATGACGATGCATATCTTAAACTTTTCAAACGATATTTCGGAGAGTGGAAGATTGAGAAGGATTGCCGTGAACTGCAACGTACCAACAGCAATTTGTCCATTGCGGTCATTGTATTTGCGCTGATATTCCTGATATTGCTGCTTACCCGTTATGTGATGCATCTGCGTCATTGGATGAAGTTCCGCAGTGATTTGCAGCAGACTATCCGCGTGGTTAACAGAATATCGGACATAACGGCTGTAACGGATCTGGACAATTTCAATGCGGAGGATGTAGTGAACCGTCTTACTGATGGCATATTTATAGAACTGGACCATTTGATTGATATGCGTTCCTTTATGATTGCGCTCAATGATGAAGGTCGCATGATAACAGCCGTACATAATGACGGCCCTGCCGATGAACGCCTGACTGACCGTGTAAACGCTTGTCTGGCACAAGGCAATGAGCAGAGTTCGGCCGACGGTCTGTGTCATGCACTGCCGCTTAACCTGACGCTGGATGATGAGGCACGTATGATAGGAGCGGTGGGCTTCCGTTTGGAGCATGGCACCGATGAGACCTGGCAGATCATCAAGGGCATGGTCGTAAATTATCTTGCTACTGCGCTGTACAGCTGCGTAATACGGTTTGAATCAGGGTTCCGTGACATAGAGCAGATAGAGGATGAACTGGAACGCATCAGATATGAGGAGAACCGCCTGCATGTGAGCAACCTTATTCTTGACAACTGTCTCTCCACGCTTAAGCATGAGACCGTATGGTATCCCAACAGGATTGTGCAGATGGTAGGTGATATTGAGGCTACGGCAGTTGCTGAGCGCACCCGCACGCAGGTGTCGGATATGGAGGAACTGGTGGATTATTACCGTGAGATATTCGGGATACTGAGCCAGTATGCGTTGTCGCAGACTACAAGCCAGCTTGTGCACAGAGATGTGTTAGCGGCCGGTGAATTGGCAGATAAGGTATCGGCATATGTCAGGAAGACACAGCAGCGTAACGGATTTAGCGGGAATGTCAGCGTTGAGGTTCCGGATCTTAAGGTTGCGGCTGATAGCGTTATGCTGGAGTATCTGGCTGAGAGCCTGATAGACAGAGGTATGGCTGACGGCGGTGATATGCTGTTCAAGGCTGTTGAAGATGGCAGGTTTGTGAGGTTTGAGTTGCACCGCAAGTGTGCAGTACCTGAGCCTGAGGTGCTTGACGGCCTGTTCACTCCGCTTATGAACAAGGAGAATATGGCGTATGTCTTGTGCCGTCAGATTATACGTGAGCATGATGAGGCGTTCGGTCATCCAGGCTGCCGTATCAATGCGGAGAGTGAGCCGGATGGTATTGTGATATGGTTCACCGTTCCAAAAGCAGAATAAAAAAGATTACGAGATATGGAGAAAATCAAGACAATTGTGGTAGAGGATGTGTCGCTGGAACTTAAAGGGACACTGTCCATTATCAGGAATGACATTCCGGAGATAGAGGTGATAGGCACGGCACAGACGGAGCGTGAGTTCTGGGCTCTAATGGATGGAGGCGCACAGCCTGACCTGGTGCTGCTTGATCTTGGTCTGGGCGGCTCCACGACAGTAGGTGTGGATATCTGTCGTAAACTCACTCAGAAGAGCAGTGTCAAGGTGCTTGTCTTTACCGGAGAACTCCTCAATGAGAAACTGTGGGCCGATGTGCTTGATGCAGGTGCCCACGGCATTGTGCTCAAGACAGGTGAGCTGCTTACCCGCAGTGAGGTGATGGATGTGATGTCAGGTAAACGTTATGTGTTCAACCAGCCTGTGCTGGATAAACTGGTGGAGCGTTTCCGTCAGGCTGTGACAGATGAGAAACTCAAGCGCAGCGCCAGTATTGAGTATGAGATTGATGAGTATGATGAGCGTTTCCTGCGTCATCTGGCACTGGGTTACACCAAGGATATGATCAGTGAACTGCGCACCATGCCTTTCAGCAGCAAGTCACTTGAGAAACGTCAGGCAGATCTGATAAGCCGCCTCTTCCCTGAGGGTGAGCAGCGTGGCGTAAATGTAACGCGTCTGGTAGTAAGGGCCATCGAACTGCATATCATTGATCCGTCAAATCTTGAAGCCGATGAGTAAAAAATGGTGGTGGCATCCGGCCATTGTCTATCTGCTGCTGCTTATTATAGTTATCCTGGCTTCCTGGATAGGGAGCATAATGGAGATAAGCAGAGTGAGCCACAATGGTGAACTGGCGCTTCGCAGTGTGCTGGGGGTATCCGGCATAAGGTGGGCTGTCAGAACTGCCGCATCATGTCTGGGTAATGCTCCGATAGGTAATGCCCTGATGCTTTGTGTTGCCATCGGTGCGGGTAGGGGAAGCGGCCTGTTCCGGGCATTGTCACGTATTCGCAGTCTCTCGCCAAAGGAGGCAATGGCTTTCTATATCAGTATGGTGGTGTCTGCCATATATATCTTGGTGATAGTGTTGGGCGTATTTTCCGGCAGCCATCTGCTTCTCGGCATAACGGGAACACTTGCCGGCAGCCCGCTTTATGAGGGCTTTATGTTTCTGCTGATGCTTGCCGTCTGCCTGCCATCACTTGTTTATGGTCTCTCTACGGAGACATTTCGCACTGCCGGTGACTGTGTTGATGCGTTCTGTAACATTCTGCCTCCGTTTGCCCATTTCCTGGTTACCATGCTTGTGGCGGCACAGTTAATCCAGACTCTGGAATATACCCATATAGATGCACTGATAGGTTTGACTCAGAATTCCATGCGGGTTGTCTCATTCCTTATCTATTGGCTTCCGTTGCCTATAATTCTGATGTGGAGTCAAAAAAGCGGGAAAGAGGTTTGAATTTTTGAAATAATCAGCTAATTTTGCAGCCGCTTAAGGGTTGACTTCGTCGACCTCGCGGCGCCACGACAAAGCGAGCAAGCTCGCTTGATTCTTCTGAATCAACGTGAAAAATGAACGAGTTCCTTTTTCCCGTTGTTTCATAAGAATACAAAGTGAACAAGTTCCCTTTGTTCGTTTGGCTTAAGGCTCGGTTCCGTAGCTCAGCTGGATAGNNTTCGAATCCCAACGGAATCACAAAGCCAAAAATGCCCCGGATGAAGTCCGGGGCATTTTGTCTTCATGACTCCGTTGGGATAAGACCGTAGGTTTTATCTCAACGGAGGCGTGGAGACAAAATCAAATCCCGCCGTAAGGTGGGATTTGTATTTTGGGCTTTGTGGCAATTAGCCCCCCGCAGGGGAAGGGATGCGGCAAAAACGCAGTTTTTGGCGAATCCCAAGGATTCAAGCGAAGTTTGGCGAATCCCAAGGATTCAAGCAAAGCTTGGCGAATCCCAAGGACACAAGCGAAGCTTGGCGAATCCCAAGGACACAAGCGAAGCTTATGTCAATGCCACCGGTACTCCAAGTTGCTATGGACATGAATACAACGAGCAGACGGGACAGGTTGAACCGGGAGCCTTTACGTTCTCGCTCCCAAATATCTCTTACAAAATCGAGTTCTGACAGGCAATTCATGGCTTGGTGCCAACAACTTCCATCTGCTGTTCGACGGCTAGTATAACTGCAAGCAGGTTTACTACACAGTTAGCGATTTCAAGAAATAACAAATATTTCTGATTGATTAAGGATATGCCCACTGAGAGAAATTAAATTCTTTCGGGGGGCATTGTTTTATAGAAACTTTAATCTGTTTACCTGATTATAGTAGTTCTTTCAGTAGCATCTCTGATGCGTCCGTGATATCCCTGTAGGTGGTTTCAAAGTCACCGGTGTACCAAGGGTCTGCAACATCACGGTCACGTCCTGCGAATGACATCATAAGCCTGACTTTACGTTGTGGGTCATCAGGTATGATGTATCTGAGCCAACGCAGGTTCATGCGGTCCATGTAGATTATCAGGTCAAACCGGTCATAATCCGCGCGTGTTATCTGGCGTGCGGTCTTGTTCTTGTCAAACGGAATACCGTGTGCATTGAGGCAACGCTTGGCGGGTGGGTAGATGGAATTGCCGATTTCCTCCGTGGAGACGGCTGCAGATTCTACGTAAAACCGGTCTTCAAGACCACGTGACCTGATCAGGTCCTTAAATATGAATTCCGCCATGGGGGAACGGCAAATGTTGCCGTGGCAAATAAACAGAATCTTGTATATCTTATTGGTAATCATCTAGTTCTTGTTTGATTAAGACTATGGTTTACAGGGCGGTTTTATTTTTTTTTACTTGTCCATGCAATTGAGGTAGAAGAAACGGAAGGTGCGTTTCTTGAGGTATTCACTGCCCAGGTCATGTGTGTGGCCCGGTAGGTAGAGCTGTTCAAAATCCTTGCCATACTTGACCAGTTCTGAAACTACCTGAAGGGTAGAGGCAGGGTCGACGTTGTCATCCATCTCACCGTTTATCAGAAACAACTTGCCCTCTAAGCGCCAGGCGTTGTCAACGTTTGAGCTTTCTGAATACCAGGGGCCTACGGGCCAACCCATCCACTGTTCATTCCACCATATCTTGTCCATACGGTTGTCGTGACAGCCACACAGAGCTACTGATACCTTGTAGAAGTCATTGTAAAACAGTAGGGCGCCCATGGCGTTCTGACCGCCTGCGGAATATCCGTAGATGCCCATTTTAGATGTGTCCATATAGGGATATTTCTTTTGGGCGGCTTTGACCCAGAGTATGCGGTCCGGGAATCCGGCATCCTTTAGGTTGCGGAATGCCACATCCTGGAAGCTCTTGGAGCGGTTGTCCGTGCCCATGCCGTCTATGGTTACCACGATGAATCCCATCTCTACCAGATGGCTGAATCGTTCGTATGTGGAGAAATCCTTGGTTACAAAAGAATCATGCGGCCCGGAATAGATGTATTCCACTACAGGATATTTCCTGTTGGGATCCATGTTTGACGGGCGGTATATGTTTCCCCATATATCAGTTTTGCCGTCACGGCCTTTGGCATGGAAAACCTCGGGCGGTATGTAACCGGCAGCGAGCATTCCGTCTATATTCTGTTTTTGGAGTTTAAGCAGTATCTTGCCGTCGGTGGCATTGCGGACTACACTCTCGTACGGTTGGTCGGGGCGGGACCAGTTGTCAACAAACATAGTCCAGTCACGGTTGAAATGTATCTGATGATTGCCGTTGTCTGGTGTGAGGTCTGTTATCTTGCCGCTCTTGATGTCCAGGCGTAAAAGATGCTTGTTGTAGGGATCTTCACCTTTTGAGGCTCTGTAGCCATTGGCGTAGAACAGTATGTATCCCTGCTCTTCATCTATATGTTGTATCTCGCGTACGTTCCACTGTCCTTTTGTTATCTGGCGAATACTGCCGTCAGTTGCATCTATCATATAAAGATGACGCCAGTCATCACGCTCGGATATCCACAGAATGTGTTTGCCGTCATCCATCCAGTGGCGGTAGAGGTCATTGTAATAGACAAATGTGGCTGATTTCTCCTCAGCAAGCGTTCGGGATGTTCCGTCTGTATTGATTGCCACCAATTGGTAAAGCTGGTGACCGCGTTGGTTGTACTCAAACGTGAAGAACTTTGAATCAGTTGACCATCGGCCAAGTGTCAGGTCATATTGGTTTTGCCAGGGTGTGGTATCAATGGTGATCTGTTTGAGTTCATCGATGCTGAAAAGGGCTGGGACGGCTTGGGGGAGCGGATCTCCCGGCTTGTCGTATTCTATCCAACGGTAAGTGGGTTGTACCTGGTCATCAGGATGGGAGTTGCGCAGCAATATCTGGCGTTGTTTATGCTCTTGCTTGCGTAGTGCAGATATGTATCTGGAATCCGGTGACCAGAAATATTGTGTGTAGTAATCCTGCTCGTTCCCGTCAAAACTGAGTTGGGTGAGTTCCTTACTCTCTACGTTACGTATCCAGATGTTATGGTCGCGTACCAGACACTCCCATTTGCCGTCAGGTGAACGGGTGCCGGTATCGGCTCTGCCTGAGAATCCTCCGAACCCGCCTCCGAATCCGCCCCATGGCCCACGTTGGCGTTCCGGAGTGCGATAGGTTTCAAGAGTGTCTCTGGATACCGGAATCTTTGTTGATGATTTCAGGTCAACCTTGTAGTATTCCGTACTGTCCAGTCCTTCCGTTTGATAACAGAATGTGTATGAATCTTTCCAAAGAGGTGTTACGGGACCGTATTTATCCTTATAGAGGTATTTGTAAACATTGTCAGTGGCCTGCTTGTACAAATCTTCAAAACCATCAGTGCCAGCATAGCCCGGAATAACTTGAGTCAATGATAAAGTGAGCAAAAGCAGTGTTTTTTTCATCCTGTTCATATGCGGCTGTTTTTTTTTCTGCAAATTTAATCATTACCGTACTTTTCTGCAATTTTTTTGTTTTAGGCAGATAATGGGTCTCAGATGTTGTCTTTGCACTTTTTTTTAATGAAAGAAATAATTTTATTCTGTTTTAATTTTTTATTTTAAAGCATTGATTAATAGTGTTATAATAATTATTATGGCTTTGTGGAAATAATTTTATGAATTATTTTGAAAAATATTTTCCTGCACGTTTTTATATTGTATATCTTTGTCGTGCAAAACATTAATCGGATTGCAAATGAGCATTCAGTCTCTGCTGATTTTAATTCCATGCCTGGCTGGTTTTTTCTGGTTTCTGGCATATCTTTTTTTCGCTCCGCGGAATGATGTTTTTAAGAAGGCAAGGCGTTTTATATGTGTCTTGTCGTTGTTCTTTCTCTTTGGATTCCTTTCTGCTGATTCTGAATCAAGGCTTATGCTTCACTTTACCTTGTTTGAACAGGTTTTTGCCTTGGCAATAGTTCCGTGTTTTATCTCATATATTAAGGAGTGCAGCGGAAAGAAGGCGACAGGCTATTTCTATATGTTTTGTTGTATTCTCCCGATCTTGCATTTTATTGTAGGTGTGGAGTCTGTCTTTTCTGCTGGATTTGAGGATTGCTTAAGGCTGTTTCTGTATTCCAATTCTGTCCAAGGGCCTGTATTCGCATTCATGGAGAACAGGAGTCAGGTTGTGTTCTATGCCTGCTATACATATGTTTTCGGGATATTCCTTCTTATGTGCTTCATGTTGTTTGCTACTAATCTGATGTTTTGTGCAATAAACGGGACATGTCGGCCTAAGAATGTTTTTGGGTTCTTTTTCAAAGGTCAGAAGTGTGAGGTTGTTCCTATCCAGTATTTCCTTACCCTTATAATCTTGCTTACCATTGTTCCGGCTCAATTGCTTGGCAGGAGGTGCTACGTGGATAGTTTTCTTCTGACTATCTCTGCTTGCCTGTTCCTGGCTTTCCTGTTGTCGATGATTGCATTTGTGGGAACTGCCGGGCTGCAAAAAAAACAGTCTATCAAAGGTTTGATTAAATCTGTCAGGTTTGGTGATTATACTTATGCGCCTGTTCAGACTACTGATGTCGCATCTGATGTTTCTGGTGGTCGTGGTGAGGCTTCGTCAGTGCCGCAGGCTGGCGGTTCGTCTGTTGATATACCACCAGTGGATTTTGCTGATGGTTTTTCCGATGAGCCTCTTGGCGAGTCTTTTGATTCTGAGTTTGAGAAGTTTATGCTGGAACGGAAGATGTTTTTGAGGCGTGACCTCTCGTTGGCCCATGCGGCAGAGTGGCTTGGAGTGGAAAAGTCAAAACTGAATGATTATATGGAGGGGACCTACGGAATGTCTTTTATGAGCTATCTTAATATGCTCAGGGTTGATTATGCTGAGCTGTACATTCTGGGGCATGGTGATGTGACTCAGAAAGAGATAGCTTTAGCGTGCGGTTTCTCCGGTGCCTCTGCCTTTAATACTACGTTCAGCAAACTGACGGGGGTGACGCCTAAAATTTGGAAGGACCGGTATTCTGAGATGTCAAAACGAAAGAAAACTATATAGATGCTGTCAGGGTATGGGGAGGTATAATATTTTGGATGCTGATTTGTCTGCTTATACGGTTTTGCTTGCCGATGATATCGAATTGAATCTGGTTATGCTCAGAAAGATGCTTTCCAGGTATAACTTCAATGTTGTAACGGCCTTAAATGGGCGGGAAGTGCTTGAGAGGATGAGTGAGTATAAGCCGTCTTTGTTGATCCTGGATCTGATGATGCCTGTTCTGAACGGTTATGAGGTGATCAGTAAGGTCCGCGAGACTCCTGAATATTCATCAATGAGGATTGTGGTGATGTCTGCGCTCAATACCAATGACAGCGTCGAAAGGTCTTTAGGCTTGGGTGCGAATGATTTTATTCCCAAGCCAATATTGATGGAACGTCTTTATGATACCGTTTCAAGGCAGTTTGAGGCGGTTTTGGCTATGGATGATGTAGCTGAATGAAAAAAAACAAGAGACTCGCTGCACAGCGGGTCTCTCGTTCTCAATAGTCCTTTTCCAATAATTGAAATTTAGATGAACCGGTTTCACAACCAATCTTCTCTCCTTGTTTGCGTTACAAATGTAATCTCAAATACTTGTTAGAAAAAAACATTTCGGAAAGAAAATTCTATGGAAATCGCAATTTTTTACGATATGGGAACATTAATTGTACATCTGGGACAAAAAACGGACATTTACTGAAAAAAAAGGCACAAAAAATGATGTTTTAGCTTGGTTTGGCAGGATGGTTGGACTGGCAGACCGTTGGACGGAAACAAATAAAAAGCAGGGAAGCGGGACTTCACAGTTCCGCTTCCCTTGAAATAAAATCTAATACCATGAAAAACACGTAGCAAAGATAATGTCCTATTGGGGAATTACCAAAAATTACAGACTTTTTTTCTTATTTTTGCACCAACTTGTATTGATATGACATTTAAAAAAGGTAATAGAAAGTTATTTACTGCTGATAACATAAAGAGTTATGAAGTGAATGAGGAGACAACGTTGTTGCCTTTCCTTTTTTCATTGTTACCCGGTTTGAGTAAGACTGAGGTTAAATCAATGCTTAAATACAAGCATGTTGCCATTAAAGGTTCTGCAGTTACCCAGTTTGATACTCCTTTGTACCCAGGTGATAAGGTCGAAATTAATTTCGGACGGTCGTTTTATAAGTTCAACAATCCTCAGGTTAAGGTCTTGTTTGAGGATCAGTGGATCATTGTGATTGAAAAAGCTTCGGGACTGCTTTCTGTCGCCAATGATACCAGCCGTGAAAAGAACGCATTCCATATAATCAGGGATTATGTCCGTCATGATAAACCTGATGCAGAACTGTATGTTTGTCACAGATTGGACCAATACACATCAGGCATACTTATTTTTGCAAAGAATGAGGATCTGATGACAGAGTTGCGCGCAAACTGGGATTTTTATGTAAAGGAACGCAAATATATCTGTGTTACAGAGAATATTCCTCCCCGCGCAGAAGATACTATAGAGAGCCTGCTTACTCAGAATGAGCATTTAAGGGTTCATTCCACAAATGACGAGAGTGTGGGCCGTCTTGCTGTAACCCATTACAGAGTGCTCCAGACTCGTGGACGTTACGCCCTGGTTGATGTGGAGATATTTACAGGTAAGAAAAATCAGATTAGGGTGCACATGTCAGAGATGGGATGTCCTATTGCCGGTGATATGAAATACGGTGCTGAGACCAATCCTGTACGCCGTCTCATGCTGCACAATTACCGTCTCTCATTCATACATCCTGTAACCGGCGAGCAGATGCGTTTTACACTGCCTACGCCTTCCGTATTCCGTAAACTGACACAATCTGACAAATGAAAAAGAGTTTCAAGCCCGGTACGATGATTTATCCGCTGCCCGCTGTACTGGTAAGCTGCGGAGCAACTCCCGATGAGTATAATGTCCTGACCGTTTCATGGACTGGCACTGTATGCAGTAATCCCCCAATGTGCTATGTGTCAATCCGTCCGGAGCGTTACTCGTACGATATTATCAAACGTAACGGCTGTTTTGTCATAAATCTCACGACAAAGGCTCTGGCACGTGCCACTGATTTCTGCGGAGTACGTTCAGGCCGTGACATGGACAAGTTCAAGGAGGCCGGCATCACACCTGGCAAGGCTGAGGTCGTAGCTGCCCCCACTGTTGAGGAGTCGCCTGTTTCAATAGAGTGCAGAGTGGTGGATATACGCCCTCTCGGATCACACGATATGTTTCTGGCTGAGGTTGTCAATGTCCTAGTGGATGAGAAATACATTGATGAGAATGACAAACTTGACATGGCTGCAATGGATCTTATAGCCTACACACACGGAGAGTATTTTGACGTATCAAATCCCAAAGGATTCTTTGGATGGTCTGTCCGCAAGAAGAAAGTCATCAAGAGAGAGAAGAAATAATACAAAACTATCCCTTTGTGAGAAAACTTTAAGGGTATAGTCTCAGAAACCGTCGCCACCCTCGGCGCGTCAGAGGGAGGGGCCCGCTCCGGAAGGAGCTTTTTGCGATAGCAAAATAAAACAATGTCCATCCCATTGGCCAATGGACAATGGGATAGCGCGAAGCGCGTAGTTTCAGAGATTATACCCTTAAAGTTTTCCCTCGAAAAGCGAGCTAATTTAAGAAACTGAGGAAGTGATCAGTATCTGGATCAAAGGTGTAGGGTCCAGACAAGAGGTTTCCTTTGGAGTCCACAACAACGTAGAAAGGTTGGGCGTTGGCGCCGAACTTGTAGCGTTGGAGCAGGCTCCATTTATCACCCACGGTGCGTATCTTTACTTTTGTGCCGTTCTCAACAATCGATACGGGCTGCTTGAGGGGCGTTTTGTCATCGACAAACAGCGAAACAAGTATATACCGTTTGTTGATTATTTCTGAAACTCTGGGGTCTGTCCATACGGAGGCTTCCATTTTACGGCAGTTTACGCAACCATAGCCTGTGAAATCAATAAGTAAAGGCTTGCCTGTTTGTGAAGAGGCTTTCAGGGCTTCATTGTAGTCCGTAAACTGCGGCTCAACTATCTGTGTGCCGCGTCCGAATATCTGCGTGTTCATGGGTGGGGTGAATGCGCTTATGGCTTTGAGAGGAGCTCCCCACAAACCTGGTATCAGCCAAGCTGCAAAGGCAAGTGATGCTATACCCGTTATGATGCCGGCCATGCCAGATTTGTTTCTTTTGCCGTTTTTCTTCTTTCCGAATATTCCCAGCAGATAGAGTCCAAGAAAGAGAGCCATAAGAATCCACAGCAGCACAAACAGGTCACGCGGCAATATGCCCCAACCGTATGCCATGTCAGCTACCGATAGGAATTTGAGCGAGAATGCCAGTTCTATGAATCCAAGTGTAACCTTGACCTTGTCCATCCATCCGCCGGATTTGGGCAGAGACTGAAGCCATCCCGGGAACATGGCAAAGAGTGCGAACGGTATGGCCATTGCCACTGAGAATCCAAGCATACCTATGGTGGGTGCCAGGATACTGCCTGTTGAAGCGGCATCAACCAGGAGGAATCCTATTATGGGGCCAGTGCAGGAGAATGACACAAGGGTTAGAGTGAGGGCCATGAAGAAGATTCCTCCCAGGCCAGCGGCTGTTGCCTTGCGGTCAGTCCCGGTACTCCAGCTGGAAGGGAGTGTTATCTCAAACAATCCAAAGAAGGAGAGGGCAAACGCCACAAGCATCAGGAAAAAAATGATGTTTACTATGGCATTTGTGGCTAAGGCGTTTAGGGCGTTGGCGCCGAATATGAGCGTGATGGCCAAGCCGATGGCCACATAGACGGCTATGATGGAGAAACCATAGAGGATAGCGTCCCTTAATGCCGTTCCCTTGGATGACGAGCGTTTAAGGAAGAAACTTACAGTCATAGGGATTACAGGCCAGACACAGGGTGTAAGCAGAGCGAGCAGGCCACCCAGGAAACTGGTCAGGAACAATCCCCATAAGGAACGCCCTTGGCTTGGGTCTGTCTGTTCCTTGATCTGGACCGGGGCCCAGGTGGCAGAATCAAAACCTTCCAATTCAGAAAGGCCTGTCTGTTGTATGAAAATATCAGCAACAACATCCTGGGCAGTACCGCTGTGGCTGAATTCTATGCGTTGAGGCGGAAGGCATTGTGTGTCATTGCAGGCTCCGTATGTCAGATAACCTTCAATGAGCCAATCAGGGCTGGATATGTGCAGTTTCTGTATAAAACGTACCCTGTGCTCAAAGAACCTGACTTTCATGTTGAAAACGGGATCATCGCTTTCCTGTTCGTTACCTATGAATTGCAGGTTGTTTACCGGCTCGGCTCCTTGGATCTGTTCAAATGATATCTCGGCGCTGATGGGGCCACCGGACGGCAGTGACGTGGAATATACATGCCAGCCTTCAGATATATTGAGGTCAAAAGTCAGGGTAGCGGTATCGGGGGCTGTCAATTGTATGTCGCTGGCCGTCGTAACAGGCTTGGAGGCCGTGTTGAACGGCGCAGCAACCAGAAATGATATGATAAGAGAGGCAAATGACATATAGCTTATTTTCCGCGAAGATAACAAATAACCCTTACCTATTTGTCGATAATAAATGATATATTCGCATTTCAAACATTCAATCAGTAATGGATAACAGGCGATTCAAAGCATTCATCGTAGCATTTGCTGCAGTTATTACGTTTTTGTTGCTTATGATGGTAAAGAAAGATGACAGTAAGGTAAACATCGGAAAGAGTGATTTTCAAATAGAGAACGGACGTCTTACGCCGGAGGCTCTGTGGGCTTTAGGCCGGATTGCAGATGTTGCCGTATCACCCGATGGTTCAAAGATTGCGTATCAGGTGTCTTATTACAGCGTTGAGGAGAACGCCAGCCATACTGTGATATATGTGATGAACAGTGATGGCAGTAACGTGAAGCTGCTCACCGGAACGGCTGTATCGGAACACAGCCCGGCATGGATGGATAATGAGCACATCGCATATCTTTCAGCCAAAGACGGTGTACAGCAGATGTGGTGCATGGATGTCAACGGAAAACATCGCAAGAAACTGTCATCGGCAGAGCATGACATTGAGGGATTCCTTTTTTCTCCGGACATGAGCCACGTGCTTACTGTCATGAGCGTACCCAATCCTCTGGTAAAAGAGAAACAGTATGAGGACCTTCCAAAGGCTACTGGTATGATAGCCGATGACCTTATGTTCCGTCACTGGGACAGCTGGACTACATCTGTTCCGCATCCGTTTGTTTCAGCTTTTGACGGTAATAAGGTGGCGGCCGATGCAATTGACCTGCTTGAAGGCGAGCCATACGAGAGCCCGATGCTGCCGTTTGGCGGGATAGAGCAGTTCGCCTGGAGTCCGGATGGAAAGAACATCGCTTACACCTGCCGTAAAAAGGTAGGGGCAGAGTATTCCAAGAGCACGGATTCAGATATATACCTATATAATATAGAGAGTGGCAAGACCATTAATCTGTGCAAGCTGGATGGAGCAGAGGATAAGAATATGGGGTATGATATTAACCCCAAGTTCAGTTCCGACGGCCGTTTCATTGCTTGGCAGAGCATGGAGCGTGACGGTTATGAGAGCGATATCAACCGTCTCTATGTAATGGATCTGGGGGATTACAGCAAATGGTCCGTGTCAGATGGCTTTGACAGCAATGTGGATAATTTCATTTGGGCCCGGGAGAGGGACTACCTCTTTTTCATAGGCTCATGGCAGGGACGTATGTCATTGTTCTCTGCTGATCTGAACGGTAATATCCTGACAATCAATGATGATGTATGTGATTACAATTCATTGGTCTGGACAGATGACAGGAACCTTCTGGTAACGCGTCAGTCAATGCGGTTTGCAACTGAGATTTATCTGGTTGACATAAGACGCGGACTTGCTGAGAAACTCTCGCATGAGAATGATCATATATTCAGCCAGTTGAATAATATCAGGGTTGATGCGCGCGTAGTGAAGACCTCTGACGGCAAGGATATGCTGGCATGGGTCGTATTCCCACCTGACTTTGATGAAACCAAGAAATATCCAACGTTGTTGTTCTGTGAGGGCGGACCTCAGAATATGGTTTCCCAGTTCTGGAGTTACCGATGGAATTTCCGTATTATGGCAGACAACGGTTATATAATTGTAGCTCCTAACCGCAGAGGACTGCCAGGATTCGGAAAGAAATGGCTTGAGGATATAAGCGGAGACTATGGCGGGCAGTGTATGCGTGACCTTCTTTCTGCAATTGATGACATAAGCAATGAACCGTACGTAGATAAGGAACGTCTGGGTTGTGTAGGAGCCAGCTTTGGCGGATATTCCGTCTATTGGCTTGCCGGTCATCACGATGGCCGGTTCAAGTGCTTCATCGCACATGACGGCATCTTCAATCTTGAGCAGCAGTTCCTGGAGACAGAGGAGATGTGGTTCCCGTATTGGGATATGGGCGGACCCTATTGGGAAAAGAATGAAGTGACTGAGAGAACATACGCCACGTCACCGCATCTTTTTGCCGACAAATGGGACACACCGATCCTTTGCATCCATGGCGAGAAGGATTACCGTGTACTTTACTCACAGGCTATATCAGCTTTCCAGGCTGCAAGACTGCGTGGCGTTACGGCAGAACTGTTGCTGTTCCCTGATGAGAACCATTGGGTAAATAAGCCACAGAACGGAGTCCTGTGGCAGAGAACCTATTTCAACTGGCTTGATAAGTGGTTGAAATAAACTATTTGTGCTGCTGTTGTTTCTGCAGTCTTTCCTGCTCTTTCTGAAGAGCCTCCAGACGGGCCATCATGCTGCTTCCGCCTTGCTTGCGCTTGGAGGGGTCATTGCGACTGGCCTCATAATCGGCTTCCAGTTTAGCCAGAATGGCTTTCTCATCTGTTGAACGACGCAGCCAGATCATGGTTATGATACCTACCAGACCGGATATGAAGTAGTAATAGCAGAGACCTGATGAGTAGTTGTTGAACATGAAGAAGAACAATACTGGCATGAGGTATGACATCCAGCGCATTGCCTTCATACTCTCCTCCTGGCCTGGAGCCATCTGCTGTTGCTGCATGGAATAGATGGTATTGATGATGTTGGTGACGCAGAACAGTAAGCAGAATATGCTCAGGTGGTCACCAATCAAAGGTATGTTGTTGTTCCATCTGATCAGGTCATCAAATCCCGTGAGGTCTGTTGCCCAGAGGAAACTCTGCTGACGCAATTCAATGGCATTCGGTACAAAGAAGAAGAATGCGGTCCAGACAGGCATCTGTATAAGCATCGGAAGACAACCTCCCATGGGGCTTACGCCGTACTTGCTATAAACGGCCATGGTTTCCTGCTGCTTCTTCATGGCATCCTCAGGCTTGGGATATTTGGCAGCCACCTCATCTACATAAGGCTTGAGGGCACGCTGCTTGGCGGATGACATGTATGACTTGATCTGTGCAGGCATAACCAGCAGTTTTATGATGATGGTCATGAGCAGTATCACAATACCCATATTCAGGTTCCACTTTGAAAGCAGGTTGAACAGAGGTATGATAAGGAAACGGTTCACTTCACGAACTACCGGCCAACCCAGGTCAAAGACGCGGTTCAGTCTGATCTTATGGTCACCATGTGCCAGCTTGCTGTTCTGTTTCAGGATCTTGTAATCGTTAGGTCCGATGTAGAACTGGAACTGGGTGGGCTCATTTCCTGCCGGGTCAAAAGCTGTGCTGGTTTTTGCCATGAGCTTCTTCATGTAGCCTATGCCTTTGGCGTAAGATACGCCTGAGAGCTGTGCACCTCCGTTGTATGTTCCGGAGGCAATCATGATGCATGAGAAGAACTGGTTCTTGTATGCTACCCAATCCAAAGGCTCCTCAACTGTGCTGGAAGAGGCTTTTGTGGATTTTTTTGTGGCAGGGGCAATATTGAATATCTTAGCCTTGTTCTTGTCATTGCGCTTGTAGGTGAGAGTGGTATAACGCTGCTCGAATTCAAATCCCTTCTCTTGCTGACGCAGGTTCTGTATCCAATCTACGGCAAGTGTGTTGAGGTTTGATGAGAAGAAGTTATCCATGCCTGCAGCCTTTATGTCAAGGTTGAGCATGTAACTCTCAGGAAGCAGTGTGTAAATGAAATCCAGATGACCGTAACCGTTGGTGTTGAGACGCATGGTAACGGAATTGGAGCCGTTCCTGATTGTCTCAAAATAGAGGTCTTTGCTCTGGATATTCTGATTCTTGCCGTCTATCTTGAAATTGAGACTTATCTCATCCTGGCTGAAGAGTACAACATCTCCTCCCTTCTGATCCTTATAATTATAGAGCTGGGCAGAACATGGTGCTGCTCCTTTTGAGGAGATGCCTATCTTTACTAACCCGTTGTCAAGGATCGTCGTGGTCTCAGTGCCGTTCAAGGCAGGGAAAAGGGGAGACAGTGAATCCTGCTGCAAGGCGGTTGCAGCATCGGTGTTTTCCTGTGCAGACAGTGCTGCGTCTGATGATTTTGCCTCATCTATTTTCTGCTCGTACTGTGCTGTCTTGTCTGCGTTTTTTTTCTGGTTGTTACCGGACCAAAGCATTACCAATACTAACACTAAGGGGATAAGTATCAAGCCAAATAAAGTTCTTCTGTCCACTTTGAAATGCTATTATTCGTTACGGAACGCAAAGGTACAAAATATATTGAGCGAGTGCGGGCGGGGTACGATAATTTATTGTATTTTTGCACTTGCACCTTATGAAAAGGCATATGAAGAGAGGTTTTGCGATTGCCGCATTACTGATATTGTCAATTACAACCATTGCTCAGGAAGTGTCGAATCCGTTCAAATCGGCATTTCCCGATACTTTAGTCACGTCTGAGAAATTCAAGGCTCACCTTGATTCTTTGACATCCTTTTTTGAGCATGGATCGGATGTGATTAATGAAGAAATCTCTGATAATCCGATGTATTTCAGGCTGTTTATGCCGATAGTGATGTACGGGTCTGCCATATCGGAAGCTATAACCCCGGAGAGGAAAGGGCAAAATAGGCAGGATGACCTTTTACCGCTTGAACCGATAGGCGATGTCTCTGAGCGTACGCTTGCCAGAATGATTGACGAGACTCTGGCCAAGGTGTATCTGGAACATCCGGAACTGGTAAGAATGACTGAAGAGGAACTCATGGGTGTGCAGACTGTGATACCGATATCCGAGGATATGGTGACTGGTATTCAACTGGATGTGAAGGCAAGAGGGCGTCGTCCTACAATAGAGAGCAGTCCGGATATGGCTGCTCCCAGACAGCGCTACTGGAAAGTGTTCGGTAATTTCCAGGGCAAATATACCCAGAGCTATTATTCTGACAACTGGTATAAGGGCGGTGAGAGCAACCATTCCATTCTGGGGCAGATCAATACAGAAGCAAATTATGCCAGGAAAAATACAACTTTTGACAACAAGCTGGAGCTGAAACTTGGTTTCTATACGACAGAGATTGATAACAAAACCACCTTGCGTACAAATGAAGACCTTATCCGCTTTACTTCAAAGTATGGCCTGAAAGCATTTGAGAACTGGTATTATTCTTCACAATTCCAGGGCTATACGCAGTTCATGCCTGTCTATGACACCAAGGTTACTACAAAACTGAAGTCCAAATTCTTTGCGCCGGTTTATGGAAACCTTTCCATAGGTATGGACTATAAGCCCAAATTCAAGAAGAAGAACATCACGCTTTCAGTATTGTTGTCTCCGTTATCCTATAACTGCCGATACGTGAGTGTTGACAGCATCGCTACCAATTTCGGTATAGACGCCGGCAAGAACTTCAAATACACCTTGGGTTCCCGTTTTGACGGTAACATCAAATGGACATTCCTGGAGGATTTCACCTGGACATCCAAGGCTCAGTTCTATACGAGTTATGAGGGTACTGAGGCCAACTGGGAGAATACCATAGACTACAGGCTTACCAAGTATCTGTCACTCCAGTTCTTTTGTCACTGGCGTTTTGATGACAGTGTCAAGCGTAAACTTGACAAGGATGGTAATCTTATGGGTTACAGCCAGTTCAAGGAGTTCCTAACTTTGAACTTCAACTACGCTTGGTGATTTGATTTTCTCTCTTTGAGGATCTCTGAGCGGCGCTTGAAGGGTGAATCCGGCTCACGTGCCATGTACCAGTACTCCATGTGGTCTGTCGTGATGGGGAACAGCCTGGTCAGCATGAGCAACAGTTTGCTGGTGAATGTGAGCGTGGCTCGTCTGGAACGTTTGCGGATATGATTCAGCATTATCTCCGCCACACGCTCAGAGGTCATCATCTTGCCCTCTTCACGCGGAGTCTCGCCCTGCTGGCTGCCATCGGCCATGAGAGCAGTCTTGCGAATGTTTGATGCCGTAAAGCCGGGAGCATATATCATCACGTGAAGCCCATCATAAAGATGCTCTGAACGGAGTGTGTCCAGGAAACCGTTTATGGCAAACTTGGATGCCGAGTAGCCGGTGCGGCCGGGCAGGCCTTTATAGCCGGCTGTTGAGATAACGCCAACTATAGAGCCTTTTGATTCAAGAAGGAAGGGCAGGGCATATTTGGTGCAATAGACGGTGCCCCAGAAGTTTACATCCATCAGACGGCGTATGACGTTGAGGTCCAGGTCTTTGAACATGGCACGCATGGAGATGCCGGCATTGTTTATAAGTATGTCTATGCGTCCGAACCTTTTTATGGTCTGCTCAATGAGGTTACGGCAGTCATCCTCTAGGGAGACATCGGTTTTTATACTTATTACTTCAGTGTATTGTGATAGTTCCTTGCATAGTTCATTGAGTTTGTCCTCAGATCTTGCGGCAAGAACCACTTTTGCCTGATACTTGGCCAGCAATGTTGCTGTAGCCAGTCCTATTCCTGAGCTTGCGCCGGTGACAATGGCTACCTTCCCTTCAAAATATTTTCTGTTGTTCATGTGTGCTGCTAATATGCCGTAAAGTTAATGATTATTTATTAATGGATGCCTTTGTATCTGTTTTATAGGTCATATTGATAAAAAATTATTCCTTTTTGTGTAATTTCGCGCCTTGAAAAACCATTAACAATGACTGTAACACTATTATTGCACTGCCCCGACAGACCGGGAATCATTGCAGACATAACCAATTTCATAACTGAGAACCGCGGTAATGTGGTTTATCTGGCACAGTTCGTTGATCATGTTGAGAACGTGTTCAATATGCGTATAGAGTGGAATATTGACAACTTCCTTATCCCCAAGGATAAGATTTCCGATTATTTCGGCACTCTCTATGCCAAGAAGTATGATATGAATTTCCGTCTCTACTACAGTGACAACAAACCGCGCATGGCTATATTCGTATCCAAGATGTCGCACTGTCTGTTTGACCTGCTGGCACGTTACAGCGCAGGTGAGTGGAACGTGGATATACCCCTGATTGTCAGCAACCATCCTGACATGAAGCATGTGGCCGATATGTTCGGCATACCTTATTATGTATATCCCATTACTAAAGAGAATAAGCTGGAGCAGGAGACTGCCATGATGGAGCTCCTTAAGGAGAACAATATAGATTTCATTGTACTTGCCCGCTATATGCAGATCATCGGTGACCGCATGATAGCCGCATATCCCAACAAGATAATCAATATCCATCACTCATTCCTGCCGGCATTTGTAGGTGCCAAGCCGTATCAGGCTGCTTTTGACCGTGGAGTAAAGATTATCGGTGCTACCAGCCACTACGTGACTGCTGAACTGGATGCAGGTCCTATCATCTGCCAGGATGTAGTCCGCATATCACACAAGGATATGCCCTCAGATCTGGTCAACAAGGGCAAGGACCTAGAGAAGATTGTCCTCTCACACGCCGTCCAGAAACACATCGAACACAAAATCCTAGTCTACAAAAACAAAACCGTAGTCTTCAGCTAACGCACTAGGGACGGTTCTGTTCGCGTAGGGGACGGTTCTGTTCGCGAACAGAACCGTCCCCTACGCGTTATTAGGAGTTGCGGAGCGCTTCTAGTTTGAACATTTCGTCGCGATATTGTGCGGCCTCCATGAAGTCCATTCTGGAGGCTGCTTCATTCATCAGGCGGCGGGTGCGGGCAATGGCCTTGTCAAGCTGCTGCGGGGTCATTCTGTTAAGAATGGGATCCTGGGCAACAGACTTGGTGTTATCCTCCATCACATATGGCTTAGGCTCATCATTCTGAGTGCCTTGTATAAGCAGCGATGTATTGAGAGCCTTTTCAATCTGCTTGGGCGTGATGCCGTGCTCAGCATTGTAGCGCATCTGTTTTTCGCGGCGACGTGTGGTCTCTGCTATGGTCAGGCGCATGCTCTCCGTTATCTTGTCTGCGTAAAGTATCACCTTTCCGTTCACGTTACGTGCGGCACGGCCTGCGGTCTGAGTGAGTGAACGGTGATCACGCAGGAATCCCTCCTTATCGGCATCGATTATCGCTACGAGTGAGACCTCAGGCAGATCCAATCCTTCACGAAGCAGATTAACGCCTACAAGTACGTCATAAAGGCCTTTGCGTAGGTCAGTCATTATCTGGATTCGTTCCATGGTATCCACATCACTGTGTATGTAGTTGCACCGCACTCCGTTCTTGAGAAGATAATCGTTCAGTTCCTCAGCCATACGCTTGGTAAGTGTGGTTACAAGCACACGCTCGTCACGCTCAGAACGTACGGCAATCTCCTCAAGAAGGTCATCTATCTGGTTCTTGCTGGGACGGACCTCAATCTCGGGGTCAAGCAGTCCGGTGGGGCGTATTACCTGATCCACCACAACACCTTCACTCTCTGCAAGCTCATAATCGGCGGGGGTGGCGCTTACGTAAATGGTCTGTCCTGTCAGCTCCTTGAATTCATCGAACTTGAGGGGACGGTTGTCAAATGCGGCAGGCAGGCGGAATCCGTACTCCACCAGAGATTTCTTGCGGGCGCGGTCTCCTCCGTACATGGCGTGCAGCTGCGGCACACTCACGTGGCTCTCATCAATTACCGTGAGGAAATCCTTGGGGAAGAAATCCAGCAGGCAGTAGGGGCGTGTACCGGCGGCGCGGCCGTCAAAGTATCGGGAGTAATTCTCTATGCCGCTGCAGTGGCCAAGCTCGCGTATCATCTCGATATCATATTCCACACGTTCCTTAAGACGTTTTGCCTCAAGCGGTTTACCTATCTCCTGAAAATACTCTACACGTTCCACCAGGTCATCCTGAATGGCCCGTATGGCCCGTTCCTGGCTCTCCTTGGTAGTCATGAAGAGGTTGGCGGGATAAATCCGATAGAATTCATATGTATCGATACGCTCACCGGTGAGCACGTCAAACTCCTCAATGGAATCTATCTCATCATCCCAGAACTGTATGCGGACGGCGGTATCGTTGTAAGCCAGGTTGATATCCACATTCTCACCCTTTACCCGGAAACAGCCTCGTCCCAGTTCAATGTCATTACGTGTGTAGAGTGAATCCACCAGTTTGCGCAGCAGTACATTACGGTCCAGATGGTCTCCCTTGCGCAGCTCAATCACGTTGTTGTAGAAATCAGCTGGGTTACCCATACCGTATATGCATGATACGGATGACACTACAATCACGTCATTCCTACCGGAAAGCAGGGCCGATGTAGCAGAAAGACGCAGTTTGTCTATCTCATCATTGATGGATAGGTCTTTCTCAATGTATGTATCAGTGGATGGAATATACGCTTCCGGCTGGTAATAGTCATAGTAAGAAACGTAGTATTCAACGGCGTTTTCAGGGAAGAAAGCCTTGAATTCGCTGTAAAGCTGGGCGGCCAGTGTCTTGTTATGGCTGAGAACCAGGGTGGGGCGCCCTATGTTTTTGATAACATTGGCTATTGTGAATGTCTTGCCTGATCCCGTAACGCCCAATAAAGTTTGGGCGTGAGCACCATTCAGCAACCCATCAGTGAGCTGCTGAATAGCCTGCGGCTGGTCGCCGGTGGGCTCAAACGGAGAAACGAGTTTGAATTCCATCGGAAGATACTATTCCTGATAACTTTTTACAGATTCAATAATAGTCCGTTTTATGGTATCCCATGAATCATTAATAAACATTTTTGGCATATCCTGCATCTCGGCATCTTCAAAATATGTCAGACTTAAAAGAGCTCTATACTCTGAGTATTCCGGATATTTGAGTTTGTAAAAACATAGAATATCAGATAGACTGTAATGTTGGAGCAAAACATACAGGTCAATGAAATCCTTTTTTGAACCACGACCGATAATCGCGTTGATTTTCATTGCTGCAATATCTTTGTCCGATGCTAGAAAAAAGCCATCTTCTATCACTGGCTCGTCAATCCATTTGTAAAAGCCGTATTCTACAAAGTCGATCTTGACGTTATTGATAATAGTTTGCAGAATATTAGGGGTCTTATTAGTTACAATAAGAGAACCTATATCTTTTAGGATAGCAATTAGTTTATCCTGATCAGTGTTAAGATGACCGAAGAAATCCAAATCCACAGATTGCCTGTGCCCGTACTGCAGAGCAAGGCTGGTTCCTCCAACCAACCTCAATTCATTCAGTTCCGGTCTTGCCGACAATGTTTTCAGGAGTTCCAGAGCGTTGGGCGTGATTGCTTGAATTGATAGCATCGGTAATCTTCTTTATTGGTATCGGATATAGCACAGACGAATGACAAAGCCATTGGATCAAGTGTGCGCAATTGTTTGCAATCGCTTACAATACGATCCATTCCAAAGAAATCGCGCGTGAGCCGCCAGTCTTGGAGCGTTCCGTACTCCAAAACGCGTTGGATGAGACCTGCAGAATGTGCTTCCACATCCACAAGCGATTTGTCCATATCCCAGAATAGGACATCGGATAATTTCTCTATGTAGGACTCTGCTGACATCGACTTATTGTTTGTCTTACAAAAATAGAGTATTTCACCAACAAAACAAAATGAATAAAAATAGTCTAAGTATGGAATGCTATTAGAATGGTTTGTCTTAACTTTGTATGATTCAAACAAATAGTTATGAAACGTGTTATTGAATATATATCGGTAATCATTGCTCTTTTATTAATTATCCTGTCTTGTGATAATTCAGATGATGAGAAACAAATGGAGAGTAGTATACAAGCTGTCACACTTAGTGCAGACAAGGGCCCATATCTTTTTGCTACATTATCTGGTCAGATAAGTGGTCTTAAGGACATTGATGGATATTTTGAATATGGTATGGCTTTTTCAACAGATTCTACTTTATCTGTTTTTGGTTTTCTGCCTCCCAATAAAAAGAAGCTTGACATGAGTTGTTCAGAAGATACATTTTCAACAACAGTATTTGGTATACATCCCGGAGAAGAATACTATTATAGAGTATGTTGTTTTTACAAAGGAAAAGCTATTTATAGTGATATTAAATCCTTTACATTCGAATGGTCCCCACCAACCGTAACAACGTTAGATGCAGTTCTTAATGATGCCGGTGGAGTGACTTTTAAGGGATTAATAAATAACAAGGGAAATATTGTCAAGGACTTAGATGGATATTACCCTTATGGTTATTATGGTGTTGAATGCTCAAAAAGTGATAGTTTTGAACCTAATTCTACTTTCATTCTCAATCCCG
Source organism: Bacteroidales bacterium UBA1182 (assembly GCA_002310015.1). Taxonomy (GTDB): domain Bacteria; phylum Bacteroidota; class Bacteroidia; order Bacteroidales; family Bacteroidaceae; genus Colenecus. The sequence continues at coordinate 30,235 of DBYQ01000060.1, forward strand.
ATAAAACGTCAGATAATTTGGAAAATGATTCGGTCATTTGTGCACTTTATCAGTTTGAATATGATTATGATACAATCTATTACTATCGTACATTCTTCAAGTTGGATAAAATAAGTAATTATGGCGATGTCAAATCATTCAAGTTTGGGTGGAATGGGCCTGAGATGGTAGATTTAGGCCTTAGTGTCAAGTGGGCTTCTTGTAATGTTGGTGCATCATACCCGTGGAAATACGGTGATTATTATGCCTGGGGTGAAACAGAAACCAAGTCTTATTATCACTGGTCCACTTACACGTTCTGCAACAACTCATTCGTTAGTTTGACTAAGTATAACTATTGGGAAGCTTATGGTACTGTTGACAACAAGACTACGCTTGAACAGAATGATGATGTGGCCTATGTTAAATGGGGTGGTAGTTGGCATATGCCTACTCGTTCAGATATGGAAGAGTTGTGTGATACCAACAATTGCTCTTGGACTTGGAAGACTCAGAACGGAATTAACGGCTATCTTATTACTAGTAAGAAGCCTGATTATAAGGGGCATTCCATCTTTCTCCCTGCTGCCGGTTGGCGTTACAGAGCTGATCTTGAAGCAGTTGGCAATAATGCTGTATACTGGACTAGTACGCTCGATACAGATGAACCGGATATAGCGAGGAGTCTCGATTTTATTTCGTTTCACTACCACCCATACTACAATCAACGCTACTTTGGGTTTACCGTTAGGCCCGTTTGTCCATAACTGCTTTTATTGCATTAATTTTACTTGTATTTATATGACTGTAGAGGAAAGAGAAAAAAAGGCCGGAGAACTGTTCAAGGCGGGATATAACTGCTGCCAGGCGGTGGCAATGACGTTTGCTGATGTCATTGGGCTGCCGGAAGATGAGATTGCGCGTTTGACCAGCGGATTCGGCGGTGGAATGGGCCGGATGCGTGAGGTTTGCGGCACGGTATCGGGAATGACTATGGTGGCCGGTGCCATTATTCCGGCTAACGATGTGAATGACAAGGCTGCCAAGACTGCCAATTACGCACTTGTACAGGAGATGGCTGCAGAGTTCAAACAGATGAACGGAAGTATAATCTGCCGTGAACTTTTAGGCCTGGGCAAACCTGAAGGGACTCCGGTTCCGTCTGACCGCACTCCGGAGTATTACAAGAAACGTCCGTGTGGTGAACTTTGTGCCATTGCGGCCGGGATTGTAGCCCGAAAGCTTAAATAATAATTAAATAAGACGCTCAAGTTTGCTCCGTTCGTTCAAAATAGGTAATTTTGCAGGTTGAAATTTGACTGCATGCGCAAAACTATATCCATAGTATTGTTTTATTTGCTGGCTCTGACCGTCATGTCAGGCTGTTCAGGATACAACAAGATCCTGAAGGCTTCTGATTATAACACCAAGTACAGTCTGGCCAAGACATACTTTATGGAGGGACATTTTACCACTTGCAGTTCAATTCTGGAGGAGTGCGTGGCTTATCAGCGCGGTACTGCACAGGCTGAAGAGTCTATGTATCTGCTGGCTACCTGCTATTACAATCTGGAGGATTATCTGTCAGCATCACAGTATTTTATGGCTTGCTACAGGTCTTTCCCCAATAGTACGTATTCTGAGAGCTGCCTCTACTGGTCAGGTAGGAGCCTGTTCCTGGATACTCCTGATCCGCGTTTGGATGCCACCAGTACAACGAACGCCATCATGCAGTTGCAGCGTTTTGTGGAGACATACCCTGCAAGCAAGTTCCGTCCGGAGGCTGAGCAGATGATATACACAATGTATGATCGTCTGGTAGAGAAGGAGATAGGTACTGCAGAGCTTTACTATAGCATGGGTAATTATCTGGGTAACAACTATCGTTCCAGTATAATAGTGGCACAGAATGCACTCCGTGACTATCCTTATACCAAGTATCGCGAGAAACTGTCAATGCTGGTGCTCAAGGCTAAGTTCCAGATGGCACAGGAGAGCGTGCTTGAAAAGAGGGATGAACGTTATCGCGACGCCATTGATGAATATTACGCTTTCAAGAATGAATTTCCTGAAAGTTCATATATGAAGGAGGCGGATAAGATGTTCCGTATCTCCACAAAGAATTTAGGAAACAAGAATCAAATAATAGAAGATTAAAATGGATTTCAAGAAGACAAATGCTCCGACCAACACCGTAACCCGTGATCTGGTCGATTTTGTAAAGGACACCAACAACATCTATGAGAGTGTTGCTATCATGGGCAAGCGTGCCAACCAGATTTCCGTTGAGATGAAGGATGAGCTCAAGTCAAAGCTTGAGGAGTTCAGCTCAACTACTGATAACCTGGAGGAGATGTTTGAAAACAGGGAGCAGATAGAGATTTCACGCTATTATGAGCGTCTTCCCAAACCCACTCTGATTGCTGCTCAGGAGTTTGAGGAGGGAAAGATCTATTTCCGTAATCCTGCTAAGGAAAAGGAGAACTTCTGATTCATTCCGGCTGGTATGCCGGGTTGCTTATATGAAGATAGAATTCTACCTCCATCAAGTATGGCTGGCACTCATCTGTGCGTTGATGTTTGCCGGCCTTCTTCTTCCCATTGGCCAGTTGGTCAGTGCGGAGGGAGCATCGGCGGAACTGACCAATTTCCGCCTGAATTTCATTGAGGGTGACAGCAGCGGTGCTATGTGGGCTCTCGGTGTGATCATGATTGTTATTCTGGCAGTGGGGGTGTTTGAACTCCTGCTTTCAGGGTTCCGCAATTTTGTGCTTCAGAAACGCCTGCTGGTATTCATGATGCTGCTCACTTTGGGCTATTACATCATTTTTGTGATATATGTACTCCTGCTCAAGGGTGATGCATCATTCGGACCGCGTATTGCTGCCGCATTCCCGCTCATATGCCTTGTGTTGGAGTATATGAGCATTCATGGAGTATCAAAGGCTGAGGCTTCCATTATAGCAAAGGCAAGCGGTTTCCGCCTGAGAGATTAAAACAAATTAAAAGAGTAGGTGGCGCGCACTGATATAGTGCTGTTGGCGCAACGTCCAAAGTAGTCTTTCTTGGTGATGCCGTATATATTGCCAAGTCCAAAGTAGTATCGGCCTTCAACTCCAAAGTTTCCTGAACCGGTACGTATCTCAAGTCCTACACTGGCTGTTATTCCGTAGTCCAGTTTGTTCTCGATAGCCTTGCCGTATTGCTCTGTAACCTGATTGGGGCGGTTGCTGACATCCCAAGGCTTCTTTCCTCCGTAGACTTCCCTTTCACTTATAAGGTATGCCACTTGCGGTCCCATGTTGATATGTCCCTGGAACCCGCGGAATTCACGCCCAAAGCCTATGTGAGCCAGGAACGGAATCTCAATATAATCGGCTATACGGGTATATTCATTGCCTGATCCGTCATCTATATCCTCTGTCCATCCGCGGCGGGCATAGTTCAGCTCAACCTGCGTGCCGCATATCAGAAAGAAATACTTCTCGGAGATATGACGCAGGCTTACGCCGAAAGTAGGCCCCAGACTCAGTGTCTGTTTGATGGTTGGAATAAATGAAACCTCACTGGTGCCCATACCACCGCTAAACCCAAGACAAAGGGTGTTACGGGCGTCACCTACCTGGGCCGAAACTGATCCCGCGGCAATAACCAGTGATATCAATATTGAGAGCAGGCGTTTCATTTGTCAAAGTCTATCTTCTCAACCTGGTAGGTGTCAGAGAAATGAACAAAGAATACCTTGCGGTTTATGAATCCTCCCCAGTTGTTGACGCGTTCAAACTTGAATCCCATCTGTACGGGGTCAGTGTCAAGGTCATTCAGATGATTCTCAAAGTCCTTGCCGTACTTGTCCAGTCCTTTCAGGAAGAAATAACCGGTGTCATATCCGTAAGAGGCATAACTGGGATAGCTTATCATCATCTGACGGCTGAAAGCGCGTCGGAAAGCGGCATTGAAATCAACTGATTCACTGAGCATATTGTTGGTGTAGAACCAACTGTAGAACCATGTATCTATTTCATAGAACTCATCCAGATGGTCTGATGCATAATACTGGTATTGGGGATAGCCGAACAGGTGTGTCTCTATCTCCGGGTCTTTATTGCGTGTTACCAGTTGAAGTACGGGTAACATGGTGTTGAGCGGCTCACTGCTTGGCGTATTGATAATGAATATGTTCTGCTTGTCTGATTCTATAATATTCATTATTTGCTGATAGGCCGTATCAACCGTCAGTGTCGTATATGGGATCTTATGGTCGGTAAGAGTAGTCTTGAAGCCGTCAATGAACTCATTTCTGCTGTATTCTTCAGCATCAAGCAAGATTATGTTGGGATTAGGGAACTGCTTAAGGAAATGAGAGAATATCTCCTGATGGAAATATGACTGCGGGGTGTTGGGCTGATACAGGTATGGGTTGTTGAATACCTCATCTACGTTGGAACCCACAGGCAGCGGAACCAACGGAATCTGGTGCTCTATTGACCAATTTGAAGCGGTTGTGATGTGATTGGAGTATCTGGGGCCGAATATTATGTCAACATCGTCCATTTTGCCACTCTCAAACAACGGGGCAATTGAATTGTTCTCGCCTTTGGAATCAAAAACCTTCAGGTTTACTGATACTTTTTCTCTTTTGAGTTTGTCAAGGGCCAAGAGAATACCCTGATAGAACTCAACCATCATCTTCTGTTCCGTCGTGGTGGAGTCATCGAGTGAGAACGGAAGTATGAGGGCCGCAGTCAGGATATGGTCGTCATATTCATCCACCACCTCAGGCTTACGCTCGTTCATATCGAACAGGGTGCTGTTGGGGATTGCTTCAATTCTGGACTTGGCCTGCTCACGTTCCTGACGGCGTTTGTTAAGTTCTTCAGTAGTATAGGGTATGTTTACAATGTTTCCCTGACGCAACTTGGAATGTTTGTACTCAGGGTTGGCCTCAAGGAACTCCTCCTGTGTGATGCCGTAGTTGCGGCATATGCGGAATATGGTTTCCCTGCGTTTTACCTGATGGGTGGTCTTGATGGTTTCTATGTCAGAAACCATGGTCACTGCATCATTCCTGATCTGCTGAGGCGCATTGTCTCCAGCGTTCTCTATGCTTGATGCGAGCGGATCCTCATCGGAAGGGGCGGGGATGGTGATTACCTGGCCGATCTTGAAATTATCTACAGATAGGCCTGGGTTGGCATCACATATCTCCTTGACTGAAACCCTGTTCTCAACAGAGAGACGGTAAAGGGTCTCACCTTTCTGTATGGTATGGAATTTGCCTGATGCTACGCTCTTCCTTAGGGGTATCTTGAGTTCCTCGCCGGCGCGGATAACCTTCTCACTGCCGGGATTGAGCTTGATTATGTCATCTTCTGTAACTCCGTACATCCTGGAGATGGAGTATAATCCCTGTCCCTGGGTTACGGTATGCATGAAATAATCTGATTGGGCGGCTGTATGCAGGGCCGGAATGACCATCAGCAGTGATACAGCCAAGATATATTTGAGTCTGTTCATAATATACTTCATATATTATCGGGTGCGAAGATACAAAAAAGCGTTCAGTCTCCGTTTATAATATCTATAACAATTCTTGCGTCAAGGTTAGAATAGTGGTCCGTGGAACCGGACTTGCTTTGACGGGAAGATTATTTTGAGTACTTTTGCGTTTTGAAACGGACTGATATGAAAAAGCATGGTTTAATAGGGCTTTTGTTGGCTGCTGTAATCGCTGTCTTATCAACTTTTACGGCATTGGCAGGCACTCCTCAGGTACAGATTAAGGTTGTCCTGACTTCTGTATCGGGTGATTCAACTGTTCTTTTGCCTAGTGACGTTGCGGCATCCAAGTTGAATGTGCCGTTAAGGGCAAAGTTCGTATCATCAATTTCCTCTGATGACGGTAATGAGTATGTAATGTTCCAACAGTGGACGGTTAAACGTTTAAATACGGAGACATCTGAGTTTGAGGATTATCTGAAACGTCAGGGGATGGTCAAGGAGAATGAGAATGCCGTTGATGAGTACGAGTTTTCTGATAACGGTTCATTCCAGATAGGTTTTGCCTGGTCATACAGGGAGAAAGATTCAGTTAATGCCGCTACTATCCCTGGAGATGACAAGGAATCCATGTCATTTTCCATTGATGAAGCGGAGGTACGTCTGTTCAACGCCTTTTCTCCAAACGGAGACGGTATAAATGACGTCTATAAGATATATGCCCGCTCTATAGTAAGCATGAAAATTGCCATATTCAACCGTTGGGGGCAGACCATCAAGACCATATCCGGAAAGATGGATGAGATCCTGCCGGCAGGTGCTGAGCCTGAAGCAGACGGAGGCTACCTTTTTGAGATATGGGATGGCAGGTTTAACGGTGACATAGTAAATGACGGCGTCTATTTCATAAATGTGCAGGCTACAGGTGCCAGCGGTAAGACATTTGAACATAAGGCCGATATAAATGTGCTTAAAGGCTTGGGGAATCAAAGGTGATGGACAAATCTAAGATTGTTGTAACAGGTGCCAGGTCTAATAACCTGAAGAACATAGATGTTGAGATTCCGCACAAGTCACTTACCGTGGTGACCGGTCTGAGCGGAAGCGGCAAGTCTTCATTGGCATTTGATACTATCTATGCAGAAGGCCAGAGACGCTATATTGAGACTTTCTCTGCATACGCACGTAACTTCTTGGGCAATCTGCAACGTCCTGATGTGGACCGAATTACAGGTCTCAGCCCCGTTATCTCGATAGAACAGAAGACCACCAACCGTAATCCGCGTTCAACCGTTGGTACGGTAACGGAGGTGTATGACTATCTGCGCCTGCTCTTTGCCCGCGCGGGAGAGGCCTTCTCTTACCTGAGCGGTGAGAAGATGGTCAAGTTTACAGAGGAACAGATTGTGGAACTTGTGGTTAACGAGTATGGAGGACAGCGTATATATGTGCTGGCTCCGCTGGTGCGTAACCGTAAGGGACACTACAAGGAACTGTTTGAGAGCATACGCCGCAAGGGCTACCTGAATGTGCGTGTGGATGGTGAACTGCGTGAAGTCAAGCCCGGCATGAAGCTGGACCGCTATCGCAACCATGATATAGAGGTGGTCATTGAGAAACTCATTGTAAATGAGAAGTATAAGCACCGTCTTGCTGACAGTGTTTCGCTGGCAATGAAACAGGGTGACGGTCTTATGATGATACTCTCCATGCCTGAGGAGAAAATTCCGGGCCTGCAGGAGCAAGGCGTATTACGTCATTACAGCAAGCGTCTGATGTGTCCGGTGACAGGTCTTTCATACCATGATCCTGCTCCGCACAACTTCTCTTTCAACTCACCGCAGGGCTTCTGTCCCAAGTGCAAGGGTCTGGGTTACATATCGGCTGTAGATGAGGACAAGGTGTTGCCAGACCGCTCCCTCTCCGTGCGCCAGGGTGCCATAGCTCCTCTTGGACCGTTTAAGAATACGCTTATATTCAGGCAGATAACAGCTCTGCTTAATAAATATGATTTCACTCTGGATACTCCCATATCGGAGATGACCAATGATGTGATCGATGAACTGCTCAACGGCTGTGACGAGCGCATCAAGGTACAGATAACCGGCATTAACAGTGAGGCTGATGCCGTGTTCATGGAGTTTGAGGGTGTGGTCAAATATGTACGTTCATTGCAGCAGCAGACAGACCTTACCGCGGCAGAACAGAAGTGGGCCGACCAGTTTGCTGTGACCCGCGTATGCCCTGAGTGCGGCGGCGCCCGTCTTAACAAGGAGGCTCTCAATTTCCGCATTGACGGCAAGAACATATTTGAGCTTGCATCGATGGATATACAGGACCTGTATGAGTGGGCCTGCAGCGTAGAGCCGCGACTCAGTGAGCGCCAGCGCACCATTGCATCGGAGATACTTAAGGAGATACGTACCCGCCTGCAGTTCATGCTTGATGTGGGGTTGGACTATCTGTCACTCAACCGCCCGGCGGAGTCTCTCTCTGGCGGTGAGGAACAGCGCATACGTCTGGCTACACAGATAGGCTCCAAACTGGTCAATGTGCTTTATATCCTTGATGAACCCAGCATAGGCTTGCATCAGCGTGACAATGTGCGTCTTATTGAATCGCTCAAGCAACTGCGTGATGCCGGCAATACCGTTCTTGTAGTAGAGCATGACCGTGATATGATGCTGGCAGCAGACTGGATTATAGACCTTGGACCACGTGCCGGACGCAAGGGTGGTGAGGTGGTGTTCCAGGGTACTTCGGAGCAGCTTCTCAATACCGATACGCTTACCGCCGGATATCTGAACGGCAAGCTGGATACGGCATCAGGCAATCTCTCGGAACGTCGCGCCGGCAACGGGAAGAGCATAGTATTGCATGGATGCAGGGGCAATAACCTTAAGGGTATAGATGTGGAATTCCCGCTGGGTAAGCTTATCTGTGTGACAGGTGTTTCAGGTAGTGGTAAGTCAACACTTGTAAATGAAACCCTGCAGCCCATCCTTTCACAGAAGTTTTACCGTTCTCTCAAGGAGCCGCTTGAATATGATTCCGTTGATGGAATAGACTTCATAGACAAGGTGGTGGATGTGGATCAGTCACCCATAGGCCGCTCTCCGCGCTCCAATCCTGCCACATATACGGGGGTCTTCAGCGATATACGCCAGCTCTTTGTGGAACTCCCTGAATCCAGGATACGTGCCTATAAGCCGGGACGTTTCTCTTTCAATGTATCAGGAGGCCGATGCGAGGCCTGCGGCGGCAACGGTTACAAGACCATAGAGATGAACTTCCTGCCCGATGTCATGGTACCGTGCGAGGTATGTCACGGCAAGCGTTACAACCGTGAAACCCTTGAGGTACGCTATAAGGGCAAATCCATTGCCGATGTGCTTGACATGACCATCAATATGGCTGTAGAGTTCTTTGAGAACGTTCCTACCATACTCAACAAGATAAAGGTTCTGCAGGAAGTGGGTCTGGGCTATCTCAAGCTTGGTCAGCCTTCAACAACAATCTCAGGTGGTGAGAGCCAGCGCGTGAAACTGGCAACAGAGCTGTCCAAACGTGATACCGGCAAGACTCTGTACATTCTTGACGAGCCTACCACTGGACTCCATTTTGAAGATATCCGTGTACTCATGGGTGTGCTCAACCGCCTGGTTGACAAGGGCAATACCGTGATTGTGATTGAGCACAACATGGATGTAATCAAGCAGGCCGACTGGATCATTGACATCGGCCCTGAAGGCGGTCGTAATGGTGGTATGATCGTAGCTCAAGGCACCCCTGAGCAGGTTGCCGCTTCCGCCAAAGGCTACACCTCCCGCTTCCTAGCCCAGGAACTCTCCCGATAAATGATACAATTGGGGACAGACCCCTTTTGTACTATTTTCCCAAAATGATACAAAAGGGGTCTGTCCCCAATTGTATCATTTTGTGCTGTACCAGGATTGGAGGATGTAGAAGGCTTTCTTTTTCTCGCCCTTGTC
>DBYQ01000086.1:0-30123 GCA_002310015.1 Bacteroidales bacterium UBA1182
TTAGTCTCAAACTCCTCCAGTTTCATATCCCTGCAAATATAACAAACAGATCCCATATAATGCCGATATCCCCGTCCCGCGGGCTGGTCAGTCTGTATCAGGACGCAAAGTGAAACGACCCCTTTGCGGCGTTTTGGTACAAAAAAGAATGAGTAGCTATCACAGCCACTCATGCTCCCGAAAAATAGATGAACCGTTTTTACGGAACAACCTAATCTTCTCTCCTTGTTTGCGAGCGCAAATATACATTATAACTATCATACTACCAAATCCTATATAAAAAAAGAGGATGACACTTTAAGCCATCCTCTCTTTTTAAAAGAAATATCTATTACTTCTTAAAATCACGTACTGTATAATAAACGTCCTTACGCTTATACTCGCCATCAAACAACAGCGGGAAATTGTTAGCACCAAGCCATGAATCACGATCACCAAGATTCCAGAAAGTTACGCAAGAGAAGTTCTTCTTGTACTTACGGATAACCTGGAACAACTCAGCATATTTTTTCTTCTGCAACTCTGCAATAGAATCGGTAAGAACCTGACCCTCACCACGACTGAACTGAAGCTGGCCGCCGGCCTCATGATTGATACGTACATCAAACTCTGTGATCTGAATGTCATCAACCAGCTCAAGATACATCTGGATAGCCTTCTCGAAATCCTCAATTGTGGGATTATCATAGATGTTATAGTGACCCTGCATACCTATACCGGTAATAGGAGCACCCTCGGCCTGCAGTTTCTTAACCATGTTGTAGATGTAAGTTCTCTTGGCAGGAGTCCAAGCACTGTAGTCATTATAGAAAAGGGTAGCCTTGGGATCAGCCTCATGAGCAAACTGGAATGCCTTGAGGATGAACTCATCACCGCAAAGCTGATATGCGGTTGACTGACGGAATGACTGCTCGTAAGGAGCATCGGGGTTGTTAGCATCGCTCATAGCCTCGTTAACAACATCCCAGCAGTAAACTACGTCCTTGTAACGGTTTACAACTACCTGAATGTGAGCGCGGAGTGAATCATAGAACTCTTCCTTGGTTGCCTTAGCATATTTGGGAACCTTGGTCATCTGAGGAGCCTGTCCCTGTGCACGCTGGCCACCCTGGGGAGCACCGCCACCGAATCCGCCAAAACCACCGAATCCGCCCTGAGGAGCACCCTGAGGACGCTGGCCGCCTTGTCTCTGACCACCCTGGGGGGCACCCTGTGGACGCTGACCGCCCTGAGGAGCACCACCGCCAAAACCACCGAATCCGCCGAAACCACCGAATCCGCCACGTGCGGGCTGCTCAACCCAAATTGTATCACCGTTCTCATCACGCTCTACAACCTGATTACCGTTCTCGTCATACTTATTGAACATCCAGTTTGCAAACTGGCTGTGCCATACAAGGCAGTGACCACGCATCTTGATACCGTTCTTACGGCAGAAGTCTGCAATTGCATCTGCCTGAGCAAAATTCCAAACACCTGGTTGAGGATGAATCTCTCCCGGTTTCATGCAGTTCTCAGCAGTAATGCTGTTGAATTCCTTGAGTACGACTGCTGCCTGAAGTGAATCAGTAACGTTACGGGGAGTAACGGCAACGCCAATCTTGAAGTAGTTCTTGTAGGCATCCTTAAGACCTGGATCTTTAGGGCCACATGCACTCATCAGTACAATAGACGCGAAGAGTGCGATTGTTGAAAGCTTTTTCATTTAATGATATAAGTTGAGATTAATGATTGTTTGTCATTTTTCGGACCCAAAATTAGACATTTTTTTGCAAACTAAATAAAACATGTATCATTTGTAGAGAAAACGACGGATAGACATCTTTGGGGTTTTTTCAAATGGAACAGCCTGAATCTCCACCTTTGCTATCTGGCTATAAACCGGAAGCTTGCGGTTTGATGCCAGACGGATATTCTCAGGTATGGCATCTTTGGCTTCAGGATCAAGAAGTGCTTTGGCAATGGCCTGTTCATCAAGATAAACCAAAGCAACCAACTTACCACCGCGTTCAACCACCACTGATTCTATAACGTAGTCCTGATTGTTTACAACAGTCTCAATTTCCTCAGGATAGATATTCTGTCCTGAAGGGCCCAAGATCATATTCTTGGAGCGTCCTCGGATAAATATATTGCCGTCAGCATCCATGACACCAAGATCACCTGTCTTGAGCCATCCGTCCTCCGTAAAGGCATTGGCTGTAGCCTCCGGATTATTGTAATAGCCGATGGTTATATTCTCACCACGTGCCTGAATCTCACCTACAGTATGCTGCGGGTCATCAGAATCTATTCGTATCTGAGCCACATCAACAGGCTTACCGCATGAACCGGGTACGTACTTAGTCCAATGTTCGTATGCCAGTAGAGGACAGGCCTCTGTCATTCCGTAACCCACCAGATACGGGAACTTAATCTTCTTGAATATGCGTTCCACCTCCGGATTCAGTGCCGCACCGCCCATGATGAACTCCTCACAGTTACCGCCGAACGCCGCCACGAGTCCATCCCTTATCTTATTGTAGATAATACGGTTAACCCCCGGAATCTTAAGTGCAAACTTTATTGCGGGTTTATCAATCATAGGTTTGATCTTGGACTTGTATATCTTTTCCATGACCAGCGGAACGGTAATGAGCAGATAGGGCTTGACATCGGCAAAAGCCTTCATAAGCGCAGCCGGAGTGGGAGCCTTACCCAGCCAATAGATTGATGTTCCGTTGCAGAGCGGATAAAGGAACTCAATGACAAGGCCGTACATGTGAGCCATCGGGAGCATTGAAACCATCTTGTCACCGGCAGGAACATGGCGTTGGTCAAAATCCACATTGGCCGAGAAATTACGGTATGTCAGCATTACACCCTTGGGATCACCAGTTGAACCTGATGTATAATTGATGGTGGAGAGATCGTCCCAATTGTCTGTGGGGAACACAACATCATCAGGACCAAATCCGCCGGGATATTTCTTCTCAAACAGTTCATCAAGATGATCAAAGGCGTACTGTATCTTTTCATCGTTACAGAAAAGTAATTTAAGTGTGTTAACATCAAAGACTGCACGGACATCAGGCATCTCTTTGATATCCATCTTGGACCATTTTTCCAAGTCAGTAAACAAAGCAATACTTCCGGAATGGTTTACAAGACCTATTACACTCTCCGGCTTGAAATCAGCCAGAATAGGCACGATAACCGTCTCATAAGTATTGACAGCCAGATAGGCGAAACCCCAGCGAGCCCCATTCTGGGCACACAGGGCTATGCGTTCACCTTTCTTTATCCCGGCATATTCAAAAACTATATGGAAACGGGCGATGGCACGTGCCATCTGGGCGTAAGTAAATGATTCACCTCCTATATTGTTAAGTGCGGGCTTTTCCCAATACTTTCGTGTAGCGGCCTGGAGCCTTTCAAGATAATGTGGATATTTTTCCATAATGTCCTATGATTATTATGTGCAAATTTATCATTTTTGAACAATAAAACTACATTTTTTTGTAATTTCGTGAATCGGGAACTATCAACAAGATATATATGAGCAACATACCGGTACATCTTCTATACACGTTACTTGGTGTATTCAGTTTTGTATGTGCACTCTCAATAGCGCTTTTCAAGCAGGAAAAGAACAAATGCCACTGGCTTCTTGTAGCCATCCAGATTGTGTGGAGCATGCGCATGCTGGTTTATGCACAGCTGTTCAATCCTGACAAGTGCCATATGGTGTGGACCTGGCCTGTATATATTATTGTGAGCATGGCATATGCTCCACTGTTTTACCTGTTTACCATTGAACTTGCAAATCTGAAAGGAATTACCCTTAAGGATACTGTTGTCTTTATTCCAATGGTTGCCATCACGGCACTGTTTCTGATAGTATATTTAGGTGCCAGCCTGGATTCTCTGCAAAGGATTCACAATAGTGTCATCCTGAATGAATCCAGCCTCCTGAACAATGACACCAAACTTACCGTTATGGGATATACATGCTTCCATATGGCCAGAACTGTAGCATTCTGGTTTGAAGCAGGAGTGTTACTGTGGTGCTGCTGGTTCCTATACAAATATGAAGATACTGTCAACGAATACTTCTCATCCAATAACGGCCGGTCAGTTACCCAAGCCAGGACAATATCAATACTTACAGCGATAGGTGTACTTGTGGTATTGCTTCGTGAGGCTTCACCTGATTACCAGCAAAGCATGAACCTGAACAAGCTGGTACTGATTTTCATAACATTCTTTTACCAGTTTGCATTGACGCTTCTGGCTTTCAGCATTGACTATAGTGCAAATGACATAAGGCAGATGCTTGAAAAAGGTGATTCCGGCAAGCCCAACAGAGGAACGGCATATTCAGAAAACCGCCAGGAAATGACCATTACCAACTGCTGGAAAAACCTGGAAAGATTGATGAATGAAGAGAAGGTTTTCCTTGAGCCTGACCTGAACCTTATAGATTTGGCACAAAGATTAGGAACAAACCGCACATACCTTTCACTTGCAGTAAGACAGTTCAGCGGCAAATCATTCTCAGATTATGTCAATAACGCCCGTATTGAATATGCCCAGAATCTGCTTCTAAAAGGAGAGTCAACAAAGAATGTAGAATACTCATGCGGATATATAAGCAGTTCAACCTTTTACAGACAGTTCCAGAAAGTGACAGGAACATCGCCGTCATTATGGCTTAGAGGACAAAGAGAGTTGCAAAGCAACCAGAACGAATAAAAGATTATTCCAGGAACCATTCGTTCGGCATCAGAATACCCAATGTCAACCCGAACATATATGGACTGTTGTTTGATGTGGAGAAATCTACAAATGCATTGAATGATATCTTCTGGTATTGTGCCACGAAATTAATCTCTCCCATAAATTGTGTACCAGACAATGCCTTTCCGTAAGCAGCCTGACCGTCAACAACAACAATAGGACGGAATGGCTGGAACATATAAGCCTCAGTACGGATATGGAAGATACTGTTAATTACCCATAAAGGTTTTATTCCTGCTGCAAAATAGGCATTAGCCGCAAAGTCCGGGTCATACTGGAACTTGCTGTTCACAGTAGGGCGGAATTGGCCTGCCTGCATCATGGTAGCCTGATAATTGGTGGAAAAGTTCCTTGATGAGTAATAGGCCTCCAACAATGTTCCCAATGAAAAATGGTTGGACATCCTTATGTAATGCTCAAGATTGGCCATAATCTGAAGCCATGAACGGTCTAATGAATGATGGTCGTCAGATACCTCATTCATTGGTTTGAAAAGGTCATCCTCTGTTCCTATAAATGCACGAATGGTCTCTGAACGGCCACTTGTGGGATATTGGTTACTATTCAATGTGTTGCCTGTGAAAGTAACAGAACCGCCTAAAATATTATGCCGGTTACAATCATACTTGAAGCCACGGAGGTCAACATTGCTTGACTGTGAGTAATAATCATTATGCTGAGCCACTCCGAACGAGAAAACAGCTTTGTAATTATTCAGGAACGGACGTGATATTTTCAACTTTACAAAATACTCCTCAGACTTGTTGAGAGCGGGCACGAACTTATCGGAAGAAAAAATGAATGCTTCTGAACGGAAATAGTTCATGTCGTTGTAGGCCAACTGAATGGAAAATGACATGGGGATCTGTGTAGCCATATCTATCCTGGTCAGAAACTGCGCATTACTATATGATCTCCCCACCTGTCCCTCAAGCAGATATGACTCTGAAGCATCGCCTATGTGGTTGTATGAAACAGAGCCGTACAACTGGCTTGAGATAGACGTGGAAAGACCACCGCCAAGACTGAACGTGGGATGGTCATCAAGCTTGACATTCAGATTAAGCTTGAATGTAGAATCAGATTCAGAATATTCAGTACCTGGAATGATTTCACTGATGGCATCATCAGAAAGAAGTTTGAAATAACCTGATTTGAAGTCCTCAAAATCAAATGTCCCATCTGTAGCCTTGAGTTCCTTCTGTATGTAACGCTTCTGCGCACGGTTAACGCCATTCACCTCAACTTCATTGAATACAAGCTGTGGAATATGGTTCTTGAACTCTTGCCGACGGTTCCGGATCTGTATGGTATCAACACGGGCTGCAACCCGTGATTTAATGGAATCCATCAGTTGCATGGTGTTGGTGTAACCCATCTTTGATACTTCATCAATCTTCTGGAAATCAAGCAGACCTACATTACTCAGGTTGAACTCCACTTTAACACCCAGTTTAGGATCAAGGCTATAGTCACTCTTCTGTACTATCATGCTGCGTACCTGTCCCATGAGGTCATAATCATCTGGTACTGTTATTTCCGGTTTTCCAGGTGTAACAGCAACAACGCTTCCCACAATGAAGTCAGGGTTGAAATCCCTAACCATCACATCCACAGGGAAGTTGTCATAAATACCTCCGTCATAAGCAATTATGGAATCCATCCTAATGGGACGGAACACAAACGGGAATGACATTGATGCACGTACGGCATCGCCCAAATCACCCTTGGAGAGTACTATTGAATTCTTGTTGAACACATCCGATGCCACCGCACGGAACGGTACCAGCAGATTATTGAAATCATTGTTACAGGCTGCCGATGCACCTGCAAAAATATCCACAAAGGCCAGATTCATCTGAAGCGGATCAACAACACTGTTTACCATAGGACGGATAACAGTCATGGAATCCCTGATGGCTATCTGCGCGGAGACGAATGAAGGAGTAGGAGGGTTCTCTTTGAAATAGAACTGATAGTCCATATCCTTAGTGCCTAAATACCAATTATTGAAATCATCAGAGCGGATGAGTGCCTCCATCTCATCGGGAGAATAACCCATGGCATACAATGAGCCTATCACTGCACCCATAGATGTACCCGCTATATAATCAATAGGTATTCCGTTTTCTTCAAGGGCACGTATTACACCGATATGCGCCATACCCTTGGCTCCACCGCCACTCAACACCAGACCCACCTTTTGGGCGCTGATAGGAAAAGACAGCGACAGCAATGTGATTACCAATGATATGCAAGCCCTTTCAAACATAAGTGTGATTTACTCTTTTGCAAAGATACTGCAAACCGAGAGGAGAAAAAACAAACTTGTTTGATTTTTTATCCCGAGGTGCAGCGTATCTTATTCAAATATATGTAAAAAAAAGGCACAGATGTACTCTCAGTGCCTTTTTGCATATAAAATGAGTATAAAATCAGATGAGTTCTACGCTACGGCGTATAAATGCAGCCAAAGCTTCGCCCTTAAGCATTCCATTCTGCAGCAGAGCCAGATCAATTAGTTCATGTACCACCTTATTGCCGGCAGCATACTCAGAATAGATACCTGATATTGTATTCTCTGCCTCTGATATCTTGCCGTCAATCTCCTTAATCTCATCCTTCTCAGCCTGAGGTACATCCTCATCCTTCTTGCCCTCACGGGCCTTGCGCAACTCGGCCTGACGCTCCTTGAGGCTGTTCAGTTTGTCATCCTCAGGCTTAACTTTGGCATCACATGCAGCTTCAGCATCATCAAGCACCTTCTTTATGAGTTTATGGTCCTTGTTCAGGATAACTGTGTACATATCGGGCATATCACCGTAGAAATTCATGCCGGGCTGTATGGCTGCCATATCTTTCATACGGCGCATATACTCGCTGCAGGTTACCATTACAGGCAGTGAAGACTCTCCTAGACTCTGTGCGTCAACATGAAAATCCACCTTTTCAATCTTGGGCATCTGGCTGCTGAACACCTTTGTTATCATACGCAACTGGCCGGCCGGCAGATCCACAGGTTTGTTGTCCTCCTTGGCAATCAGGTTGTCAACGGAGTCGCTGTCAACCCTCTGGAAACGGCTGCTGTTGCCGAACTTCTGTTCCAGCATACCTATTACAGGTACATCCAGCTGGTTATCCATGAGCAGAACGCTGTACCCCTTGTTCCTGGCGGCCTCAATGTAACCGTACTGCTCCTCCTTATTGGTTGCGTACAGATATATCAGGCTCTTGTTCTTGTCAGTCTGGTTACCCTCAATCAGCTTCTTGTACTCCTCAAAGGTAAAGTACTTGCCATCTGTATCCTTGAAGAGGGCCACCTTCTCCATCTTGCTGTAGAAATCCTCCTCAGTGAGCATTCCGTAGTTGATGAACAGCTTGACGTCATCCCATTTCTGCTCAAACTCCTTACGGTCATTCTTGAATATGGCGGTAAGGCGGTCAGCAACCTTCTTTGTGATATAGCCTGATATCTTCTTGACATTTGAATCACTCTGCAGGTATGAACGTGACACATTAAGCGGAATATCCGGTGAATCTATCACACCGTGGAGCAGGGTGAGGAAGTCCGGCACGATACCATCAACTGTATCGGTCACAAAAACCTGGTTGCAGTAGAGCTGGATGCGGTTCTTCTGCAGGTCCAGATTGGTCTTGATCTTGGGGAAATAGAGGATACCGGTAAGATGGAACGGGAAATCCACGTTCAGATGTATCCAGAAGAGGGGTTCATCCTGCATTGGGTAGAGCTCACGGTAGAATCCCTTGTAATCCTCATCCTTGAGTTCGCTCGGAGTCTTGGCCCAGAGCGGCTCCACATTATTGATGATGTTGTCCTCGGCAGTCTCAACCTCCTTGCCGTCTTTCCATATCTTATTCTTGCCGCAGGCAATCTTTACAGGCAGGAAACGGCAGTATTTCTTAAGCAGACCCTGAATTGTGCTCTCCTGCAGATACTCCTTGCTGTCATCATCCAGATAGAGGATGATATCGGTACCACGGTCAGCCTTGTCGCTGTCAGAGAGTTGGAATTCCGGAGATCCGTCACAACTCCATTTTACGGCCTGTGCACCATCCTGATAGGATTTGGTGATAATCTCCACCTTCTTTGATACCATGAAAGCAGAGTAGAATCCAAGACCGAAATGACCGATGATGGCGTTGGCGTCATTCTTATATTTCTCCAGAAAATCATTGGCACCTGAGAATGCTATCTGGTTGATATACTTGTCTATCTCAGCGGCAGTCATACCTATACCACGGTCACTGACTGTAATGGTGTCCTTACCTATGGTAACATGAACAGTCAAATCACCCATCTCGCCCTTGAAATCACCCTTGGAGGCAAGTGTCTTGAGCTTTTGGGTTGCATCAACTGCATTTGATACTATCTCGCGGAGGAAAATCTCACGGTCACTGTACAGGAACTGTTTGATGACGGGGAATATGTTCTCAGTCGTTACCCCGATTGTACCTTTCTGCATAACTATATTGTTTAATCTGTTTTCTGTTGCCCTATACAATACAACAAAAATGCCAGACGGTTTCCCGACTGACATTTTGGCCGAACACGAGTCATGCTATGACTCTATGTCAAATCATTTTGTCCCTACTGTAACTGTAAGGTCTGTATTATCGGCATTCATCTCTACCGTCAGGCTTGAACCTACGGGGCATTCGCCGTCTATCATCACCTCTGCAAGCTTGTCCTCAACATAGTTCTGGATGGCACGCTTGAGCGGACGGGCACCGTATTCACGGCTGTAACCCTTGTCTGCCAGGAATGATTTCGCCCCATCCGTAACAGAAAGTGTATAACCCATTCCCTCCAATCTTGAAGTCAACTGTGAAAGCTCTATCTCAACGATACGCCCCACAGCCTCACGGTCCAGCTGATTGAAGGTGATTATCTCATCTATACGGTTTATGAATTCCGGTGCAAAAGACTTGTTCAATGCCTTGCGGATAATATCCTGGCGTGCCAGGTCAGTTCCTGCATCGGATGTGGAGAAACCTATTCCGCGACCATACTCCTGAATCTGGCGTGAACCCAGGTTTGACGTCATTATTATAATGGTGTTACGGAAATCAACCGTACGGCTCTCACTGTCTGTCAGACGGCCTTCATCCATAACCTGAAGCAGTATGTTGAACACATCCTGATGTGCCTTTTCAATCTCGTCAAGCAGAATGATGGAGTAGGGCTTGCGGCGTACTTTCTCAGTGAGTTGGCCACCGTCTTCATATCCCACATATCCCGGAGGTGCACCCACCAGACGTGATACGGCGAACTTCTCCATGAACTCACTCATATCTACGCGTATCAAAGCATCACTGGTGCCGAACATCTGCTCGGCAAGCTCCTTGGCAAGCAGTGTCTTACCTACGCCGGTAGGTCCCAGGAACAGGAATGAGCCTATAGGTTTGTTGGGATTTTTCAGCCCCACACGGCTTCTGCGTATGGCTCTTGACAGCAGGTCAATCGCTGAATCCTGAGCGATGACTTTTGACTTGAGGGCAGGGGCCAGTCCCTTAAGTCTTTCACCCTCCTCACGTGCAATTTTCTGCACGGGTATTCCGCTCATCATAGAGACAACGGTAGCTATGCTCTCTTCATCCACCGTTTCTCGATGGCTCTTGAGAGACTGCTCCCAATCCTTGCGCATCTGCTCAAGCTCACCCTCCAGCACCTTCTCCTGATCACGGAAACGGGCAGCCAGCTCAAAGTCCTGACGTGTCACGGCATCATTCTTGCCCTCACGGGTAAAGTCTATCTGATGCTCCTTGTCCTCAATCTCCTTGGGAACGGAGAGGTTTGACAGGTGAGTACGTGAACCGGCCTCATCCATCACATCAATAGCCTTGTCAGGGAATGCACGGTCTGTTATGTAGCGTTGTGCCAGGCTGACGCATGCCTTAAGTGCATCAGCGGTATATGTCACATTATGGTGCTCCTCATAGCGGCCTTTGATGTTCTCCAGGATCTGGAGTGTCTCATCGGCTGTGGTAGGCTCTACAAGTATCTTCTGGAAGCGGCGCTCCAAAGCACCGTCCTTTTCAATTGACTTGCGGTACTCATCGACGGTGGTTGCACCTATACACTGCACCTCGCCGCGCGACAAAGCCGGCTTAAGCATGTTGGCGGCATCCATTGACCCGGGAGCCGAGCCTGCACCTATTATAGTATGTATCTCGTCAATAAACAGGATGATGTCAGGATTTTTCTTGAGTTCCTGTATGATTGAGCGGAGTCTCTCCTCAAACTGTCCACGGTATTTGGTGCCGGCCACGACAGCTGCCATGTCAAGCGCAAGGATACGCTTGCCGAACAGCATGCGTGACACCCTGCGTTGTACTATACGCTGTGCCAGCCCCTCTACGATAGCTGTTTTACCTACACCGGGTTCACCTATCAGGATAGGGTTGTTCTTCTTACGGCGGGTGAGTATCTGTGCCAGGCGCTCTATCTCTTTCTCACGGCCTACCACAGGATCCAGCTTGCCCTCCAGGGCAGACTGTGTCATGTCAGTACTGAAGCTGTCCAGTACCGGTGTAGCACTGCCTGAACGTGCTGTCGTGGCAGCCTTTCCGCCCTTGGGCCCCTGCGGTGCAGAAGGTGTATCCTCATCTTCATCATCGTCCTCATCATTGGTGAGCCCCATACCCATCCTGATATCAGTGGAACCGCCGTTCAACTGTTCAAGAAGAGTGCGGTAATTCACATTATATGAGTTGAGTATGTTTGCGGTATTGCTTGAGCGGTCACGGGCAATGGCAAGCAGCAGATGCTCTGCATCGGCCTCCTCCTTATGCTGTAGTCTGGCTTCCAGCATGCTTATTTTAAGCAGCCTTGTCACTATCACGGAAAGAGCTATGCGCTCAATAGGAACCTTGTCAGTATGGATTTCCTGTCCGGATTGTGACGTCTCAAGCTTATAGCGGAGTTCATTCAGGTCAACACCCATCCCTGCAAGCAGTTCAACAGCCTTGTTGCTGCCGTCACGGATCATACCCAGAAGCAGATGCTCAGGCATAACCTCAGAGTAGGAGAGCCTTTCAGCCTCTTCCTTGCAAAGTGACAGTATTGAATTCAGTTTGTCAGATATCTTGTTGTCCATTCTGTTCTGTTTATGCTTTCTATACGGTCCGGAAACCGTAATACGGTACAAATATAAGGCAAATCACGTGCCAATCATAAGGTTATGCCATAAAGTCCGATTAAACATACCCGAATCTTTTCAACACCTTATTAAAAATACGCGCGTAAAGTTGCTTATAAACTATTTTTGGAGTATTTTTGGGTGCTTAAAACAAATAGACGGTTTAAGCTTTGTAAAAGCCTTAAAACAATAGAAGAAATTGGAAAATCAGGACAGAATTATCAAGGTAAACATTGAGGAGGAGATGAAGTCCTCTTACATTGACTATTCAATGTCAGTGATCGTTGCCAGAGCACTCCCGGATGCACGTGACGGACTTAAACCTGTACACCGCCGCATACTGTACAGTATGATGCGCGACGGCAATACATCGGATAAGGGATACCGTAAATCAGCCCGTACAGTAGGTGATGTACTCGGACACTTCCATCCTCATGGTGACTCATCAGTATATGGTGCTCTTGTGCGTCTGGCACAGGAATGGGTAATGCGTTATCCTCTCGTTGACGGTCAGGGTAACTTCGGTTCAATAGACGGTGACAGCCCGGCTGCCATGCGTTACACCGAGGTCCGTCTGCGCAAGATAGGTGAAGAGATGATGCAGGACATCAACAAGAACACCGTTGACTTTGTACCTAACTATGACAACAAGGAGGAGGAACCAACGGTTCTACCGGCAACAATACCAAACCTTCTGGTGAACGGATCATCAGGTATCGCCGTAGGTATGGCCACAAACATGCCTCCTCACAACCTCACAGAGGTTCTGAACGGCTGCATGGCCATGGTGGATAATCCGGACATCACCGTTGATGAGCTGATGGAGTACATCAAGGCTCCAGATTTCCCCACAGGCGCATACATCTATGGGATCAGCGGTGTCCGTGAGGCATACGAGACCGGACGCGGACGCGTTATCATGCGTGCCAAGACCGAGATTGAGGCCGGCGAGCAGCATGACAAGATCGTGGTTACCGAGATTCCTTACGGAGTTAACAAGGCAGAGCTCATCAAGTTCATTGCAGAGCTCGTAACAGATAAGAAGATTGAGGGCATCAGCAATGTCAATGACGAGTCAGACCGCGAGGGTATGCGTATAGTCATTGACGTAAAGAGGGATGCCAATGCCGGTGTGGTACTGAACAAGCTGTTCAAGATGACGGCACTGCAGACTTCATTCGGCGTAAACAACATAGCCCTTGTAAAGGGACGCCCCAAATGCCTCAATCTGCGTGACCTCATAAAGTGCTTCATAGACCATCGCCATGAGGTGGTTATCCGCCGCACCAAGTTTGATCTTGAAGAGGCAAAGAAACGCGCCCATATACTTGAAGGTCTGATCATTGCATCAGATAACATCGATGAGGTTATCCAGATAATCAAGAAGGCCAAGACTCCTAATGACGCCATACAGAACCTTATGGACCGTTTCGGACTGGATGACATCCAGGCCAAGGCCATAGTTGATATGCGTCTGCGCCAGCTTACCGGACTTATGCAGGATCAGCTGCATGAGGAGTACAACCAGGTTATGGCACGCATTGAGGAGTTGCAGAGCATCCTGGATGATCCTGAAAAGTGCAAGCAGGTTATCAAGGATGAGATGCAGGCTATCATAGACAAATACGGTGACGAGCGCAAGACAGAGATTGTCTATGCAAGTGAGGAGTTCAATCCGGAGGACTTCTATGCCGATGAGCCTATGATCATCACCATGTCACACTTAGGCTACATCAAGCGCACCGCTCTTACAGAGTATCGTCTGCAGGGCAGGGGTGGAGTAGGCTCCCGCGGCAGTGACAAGCGTGATGAAGACTTCATAGAGCATATATTCACAGCAACCACTCACAACTACATACTCTTCTTTACACAGAAGGGACGTTGCTATTGGCTCAAGGTTTATGACATACCTGAAGGCGGAAAGACATCAAAGGGCCGTGCCATCCAGAATATGCTCAACATTGAGTCCGATGATGCCGTAAACGCTTATATAGCAATCAAGAATCTTGGTGATGTTGAGTTTACTTCAAACCATTACCTGGTATTCTGCACACAAAACGGCGTAATCAAGAAGACCATACTCCAGGATTACTCACGCCCGCGTCAGAACGGTATCAACGCCATCAACCTGAACGATGGTGACAAGGTAATCAACGTATTGCTTACAGACGGTAACAAGGAGATAATCATTGCAAACCGCAACGGACGCGCCATACGCTTCAATGAGAGCACCGTACGCTCCATGGGCCGTACATCAACCGGTGTCCGCGCCATGACTCTTGATGAGGACGGCGAGGATCAGGTAGTAGGTATGATTGCTGTCGATGAGCAGCCCGAGGAGACCATCATGGTAGTATCTGAGCAGGGCTACGGCAAGCGCTCAGAGATTGAGGATTACCGCAAGACCAACCGCGGCGGCAAGGGTGTCAAGACTCTGAATATTACAGACAAGACAGGCAAACTCGTTTCAATTCAAGCAGTTACAGATGACAACGATCTGGTAATCATTAACAAATCAGGTATAACACTACGTGTCAGCGTATCTGATTTCCGTGTAATGGGACGCGCCACTCAGGGCGTAAGGCTCATTAATCTGGAGAAACGCAATGACCAAATAGGATCCATCTGCAAGGTTGACAGTGAACCTATTGAAGATGAACAGCCCGCTGAGGGTGGGGAGGCTCCCGCCTCAGAATCGGCTCCTGAGGCACCTGTAACCGAGTGATTTTAACAACCAATCAGGAATGATATATTAATAATGTAAAACCTATAACATTTTTCAAGATGAAGAAGCTTATATTTGTTTTGATTGCAGCTTTTGGAATGTCGTGCACATCCTACGCTCAGATGACTGAGAAAGAGCTGAAAAAAGCCACTAAAGCAGCACAAAAGACTGTAAAGGAGGCAAGAGATGATATGGAACGCGATGATGTTCCTGATAAGAGACATGCCAAGAAGCTCATTGATGACGCAATGAAGAATCCTCTTCTGCAGGATTGGGACCAGACATGGTATGAAGCATCAATAATATATGAGTATTTCTACAACCAGGAGAGTATCAAGTCATACAATGCCGGTGTAAAATATGATACCACAGCTTTGTACGATTATCTGGACAAGATGATCACATTTGCACTCAAGGCAGACTCTCTGCAGCAGATTCCCAATGAGAAGGGCAAGACATCAGATGAGGCAAGAAGACGCTTGTTCCCCAGTATTATACATCGCAATCTCAACCAGATGATTACAGCCGGTGTTCACTATTTCATGCATCACAATGATCCTGCCACAGCTTACAAATTCTTTGACAAGTATTACACAATTGCCCAAAGAGAGGATTTTGCTGATTTCAGGGAAACTGACGGAGTATGGAATGAGAACGGCGTAAAATACTCATATTTCCCCGCACTTGCAGCATACCAGCTTGAGGATTGGGAGAACTGCCTTAAGTATTCACAAACCGCTCAGAACGATGACGAGTATGGTGAGGACGCAACTGAATTCATTTGCGAAAGTTACGGACACATGGGCGATACCGTCAACTGGCTCAAATCACTCAAAGCCGGTCTTATCAAATACCCGACCAAAGAATGGTATTATGGTCATCTGCTAAACTACTACAGCCTCAAGAATGACATGGGAGAAATGGAACAATTCGCTAAAGAGATGATTGAGACTGATCCTGAAAAAGCTTACAACTATTACGTTCTCGGTTTCGTTTCACAGCAGAACAAGGATTATGACAAGGCTATCGAGCAGTACAAGATTGCAATTGAGAAGGATAACACATTAAGTGAAGCCTACAATAACATTGGACTTTGCATAATGTTCAAGGCTCAAGCCCTTAGTGAGGCAAATGACAAGCTGAATTATAAGTCTGCTGAATATAAGAATGGATTAAAGAAGGAAAAGGAAATCTATAAAGAAGCTCTTCCTTATATAGAAAAGTGGAGAGAACTTGAGCCTAGTAATGTTAACAAATGGGGCCCATTACTTTATCAGATTTACTACAAGGTTGAAATGACTAAAGAGATGAAGGAAATTGAGAAACTTCTCGGTGCATAATTCAATCCATTAAAACATAACTTTTATGGAACTGTCGGACATTAATCCGGCAGTTTCTTTTTTTTTGTTGTTCAGGAGTGGGGTTATTTCATTTCTTTATTTCCTATTTAACATAATAGTTATTATGCAAAATTGATAAACAATTTTGCAAATTGAAAATTGAGAATTGAAAATTGAAAATTACAGGCACCTGCGTGATAATAAACCTGCGTGATAACCCGTGATATTAGAAAAGGTTCGGAAATTATTCCGAACCTTTTCTACAATTTTCAATTTTCAATTCTCAATTTTCAATTTTCAATTCACTTCTTGCTTTCTGCAATGATCTCAAGGGCTCTATCCAGAACTGTCGTGTCATCCAGAACAACGCAACCGCCGTTTGGTCCCGGCTCAATATGAAAACCTACTGCTGAACCTTTCTTGTAGTCTGTACCTCCAAAGAAGTTTCTAACAGTCTCTACATCGAGATTCAGCTCATTGGCAATTCTGTGGATACTGCCCTCTGGAAGTTGCGCCTTGATCTGGCGCAGTTCATTGAATGTGATTAATCTGGTCATAAGCATTAAAATTAGGTTATTATCAAATAAATTTTCAATTTTCAATTTTCAATTGTAATTTGACTTTGGTCAATTTACAAAGCACGCTCCAATCAATATAACCGAGTATGTACCAAACAGCACACACAAGAAAATAAACACGTCATTGCGCATAAATCCGGACTTTGTATATAAAAGACTGGATCTGTGCACATTAAGATAATCCCGGTCTTTACGTGACACAAGTAAGTAGAGCCAGTAAGTAAAACTGCCTATCAGGCTTCCTGCAATGGCACCTACCAATATGTCACCTATAAAATGTACGCCAAGATAAGTTCTTATCAATGCGTTGAGTATTGCCCAAATCCCGACTGACAGGCTGAACAGTCTGTCCCTAACAAGCCAGATGAACAATGCTACCAGGCCGAATGAATTGGCCGCGTGGCTTGAGAAAAAACCGTAAAGTCCTCCACGATAGCCGTTTACGGTATCAACCATATCCAGAATAAAGGGATCACGTGTAGGTCTTAGCCTGTGAAACAGAGGTTTAAATACTGATGATGACAATTGGTCACACAACAATATGGTGAGAGCCACCATCAGAAGCACAAATAGAATTCTTTTAGGGTTTACATTCCTTATTATCAGGAATATAGCAGCAAGAGCAAGAGGAATCCACACAATGACTGAAGTAAATAAATTGGCCACACCATCCCAGAAAAGGGAGTCGCTGCCATTTACTGACAGCGTGGCCAATCTGTCTGTCTCTATGAGACCCTGTGCTTCTGTCATTCCATTGTGGTTAAATGATTTCCATTACATTAACCGGTACCCAACCTGTATTGCCGTCCTCTAACCTTATTTCTACCCACTCTTTCATTGAAGAATCCAGTATCTGTACCTTACGTCCTTCATGAATGATAAACAGGTCTGTACCGCTGCTGGTGGGTGTACTCTTGACCGTAACGCTCGGTGACATGATTATTGCCGTATCACGGTTCCGGATATTTCCCATCTGCGTTGTAGCGAAGATAAATGATAAAATGGACAAAAGCAAGAAAATTACGCTAAAAGAAAAAGATATTTTACGGAGGGCACGTTTCTTTGAAAACAGTAAAACTCCCGTAAACAGTATGGCAGCTGCAAACAGAATAACCGTCATAATAGCCCATCCGTTTACGTCAAGCGCGGCCAAGAGTTTCTTAAACCACACTACAATAAAGAGTTGGTTTACCTGATTTACCTTATCTACCGTTTTGGTACGTGCCAGCTCCAGATTAAACTTGATATCAGGATCTGACGGATCAATCAGATATGCACGCTCGTAACAGAGAATAGCCTTGGCTACCTCATCACGTTTAAGCCAGCAATTGCCCAAATTCATATATAATGTAGCGTTAACGCCCTGATTTTCAATGATTGACTCATATATGCCTATAGCGGTAAGGTAATCCCCCTGAATATAAGCGCTATCAGCTTCAGCAAGCGTAGGTAATGCATTAGCCTTGGTGGAATCTGCAACCAGGCTCATCATTCCGTCATCCTCCTGCGCCATTCCCAGCACCGGAAGAACCATCAATATAATAGCTAATATCTTTTTCATTTTTCCAATTATGTCACTTCGTTCCATGATTTTTGTCGCGAATCGGATTTCAATTTTCAATTCTCAATTATTTAATTGAGCCTTCAATCTGCCCAATCACGCTTACGGCCTGCTCATAAAGACGGTCCATCTTTCCGGAATCATCACCTGGAGCATATCGGGCAAACTCACAGTTATCCAACAGACCTATAACCAGTTTAACCGGCTCATCAGATACATTCCTGCGTTTCAGTTCAGCCTCAATGTTATCCTTGGAGAGTTCTGCCACAGGTATAGCCAGCTTATCGCCGAAATAACCCTGTAAGGCACGCATCATCTCATCATAGAAATCATCCTTACGGCCCTCCTTCATCAGTTTGCGGGCCACCTTAAGACGTTTGGTAGCCACAGAGCTGGCCTTCTTGACCTTTACCTTGGCAGCATTGGCACTGTCAGCAATACGTTTGCGTGATATGAGAACGAGTACCAGCAGAATTGCAAGCGGCAGGATAAGACAGAGATAGAACAGGAATGAGCCGAAGAACTGGACATCAGTTGATTTAAGCACCGTAGGAGTTGAATGGAAACGTACATCCTGACCTACAAACTTAAGGTCCTCCTTGTTTACGTATGATACCGATGTCTGTGACTCTCCTCCACCCTGCCCTTTGGCTACGTTCAGGGTATATTCATCGGTCTTGAGGGTCTTGTAACTGCCGCTCTTGGGATCAAAGTACTGGAACTCCAGAGCCGGAATGGTGTATTGGCCGGCGTGACGGGGTATTGCCAGGTATTCATATACCTTGTTTCCGGTCTGACGGCCTCCCTTGATGGTATATTTGTTCTCAACCTTGGGATCATATATGTCAAAATCCTGCGGAAACTTAATCTCTGGGGTCTTAACCAGCTTGAGGTTACCTGTACCGGACAGTATTACACGTATGGTAACGGCATCATTGGCTGTAACATCCGTACTGTTTATGGTAGAACTGATGTTGAAGTCACCCACGCCGCCGTAGAAAGCATTTGTCTTGCCCTGTGGAAGCGGCTTTACATTAATCTTTATAGTACGTGTAGTAAGCTCTCTCTTAACCTCAACATATCTGGATGAGTTGAAGAACATGTCAAACACGTCATTGCTCCTGTTCTCAACACGCTGTGCCACAACACCCTCAAAAGGTGTAGCCGGTATCTCCAGCTCTCCTGAATGCTGCGGGAACAGAACATACTGAAGCCATACCATAGTCTGGTAGTTACGGCCGTTGTAATGTTCCAGATTGAACTCTTTCTGCTGCGGGAGCTCCACCTCCTGAACATGGAAGTTTTTGAGGTCAGGCATCTTGCTGCTCATGGTCTGCAAATCAACAGACGGCAGTTTATAAATCTTGAATGTAAGCAAAAGAGCCTCCTGCTCATATACAGTGGTCTTGTCAACAGTGGCAAGCATAAAAAGGTCTTCACCGCTTCCTGCCGTTGAGGACTGACCCGATGACTGTTGCTGACGGGCCTGTCCGCTCCCCTGCCCCTGGCTCTGCTGCTGAGATGACGCCTGGTCAGGCGGCAAAACCTTGATTGTCAGTTTGTTTGATGTCAGCTGCTTGCCGTTGGCTTTTATGGTAGCACCGTCAATTGATACATCACCCTCTTCAGTTGCTACAGCAACATAGGTATAAGTCAGTGTATATGTGCTAGTTACCTGGCCATTGTAAATGGAAGTGCTTGATGATGTAGATGTGTTAGGGCCGCTCAGGATATTGATGCTCTTCATGTCCGGAGCACGGAACTCCTTGGCATCGCGCGTGTTAACCTTATATGTTATCCTGAAACGCTCGCCAAGTACCACGGCCTGCGGAGCCTGGGCGGTAAATGTGGCGTCCTGGGCAACTGCCTTTACTCCGGTCAGCAGAATTAGCATGACCGCGGGTAACAGTAGTCTTCTTGTCTTTTCCGATATATTCATATTACCAATCTTTTTCCAAAGGTTTCTTGGGTTGGACCTTCATGAGCTGTTCCTGAACACGCTCCTGGACATCCTTCTCATCCTGCATGGCAGCTTCCAGAATCTGCTCGGCATTCTCCTGCGACATATCCTGTTGCTGTTCCTGCTGCTCTTGTTCCTGTTGCTGCTGATCCTGCTGATCTTGCTGTTGTTGCTGTTGATCCTGCTGCTGTTGCTGCTGATCCTGCTGTTGTTGATCCTTATTCTGATCCTGTTGCTGTTGCTGGTCTTGTTGCTGCTGTTGGAGCATACGCTGTGCCAGAATCAGATTATAACGTGTCTCATCATCCTGTGGATTGTTACGCAGAGCCTGCTTGTATGATTCCACAGCCTTGTCATACTGCTCACACATGTGGTAAACCACTCCGGTGTTATGATATGTCTTGGCCAGGTCCTCCTTACATCTGTTCAGTTCCTTGGGGCTTGCCTCCGGATTCTCCATCAGCTCCTTTTTCTTCAGTTCAAGGGCATTGGCTGTCTTACGGTACTGCTCAACCGCCTCATTGGGCTTTTGTTGCGCAGTATAGGAATTGCCCAGGTTAAATGTTCCCTCGTACATTTCAGGATTCATGTCCACAGCCTTGAGGTAGTTCTCCTCAGCCTTTATGAACAGACTGTCCTCAAACATACGGTTTCCCTTACGTATAAATGAGCGGTCTGACCGTTGTGCAAAAGCACCGGTCATAGACGCAGCTATAATACAAATCATCAAAACTACCTTTTTCATTTTCCTTTCTCCTCCTCTTCAGTTTTGAAAAGACTGAAATTCCTGAGCCGCGGGTTACGGCTCTCACAGATGAATATCTCAAGCAGCAGGATAATCAGGATCATCCAGGCTATTATCCCGAACTGCTCATCATACTCTGTATATACTGTGGTCTCCACATCAGCCTTGGCCAGTTTGTCAAGCTCCGTCTGGAGCGCCTTCTGGGCAGCATTTGAGTTATCCACATAGAAATATACGCCATTACCGGCAGCAGCTATCTTGCGGCACATCTCCTCATTGAGACGTGTTACCACTACATTGCCATCCTTATCCCTGCGGAAATCACCGCTTCGCTCACCCGGAATGGGTGAACCTGACGGCAGGCCGACTCCCAGGACATATACCATATATCCCTTCTCAGCTGCGGCCTTAGCAGCCTCCTCAGCCCCACCCTCATGGTTCTCACCATCGGTAATCACTATTATAGCCTTACCTATCCCTTCATTAGGAGTAAAACTGCGGGTGGCCAGCTCAATAGCCGTCTTGATATCCGTTCCCTGACGCGTTATCAACGCAGGTGATATGGTATTCAGGAATACCTTGGCCGATATAAAATCACTAGTAATGGGCAACTGCACAAAAGCATCACCGGCAAATACTATCAGGCCTATCTTGTCATCCTTGAACTGATCAACCAGGTTTGAGATTATACGCTTGGATTTCTCCAGACGGTTGGGAGCAACATCATCGGCTAGCATGGAGTTTGATATATCCAGGGCTATGACCGTCTCGATGCCCTTTCTTGTTACGGTCTCCTGCTTGGAACCGAACTGCGGTCTGGCCAGCAGGAAACAGCACAGCGTATATGCTGAGAACAGCAGCCAGAACTTGATATTGGGACGTACGGTTGAGACATCGGGCATGAGTTGTGAAATAAGCTCTCCGTCACCATACTCGGCCAGTTTCCTGCGCCTGCGGATATTAGAGAAGATATGCAGTGCTACCAGCACCGGTACCAGCGCCAGCAGATAGAGATATTCAGGATTAGCGAACTTGAACATAATCAATCACTCCTTTTTTATGGTATCGTTCTGAGAACGGTCTGTTTTAGCAGTATAGAGAGCAGAAGACTCAGTATCAGAGCCAGCGCAAGCGGCTGATACTCCTCCTGGTTCTTGCTGAACTCCTTGACCTGAAGTTTGGTGCGCTCCAGTTTGTCAATCTCCTCATAAACCTCCTTCAGCTTGCTGTTGCTGGTAGCGCGGTAATATTGACCGCTTGCAGTCTGGGCAATCTGACGGAGCACATTCTCGTCAATCTCAACGGCCACATTGATATATTGCTTGCCGAATGCACCTTGCACCGGATACGGCGCCGTGCCATTCGTGCCTACTCCGATAGTATAAACCCTGATTCCAAAGCTCTTGGCCATCTCAGCAGCAGTCATAGGCGATATCTCACCACGGTTGTTTGAACCGTCAGTAAGCAGTATGATAACCTTTGATTTAGCCTGACTGTCCTTAAGGCGGCTTATGGCATTGGCCAGTCCCATACCTATGGCTGTGCCGTCCTCAATTATACCCTTGGCTGCAATGTCACTGCTCACGTTCTGGAACATATTTAGCAGAACGGCATGATCAACCGTCATAGGGCACTGTGTAAACGCCTCACCGGCAAAAATGGTCAGACCGATGTTGTCATTTGGGCGTCCGTTTATGAATTCCGATGCCACCTGCTTGGCAGCCTCAATACGGTTAGGCTTGAGATCCTCAGCCAGCATACTCGTGGATACGTCAACGCAAAGCATTATGTCAATACCCTCAATCTCAGTATCCTGCCAACGGTCGGTTGTCTGCGGGCGCGCCAGAATAAGTGACAGCAGGACTATGGCCACCATGTCAAGGATAAACGGAACATGTATAAGGTAATATTTCCAGCTCTTTCTAAGGCCGCCGTACATGGATGTGGTAGGCACAGAGAGTGTGGCACGCCGCTTGTTAACCTTGAGCACATACCAGATAATGCACGGTATGACAAGAAGCATCAAAAGCAAATATGCACTGTTTGCAAATGTCATGGCTCGTTTCTTTTAGAAGAACAGATAATACAACTTAAAAACGGACAGTACAAGGAACAACGTACCGGACAAAGCTGTGACCGTACCGGCCACAAACAGCATGATACGCGCCTCCTTGCTTCGTTTCTCCTCAACAATAGTCTCTTCCTCCTTAGGTTGAAGCTCTGATTCCGGAACCTCAATCTTGGTATCATTTACAAACTCCAATGCAGTAACCAGATTACGGTCATTCTCATTGAGCATGGGTTTGAACTTGGCAAACTTGACCATATCAGAAGTTGAAAGCAGATCCCTCAACTCACTTAGAGACTCCCGGTCACGGCTCTCTTCAAGCTTCTCAAGTATCTCATCAGAGGTCATCTCGGTTGCGTTGAACCCGAACCTGTCATTGATATATTCACGCAGTATATCCGTCAACTGCGTGTAATATCCCTTGGAATCCTCACTGTGAGGGCCTCCGGCCTGCCTCAGTTCCTCTATATCAGTGATTGCCCTGACATGTGCCGGAACCTTGGGTTCAATCTTTATCTTTCTGATAATGGGTTTGTCATCACGATACCTGATAAACAGATATACCGCTATTACTATTGCCACAATAGCCAATAACAAGAACAGAATCAGCCCTTTAACCTCATAGAACCGTATGGGGGCATTCAGATTGTCCTTAGGGCCGAATATCTGTTTCTCCTCACCTTCCGGGATATCATAAGTCATGAAGGCCAGCGCCAGACGGTTGGACTGATACTCGTTACCGTCCACATTTACCGTAATCGGCGCTATATATATCAAGGCTGAATCAAAACAGGTTACGGTATAACTGCGTTTCACAGTCATACGCTTCCCGTTGTTGACATACTGGGTATCAGTCTTGACCGGCGGTATTATCTCCAATCCGGTTACGATAGTGTCACGGTATGCAGGAAAGTCTATCTTCTGCCCCGCATCACAGGTAACCTCCAGGTGAAGTCCGGTCTGCTGACCTATCCACATCATCATGGAGTCCACCTCAGCCCTGACTACAACGTTCTGGGCCGATGCATACACAACGGAAGCAATGGTAAATATCAGATATATGAAGAATCTCTTCATCTCAATTATAATTCTCAATTATGTAACTTCGTTCCATGATTTTTGTCGCGACTCGGCCAACCAAGTAAACTTGATGGCTCTCACTGCTCCAAAAATTCTCAATTTCGTTTAGCGAACAGTCCCATAAGAGCCTTGACATAATCCTGATCCGTACGGACCGACACTGAATCCACATGACTGCGGGTAAGATAGTCCTTACATCTCAAAGTATTATCCTCAAACCACTTATGGTGAGTATTACGTACCGTTGCCGATGATGTATCAACATACATCTCCTGCCCTGTCTCGGAATCATACAGCTTCATGAGACCCACGTCAGGAAGTTCTTCCATACGCCTGTCATAAACGCGTATCGCCACGATATCATGCTTGCTGTTTGCTATGGTGAGCGCGTTCCTGTAATCATGGGCATCAATGAAATCACTCAACAGGAATGCAGTGCAACGTTTCTTTACGGCTCCGGTAAGGAATTCCAGAGGGACGGTAATGTCTGTGGCATTGCTCTCCGGCTGGAAATCAAGCAGTTCACGTATAAGATAAAGAATATGCTTGCGTCCTTTCTTGGGCGGTATGAACTTCTCTATACGGTCACTGAAGAACAGCAGCCCCACCTTATCATTGTTCTCAATGGCGGCAAATGCCAGCGTGGCGGCAATCTCGGTAACCATCTCACGTTTCATCATCACCTGGGTACCAAAGTTCAGGCTGTTTGACACATCCACCATCAGCATCACCGTAAGCTCACGCTCCTCTTCAAACACCTTTGAGTAGGGCTTGTTCATACGGGCGGTAACATTCCAGTCAATATCACGGGGCTCGTCACCGTACTGGTACTCACGCACCTCACTGAATGCCATACCACGACCTTTAAAGGCGGTATGGTACTGACCGGCAAAAATGTTACTGGACAGACCGCGGGTCTTTATCTCAATCTTCCGGACCTTTCTTATCAGTTCATTTGTTTCCATACTAAACTGATTATAAAGAGGTTAGATTAAGGTACTTCAACCTTGTTCAAGATGCGGCTTACAAGCTCGTCCTGAGTCACGTTGGTAGCCTCGGCCTCATAAGTAAGGCCAATGCGGTGACGCAGTACATCATGTGCTATGGCACGAACATCCTCAGGTACCACATAACCTCTGCGCTTGATGAATGCATAAGAGCGGGCTGCAAGAGCCAGGTTTATGGATGCACGCGGTGAACCGCCAAATGATATAAGTTCCTTTATATCCTTGAGTCCGTATTTATCGGGATAACGTGTAGCAAACACGATATCGGCTATGTATTGCTCAATCTTCTCATCCAGATAAACCAGGTCAACCACCTTACGGGCCTCAATGATGTCATCGGTGCTCATTATTGGCTTCACAGTACCTATCTGATGGTGTATCTGCTGATGAATGATCTTCTTCTCCTCTTCAATCTTGGGATAGTCAATCACAGCCTTGAGCATGAAACGGTCCACCTGTGCCTCAGGCAGCGGATATGTACCCTCCTGCTCTATCGGGTTCTGTGTAGCCATAACCAGGAAAGGCTTGGGCAGGCTGAACGTATCACCGCCCAGTGTCACCTGGCGCTCCTGCATGGCCTCCAGTAATGCGCTCTGCACCTTGGCCGGAGCACGGTTAATCTCATCGGCCAGGATGAAATTGGCAAATACCGGACCCTTCTTGGGAAGGAATGTCTCATCCTTCTGGCTGTATATCATTGTTCCCACCACGTCGGCAGGAAGCAGATCCGGCGTAAACTGTATTCGGCTGAAACTTGCATCTATCAATGAAGCAAGTGTTTTGATAGCAAGTGTCTTGGCAAGACCGGGAACACCTTCCAGCAGTATATGTCCATCGGAAAGCAATCCTATCAGCAAAGATTCAACAAGATGTTTCTGTCCCACGATAACCTGATCCATTCCGGCCATCAGGTTGGTAACGAATGCGCTCTGTTTTTCTATACGCTCATTCAGTTCCTTAATGTCAACATTTTCACTCATAAGATTAATTTATCAATTGTCCTTCACAATCATCCCACATGGGATTCTAGTGCCAAATATATGACTATTTGAAAACGGGTATGAACTAAAAAGTTTTAAATTGTATTGTCATCAGTTAGCGTTAAACATATTTATAACTTGTTTATCACTTTGCAGCAAGTTTGGGAATATTTATTACACTCCCTGCTCCCATATTGTTAAATGAACTCATCTTGTTATACTTGGCTATGTAAGGCCAAAGTTTCTTGGTTCCATAATACATGAAAGATATTTTGGCAAGTGTTTCACCATTTTGGACAGTATGCACAGCCAGTTTGCCTGTAATACGATAGTTCACCGTGTCTGCTTCAGTAAAAAGCGACACACTCTTTGCCATATCTTCCCTGTTAAGGTTGAACTGCTGCTGTACAACCTGATCAGATATATCCTTGACAGCAGGTTCCGGTTCCTGTTCCTTAACTACTGATTCAGGATTCTTGTTGACAATGGGCTCTGTCTCCATAAGCGGTTTTTCAATATTCTGGCTCTGTTCGGGAGTAACACTACTACTTGTTAAGGAGGATTTTGTTTCAACAATGGTTGTAACCTGAGCTTTTTCTGCAATCTTATCATCAAACATCGTCAAAAGTTTACAACCTATGATTGGCCAAAGAATATACATGACCAATCCTATCAAAAGAATCAAGGATAGAACCCATGTAATCAATTTCAGCAATACACGTGTGCTGCGTTTCTGAGTTATATCCTTTATCTTGGGCTCGTTATCAGTCTGTTCTGAAGTATAATCAGATATCTCAGAATTATCAGACTGCGGTTCTTCTGAATAACCAGTCTCAATATCATCACCTATTTTCTCTGCCTGCTCTGCTGTAATTTCAACTGTTTCAAATACAGCAAAAGGTTTGTTTATACGTTCTTTAAGTTCTGCATCAGGTGTAAATGATATCTTCTGATGCCCCTCTATCGTAAACCGTTCACCAGTATTGACATTGACACTCTCACGATCCTCCATCTGGAGTAGTTTGAATGTACCAAGACCCTTGACCTTTACTAACCCTTCAGCCAATACACCTTGTGATATGATGTCAAAGAAAGCCTTTACAAACTGTTCTGATGCGGTTTTTGACAATCCACTAATCTGTGCGAACAGATCAGCCAGTTGTGAAAGATTAATCTTACTGTTCATACACGCACCTTTTATTTTAGTTTATCCTTGAGTAGTGAACTAGGCTTGTATGTAAGTACAAGTTTGGGGGGCACCAGCATACGCACTCCGGTAACCGGATTCACTGACACGCGCTCATTCTTTTTCTTAACTTCCAGAACTCCAAATCCGGACAGACTCACGGAGTCACCGTTATTCCAAACGCTCTCCATGACTCCAATCAGTGTCTGGACCTGCTCTGCAGCCTGTTCAGGCGACAAATGGCACTTACCGGATAATTCTGTCAAAAACTGCTTGTTGTTCATATAGGTCAGTTTAATTAGT
Source organism: Bacteroidales bacterium UBA1182 (assembly GCA_002310015.1). Classification (GTDB taxonomy): domain Bacteria; phylum Bacteroidota; class Bacteroidia; order Bacteroidales; family Bacteroidaceae; genus Colenecus. Next base: position 27,473 of record DBYQ01000086.1, read on the forward strand.
CTCTACTTTTCCATATAGGTCAAAGGCATCGGCCTCAGTTATCATTACGTTGCGGAACTCACCTATAGGCAATTCCACGTCTGCCTTGATAAGCACCTCAGGATCAACCTCCGGTGAGTCAAACTCCGTACGCCCAACATAGTAGTCACCCTCCAGGCGGTCTATCATCGTCTTGAATCTCTTACCCACCTTTGCGGCGCTTATATCGGCCGATATATCCTGCTGCACACGCATCAGGCGTGACAGACGGGCCTGCTTCACATCATCCGGAACATCGTCTTTATAGTGAATGGCGGAGTATGTACCCTCCACCTCGCTGTATGCAAAGGCGCCCATACGCTCAAAACGCTGCTCACGCACAAAATCCAGCAATTGGGCGTAATCATCATCGGTCTCACCGGGAAATCCCACCATCAGTGTGGTGCGCAGGTGTATTCCGGGCACCTCCTCACGGATGCGGGCCAGGAACTCACGTGTCTCCCGGGCCGTGATATTGCGGTGCATGCGCTTGAGCACAGGGTCACTGATATGCTGCAGGGCTATATCCATATACTTGCACACATTATCGCGCTCACGCATTACCGGCAGCAGATCCATGGGGAAATTGTTGGGATAGCCGTAATGCAGACGCAGCCACTCCACTCCCGGTATGTCAGACAGACGCTGTACCAGATCGGCAAGCACGGGTTTGTGAGCAATATCCGTACCGTAATACGTAAGGTCCTGGGCTATCAGCTGAATCTCCTTTACGCCCTTGGCTACCAGCTTACGTGCCTCATCAAGTATATCCTCCTGACTGCGTGAACGGTATTTGCCCGTCATAAGCGGTATGGCGCAATATGCACATCCGCGGTTGCAGCCCTCAGCAATCTTGAGGTAAGCATAGTGCGGCGGTGTGGTTATGACGCGGTCATTCTCAATCTCTCCGTGCCATTTGCGGCCCATCTCCTTGAGTATGCCGCCCCAGTCAAACTTGCCGTACCAGCCGTCCACCTCAGGTATCTCAGCCATCAGTTCCTTATGGAACTTCTGTGAGAGACAGCCCATAACGTATATACGCCCTATCTTACGGGCTTTTTTCAGCTCAGCACACTCCAGTATCATGTTGATTGATTCCTCCTGTGCATCGCCTATGAAACCGCATGTATTTATTACGACAGTCTCTGCACTCACCTTGTCAGGATCATGCTTCACCTTAAGTCCCTCAGCCCTGAATTGAGCTATAAGTTTTTCAGAATCAACAAGATTCTTAGAACAGCCTAAAGTGATTATATCAACACTGCCGTACCTCATCTCATTCCATCTTGAAGAGAGAATCCACAAACTCGGTCTTGTTGAAGACCTGCAGGTTATCTATTCCCTCACCCAATCCAACATACTTTACAGGCACCTTGAACTGGTCAGATATGCCTATCACCACACCGCCCTTGGCTGTTCCGTCAAGCTTGGTAATGGCCAGCTGTGTAACATGTGTAGCTAATGTAAACTGCCTGGCCTGCTCAAAGGCGTTCTGGCCGGTAGAGCCGTCCAGGACAAGCAGAACGTCATCAGGAGCACCCTCCACAACCTTGTTCATCACATTACGTATCTTGGTGAGCTCATTCATCAGGCCCACTTTATTGTGCAGACGGCCTGCAGTATCAATCAGGACCACATCCACGCCGTTTGCTACGGCTGAGCTGAGAGTATCGTATGCAACCGATGCAGGGTCAGAACCCATCTCCTGCCTTATCACCGGCACATCCACCCTGCGTCCCCACTCCTGCAGCTGCTCTATGGCGGCGGCGCGGAACGTATCGGCAGCACCAAGCATAACCTTGAGGCCGCGTTTCTTGAACTGATATGCCAGTTTGCCTATTGTAGTGGTTTTACCTACACCGTTCACACCCACCACAAGCACCACGTAGGGCTTACGTCCCGCGGGAACGCTGAACGGCTCCGTATTGTCATCGGGATTATTCTCCACCAGAAGGGCCGATATCTCTTCACGCAGGATATCGTTCAGTTCGGCCGTACCCATGTATTTGTCACGTGCCACGCGCTCCTGGATGCGCTTTATGATCTTGAGAGTGGTCTCTACGCCTACATCGGAAGTAATGAGAACCTCCTCAAGATTATCCAGCACCTCATCGTCAACGGTTGACTTGCCCGCAATGGCACGGGCTATCTTGGAGAATACACTGGTTTTGGTCTTTTCCAGACCCTTGTCAAGGACTTCCTTCTTATCTTTTGAGAAAAATGAAAACAGACCCATAAAAACACTGATGAATACGGCATTTATCCCCCGTACTCAAACTGCAAATTTAAGAATTAGTTTTGATTTTACCTATTTATATTTAGGCTTAAAAGGGGCATAAGAACAAAAAAGAGCGGCCATCTGACCGCTCTCTTTTATAGTTTCTTATCAAACAACTTACTTGATGGCGTTCTTAAGCTGTTCGTCAGTTACAATCTGCTCTGTGAACATATAGGCACCGGTCTTGGGTGACTTAACCATCTTGATGACCTTAGCCATTGAAACCTTACCCTGACGCAGGGTAGCAACTACTTTCTTTGCCATGGTTTAAAACGTATTACTTAATCTCACGATGGATTGTCATCCTCTTGAGAATGGGGTTATACTTTTTAAGTTCCAGTCTCTCAGGAGTGTT
>DBYQ01000086.1:30199-34155 GCA_002310015.1 Bacteroidales bacterium UBA1182
GCCTTTTACTTTCTTTGCCATAGTATGAACTCCTTACTGTTTTACGCAATGATTCTGATGTCTTTCCAATCGCAATAGCCGTTAGCGACAGCCTCCTTGAGGGCGGCATCAAGACCTTTCTTGTTGATTATTCTCAGGCCGGCAGCACTGAGTTTGAGGCTGATCCAGCAGTTCTCCTCAACATAGAAGAACTTCTTAGTGAACAGGTTAACATCAAATGTTCTCTTAGTTCTGCGCTTTGAGTGAGAAACATTGTTGCCAACCATTGCCTTCTTTCCGGTGATCTGACAAATTCTTGACATATCTATCTGTTTTTATTCGTTTTTTGCTGTATTCTCAAAACAGGGTGCAAATTTACACGATTGTTTTCATTATTCCAAACAATTGAGATTGTTTTTTCTTTGTTTTACATTATTTGAGGTTTTGTTTTTCATTGTGCGGGAGGTTTTGGCTTTACGGCGGGGACTCGCTGCTTCGCTACGCTCGGTCTTCCATGCGCTTTACGGCCTAGAGGCCTTAAGCGTCAGGATGGAATCCTATCTGCGTATCAGGTACACGACATTTTTTTAGTTTGGGGCGGCCACGCCCCAAACCCGTTACGTTACATTTCATTCCACTCCACTCTGCCGGCCTCCGGCCGGGTAAAACTAATCTTCACGCGCTTTGCTCGTGAGGATTAGTTTTACTTGGTGCAACTGGAAACTATATCCTCGTGTTGGAGTAGATTGGTACGTCTATTGAACAGAAGTCGTTGTCCAGGTATTTGAAATAGCCGGTGCAGGCTATCATGGCGGCGTTATCGGTGGTGTATGAGAACGGTGGGATATACACTTTCCAGCGGTAGCGGCGTGCATGGTCCTGGAAGGCCTCGCGCAGGCCGGTGTTGGCCGATACCCCACCCGCCACTGCAATGCGGTTGATGCCGGTATCCTTGGCGGCCAGACGCAGCTTCTTCATCAGTATCTCCACAATGGTACGCTCCAACGATGCGCAGAGGTCCTCCTTGTGATGCTCAATGAAATCAGGATCCTCCTTTACCCAGTCACGCAGATTGTACAGGAACGATGTCTTAAGCCCGCTGAAACTGTAGTTGTATCCCGGAATGTTAGGCTTGCTGAAAGTATAAGCCTTGGGATTGCCCTGACGCGCCAACCGGTCTATTATCGGCCCGCCGGGATACCCGAACCCCATCACCTTGGAGCATTTGTCCATAGCCTCGCCCGCAGCATCATCGATAGTCTGCCCCAAAATCTCCATTTTGTTATATGATACCACTTTGACTATCTGTGAATTACCGCCTGAAACCAGCAAACACAGGAACGGGAATTCAGGAGCATCCGTCTCCTCACCGGGTTTCTTGATGAAATGAGCCAGGATGTGCCCCTGCAGGTGGTTGACCTCAATCATCGGAATATCCAGGGAGCGGGCAAACCCCTTGGCAAATGAAACACCCACCAACAGCGAGCCCATCAGTCCGGGACCGCGCGTAAAAGCCACGGCGCTGAGCTGCCCCGCATCAATTCCGGCCCTTTTCAACGCAGTATCCACCACAGGAACAATGTTCTGCTGGTGAGCGCGTGAAGCCAGTTCAGGCACCACTCCGCCGTACTCCTCATGCACCTTCTGGCTGGCCACAACGTTTGACAGCAGCTGGCCGTTACAGATCACGGCTGCCGATGTGTCATCGCATGAAGATTCAATACCCAGTATATAGACATCTTTTTTTGACATCAATCCTTATTTTTTGCTTTCAGCCTGCAAAGTTACCACAATTATTCTCTTATTTTGCATCGTTTTAATTGCTAACAAAAAATACACCTATCATCTTATGATTTGGAACCAGAAACTGGAATGTATGTCGCGTGATGAGATGCGCGCACTGCAAAGTGAGAAACTCAAAAAAATCGTGGCACACGCCTACAACAATTCGCCTTTTTACAAAAAGAGATTTGATGAACACGGAGTTCATCCTGATGACATCAAGAGCATTGATGACATTGTAAAGTTACCGTTTACCGTTAAACAGGATCTGCGTGACAACTATCCGTTCGGTATGATGTGTGTTCCCATGACCGATATCCTCAGGCTTCACGCCTCATCAGGCACCACCGGCAAGCCAATCGTTGTAGGATATACTGCAAAAGACCTTGACAACTGGTCAGAAGCCGTAGCACGCTGCCTCTCAGCATACGGACTTGGCAGCAATGATATGGTTCAGATTTCATACGGATACGGCCTGTTCACAGGCGGTCTGGGCGCTCATGATGGCGTAACCAAGATTGGCGGCACCGTTATCCCCACCAGCAGCGGCAACACCCAGAAGCAGCTCCAGCTGATGCAGGACTTTGGCGCCACAGCAGTAGCCTGTACCCCGTCATACGCACTCTATATGGCTGAGGAGATCCGCAAGCAGGGTCTTGACATAAAGAACTTCAAGCTTAAGGTAGGTATATTCGGCGCTGAGCCCTGGACTGAGGCCATGCGCAAGGAACTTGAGGAGAAGCTCCATATCAGAGCATTCGATATATATGGCCTTACTGAGATCAGCGGCCCCGGCGTAGGCGGCGAGTGTGAGTGCCAGAACGGCACCCACCTGTGGGAAGACCTCTACTATCCTGAGATCATCGACCCCGTAACCCTGCAGCCTGTAGAGCCCGGCCAGAAGGGTGAGCTTGTATTCACCACCCTTGACAAGTGGGGCATGCCTATGATACGTTACCGTACACGTGACCTCACCTACCTGAACTATGACAAGTGCGAGTGCGGCCGTACCGCAGTACGCATGGGCAAGATCCTGGGCCGCAGCGATGACATGATGATTATCCGCGGTGTCAACGTATTCCCGTCACAGGTTGAATCCATCCTGCTTGAGTTCCCGGAGTATGAGCCTTACTTCCTTATTGAAGTGGACCGCATCAACAATACCGATACATTCGATATCCAGGTTGAGGTCAAGCCTGAGTTCTACACTGACCAGGTAAATGAGGTAGTACGTCTGCGTCAGCGCCTTACTTCCCGTATCCAGAGCGTCATAGGCATACAGCCCAATATCAAGATTGTACAGCCCGGTACCATAGAGCGCTCCACCGGAAAGGCAAAACGCGCCATCGACCATCGTAAATTTGAGTAATAACCTTATAACATACCCCACTATGCTTATCAGACAAATATCTGTATTCCTTGAGAATGAAAAAGGTAAGTTTGCCGAGATAGCAAGGCTGCTTGGCAACAACGGAATAAACATGAAGGCCTTTACCGTATCTGAGACTCAGGATTTCGGTATTGCACGTATAATTGTGGAGCGTGACCAGATAGAGCGCGCATTCAACCTTATCAAGTCAAACTCATACGCAGTGACAATGACCCAGGTGGTATATCTGGAGTGCGCTCACAAGCCCGGCGCTATGGCCGAGGCAATGGAACGCCTGTCAGCCGCCGGCATCTCAGTTGAGTACATGTACGCGTTCGCTGATTCATCATCAGAGTTCTCACGTGTAATCATCCGCCCTGACAATACGGAGCTGGCCAACCAGATTATCCAGGAACTTTAAAAAATCTTTCGGGTGCATTGGGTAGTTATTTTTTCTATACCTTTGCAATCTCAATTGCGAAAATACGCCGCGCTCGGTAAAAACAAGTAAACTTGTTTCTACTCTCGCTTATGCTCTTTTTGCACCCGAATTTTGGAAAGATGCCAGAGTGATCGAATGGACCGGACTCGAAATCCGGCGTACGGCCTTGCCGTACCGTGGGTTTGAATCCCACTCTTTCCGCAAAAATAGGCTGCCCGATGGGCGGCCTATTTTTACGTAAAGAGTGGGATGATTATCCCACCTTCTTTTAGTTTCCTTCGGAAACGACGACCTTCCAGGCCGATTCGGGACTTCGCCCCGAATTATCACTGCTACTATCCACCTTTCCTCTACTAGTTGCCCGATGGGCGGCCTATTTTTACG
>DBYQ01000086.1:34164-53523 GCA_002310015.1 Bacteroidales bacterium UBA1182
GATTATCCCACCTTCTTTTAGTTTCCGTCGGAAACGACGGCCTATTTTCATTTTTGTTGGCTATCAATAATCCTTTTATTGCGGCGGGAATTCTGGAGAAGGTTTTGAACATATTTGGTATCTGAATGGGAGTCACCAAGTTTGGCCTTTCTAATCTCATAGCACAGCTCAAAGAATTCAGATGCATTACCGTAATCTCCCTGATCATAATAGATTGCAGCTATACTGAAATATGAGGCAGCGATGGCCAGGTCGTCACTCTCTAATGCTTTCTTCCTTATTTCAAGCGCTTTGTTACAATAATCCAGAGCCTCATCATAATTCTTCTCATCCCTCTTAACCTGCCCCAGATTGTTATAGCATGCAGCTACGCTCAGATCTTCCTCTCCATATACAACCTTTCTTATAGCCAAAGCCTCTTTATAACAACTGTCGGCCTTCTCGTTATCACCGTGATTAAAGTATGTATTTCCCAGATTATAATAATTAGTGGCAACAATACTATTCTCTTTTCCATAAACCTGTATCCTGATCTCAAGAGCTTTACAATAATTTTCAACAGTTTTATTATAATCTCCAAGCTTGTTATATGTCTGTCCGACATTATAGTAACTCATTGCTACAAGCCTATTGTCAGCACCCAGGATCTTTTCTCTGATATCTGCCGATTTTTTATAATACTCCATTGCTTCAGAATATTTATTCTGATTATAATAGACGTCTCCAATGTTAAAATACGAATAAGCAACATCCGGATGGTTCTCCCCATACTGATCCTGTCTTATCTTCAAAGCCTGTTCAAAATATTTCAAAGCCGCGGAATACTTCTTTTGTCTAAGATTTAATTCACCGATATTATTCAAGCATTTAGCCACGCATGTATGTTTCTCTCCAAATGTCTTTCTGTATATTATTAAAGACTTTTCAAACAAGTCCAATGCCTTTTCATAATTGCCAAGACTTACATAAAGATAGCCCATATCATTATAACTCGCGGCTACTTCCGGGCTGTTTTCCCCAAGAACCTCCAGCCTCAATGCCAATGCCTTTTCCTGATATTCAATAGCGTTCGCGTAATCGCCTATACTGAAATATACATTTCCCATATTGTTAAGGCATTGTGCAATCCTGGGATGTTTATCACCTATAACTTTGATTCCCAGTTCATAAGCCTTATTAAAATACGACAAGGCTTCATCTAATCGGCCGGTATTATGATAAACGCTACCTATGTTTATGTAGCTTATTACCGCATCAGGCTTTTCTTCTCCAATGGTATTCTTTATTATATCCAATGATTTGAGATAATAGCCCATGGCTTTATCATAATCGGCCTTCTCAAAATACAATCCTCCGATATTGTTGTAGTTTGAAGCTGACTGAAGATTATCCGGCCCCAACAACTCATTTCTTATTTTCAGTGATCTATCAAAATAATCCAGCGCCTTGGTATAATCACCTATAAGCTTGTACAAATTACCAAGATTATTATAACATGTTGCCGTATTCAGATTGTTCTCGCCAAAGACAGACTTGTATATCGATAAAGACTTCCCGTAATAATCCAAAGCCGTATTATACTCGCCCAATTCAGAATACACGCCTCCGATATTATTGTAAATAGAGGAAATATCCGGATGCTTCTCTCCCAATACACTCCTTTTGATATCAGCAGATTTGTTGAACAATTCCAATGCATAGGTATAATCCCCTAAACCCATATAGACATTACCCAGATTTCCATAACCTGTAGCAATATCATTATTCGCATCACCATATACTTCTTTTTTTATGGCAATAGACTTCTCATAATAGTCACGCGCCGTGGAATAATCACCTAAGATACTATATATCTGTCCAATATTGTTATAATATGTAGCTGAAGCAATAATATCCTGCCCCAAACTGTCAACGCTGATACTCAGAGATTTCTCATAACACTCCAAAGCCTTGGAATAGTTACCCATACGGCTGTATGTGTTGCCAAGAGTATTATAACACTGAGCCACATTTATGTGACCTTCTCCATATATGTTTATGCTTAAGTCAAGAGCCTTATGCAACGTTTTTATAGCATTGTCCACATCTCCCTGATTAAGGAAGGTAGTACCTATGTTGTTATAGCATACAGCAGCCCATCCTGTCTCCTCACCATAAGATTTGAGAGCTTTATTCAATGAACGCCTGAAATATAGCATAGCCCCATTGTAGTCGGCCAGATAATCTCTGATAAAATAACCTGCATCATTCTGCCATTGTATGTTGGCCGTATCAAGTTCTGCTCTGGTCTCTATATAAAACTTAGCTTTCTCTTTATCAAATCCCGCAAGCGCAATAGTGTAAAGCTGATACAGATATCCGGCATCTTTGTCCTGTTGTTTCAGAACCGCAGCCATATCCTTATTGGCTTGGTTGAGGATATCGTTTGCCTTCCTGAGTTTCTTGTTTATTTCTGTAAGCGCATCTTTATTCCGTTTAAGCGCCTCCATAGGATCAAACAGTTCATTTATCAGAGAATCGGCACGTTCCAATTGACCGGATTCTATCAGCAGATATATTTCCTTACTCTTTCCATCAAGATTGTCATAGTCAATATGTGCATAGTGCTCTGCTAACCCGTCAATAATGGATTGAAACTGTTCAAACTGGGCCTGCAGTTTCTGAGTCTCCTCATTATATTTCTCTGCGGCAATGAGATTGGCTTCCTTTTGGTTATTCAACTGCTCAATCTTTTGAAGATAGCTTTTCTCTGCATATTTGAAAGCGTTCTCTTCTATCCTCTGCTTATCCGCCATCAACTGTGATATTGAAACCATCACTATCTCCTGCGTCACCTTGTCAGAAAAAGCAAACTCCTTATTGAGGTCGTTTATATCATTCAGCTCATAACCAATCTTTTGTACCTGCTGCAAGAAATATGCATCTCCGTTTTTCTTTCCTGCCATTTCCAGCGAAACAGTTCCGTCATCAAGACTGATTGCCTGATTATGAGCACCTCTAACGCGTATGGAGACACCGCTAAGCGGAACGCCCGGCTTATTAGGCTGGCCTTTTGTCCTGACAAAAACCATCTGGATCTGGGCTGTTGAATAGCAGCCCATAAAACAGCAGAATAATAATATCAGCAGTCTGTTATACCTCATCGTCTCAATTCACGAATGGCTTGCCGGGTATCCCTAACCCTATGATCATCTTCTCCGTACAGAATCATCTCTATTTCCAAAGCCTTCTCCAGACAGCCGTTAGCCCTTAATGTGTCGCCATGTTTCAAATACTCGCCAGTCAGTTCCAGACATAACTGATCTATATATTTGGCATATTCAATATCCTTCATAATAGACTCCCTGTCAGAATTGGCTTTATCTATCATTTCTTGGGCAATCTCTTTTTTTTGCCTGATTTCTTCTTTGGCAGCCCTATTCTTTTCCAAAACTGTATTGGGATCAAAAACAGTATGTATCAGCGAATCAGCTTTTAAAAGTTCCCCATTCTCAATACAGGTCATTATTTCCTTTTCAGTATCATTCAGATCATCATAATCAGTACGGGCATACCTGTCAGCCATATCACTTATCAGTGACAGATATCTTTCATAATTATTCTGAACCTCAACCAGGGCGGAATGATACTTTTCTGCCGTTATCTCATTTTCCTTAACCTGCCTTTCCAGTTCCTCCACCCGGTCCTTATATCTCTTATCGGCCGCGCGGTATGCGTTCTCCTCAATACGGGCCTTATCTTTCATCAGCTGTTCAACATCTACCATCAACAATTCCAATGGAACCTTTGTGGAATAAATCAACGGACGCCCGATAATATCCTTATCCTTTAATTCATATCCGTTTTTCTGTACGCTAACAAGATAAAACTCATCGCCATCCTTCTTTTCCGGAATATATATGTTGAACTCTCCATTATCAGAACTAATAGTGGTATTAACAAGACCACGTACCTTTATTGAAGCATTCTGAACAGGAACACCAGGCTTGTCCGGCCTTCCAATGGATTTAATAATACCTGTTTGCTGTGGTATCTGTCCAAACGATGACATGAACGAAAGCAGAATAATTATCAGGAAGAATAAACGTTTCATAAAACTACCGTGTTATTTAATGCTTATTCCTAAATTAGGCGATGTACATGGCATATACAGTATCGTATCCGCAAGAGGAATATCCGTTTTCAACCTGTAAGATTGTCTTTGAAATGCCAACGGAACATGGAGAGATACTATTCCGTTCCTGTCACTTTCTGTCTCAATATTTTCTATGAAAATCTTCTTGTTAGGCACTCCTTTCTCTTTATGCGGATCCCAAAGAATAAACCTTATATCACCGTAACGTGTTGTATCACGCCTGATATTGAGCGTCATAACTGCCGATAAAGGGAGAATGGTATCCACACTACAGTAATCCTCACAAACAACAATCATATGCGCATCACTGTTTATGTATTTGTGGGGAATATTCCTGAAAAAAGCCTTATCATTTACAGAAGATATTGTATCAGTCTTGGTCTCATTGGCTATTGACATAGAAACAATTGCGTTCCTGATAGGCGGAAGATCCGGATTATAGACAGAGTCTTCATTCAAACTGACGCCCACATCAACAGGCTTATTAAAGAACCACATTCCAAATATTATTGAAAGGACTGCGGCAACAATCAGGAAAAAATACACAACCCTGCTGACAATCAGCCTTTTATGCCTCTGCCATATCTCGTCAAACTCTACTCCTAGCAGTTTGGTTATAAGTTGCACATATGCACGTTCCCTGTTTAGCCAGGACCATTTGAATATTTTCTCATGAATATTTGCGCCTAATATCTCTGAAAGGCCCAGTTCCTCAATTACCGGATTGAAACACTCAGTATCCTTCTGACCGCTATGAGGAATACCTTCAACAATAAAGAAATGTATGTGGTCTGTACGGCCCAACTCATGAAAGAACCTTATCTCTTTTCCCACCCATTCTGATGCGGCAGAATTTGGAGAACAGATAACAATGAGATTCCTTGATGCCATGAGACGCTCCTTAAGTTCTTCATTCAAGCCACCCGGTTGAATATCGGAAGGGGCAAAGAAGACAGGTTTTACAGGTATCCTGTCATATCCGTATTTGCGGCAGACAGCAGCCGGCAGTCTGTAATGCTCCAGTTTCTGTTGGACACGTTTACCCCACTCTATATCCTTGGAGCTGTAACTTATGAACGCAAAATACTCCTGGCTCATCAGTTCAATCTGAAATTAATCGGACAAGAATATTTTACCCTTACCGGTTTGCCTCTTTGCGTACCGGGTTTCCATTTTGGCATTTCACTTATTACTCTAAGTGCTTCCTTGTCAAGTGACGGGTTAACGCCAATAACAACTTCCGGTTCTACAATGGCGCCATCCTTGTTAACAACAAATGATACTATTACACGCCCCTGGATGTTGTTTTCACGGCAAATCGCAGGATACCGGATGTTATACTTGAGATACTGCAGATAAGCTTCATAACCACCGGGGAACTCCGGTGATTCCTCTACAACCATATAAACCGGATCTTCATCCTCGGGTTCTTTCTCAATAATATCAATATATGTAGAATCCAAATCAACCCAATCAATCTGATCTTCTGTTGCAATCATAATATCCTCCTCAATATTAGGATCATCATCAATAATCTTGATGATATCAGCCTTAGGCGCCGGGACGTCTTCTACTATTGTAATTATTTCCGCTTTCGGTGCCTCTTCCTTTTGCATTTGAGGGGCGTTTAAATTTTTATTCTCAGTTATATCCGCCGCCTGAGTGGCCCCCTTGGCCGAAGCACCGGCGAATCTCTCATCAAGCGCTTCATCTTCAACCTTGTCAATAATGTCTTTTTCTACTATTGAAGGTATAACCTCCTCAACCTTAGAATCAGCAGTAACTTCCTCTTCTGATATTATAGGCTCAGCACTGCTTTCCAATAACGTTGTCTCAGAATCCAATTCTGCACCCTCATAATCATGATGGTCTTTTCCAAATACAGACCAACAAACCAATGAAATACCCGCAACTGAGAGCAATCCTACAATAAGAAATCTACCAGTCCTCATATATCTATCTTTTTTTCTGTCATTTTGATATCTTGTATCCGAGTTTAATTATCAGCTTAAGTGTTTCAGTACATGTATTACGATCAAATATCCTCTCATCTTCCGTCAGTTCCTCATAAGGAACAAGGCACGGATGTGTCTTAAGTTCATCATTACGGGTTTCACCATACCGCCATCCCTGTGATATGCGGGTTTGGGCCCATACTTCATGAACGTTTCTGGACATCTGTTCCACCAATTGACCAAGTTCATCGGGCAATTCGATACCAGATGTATCCTCCATTTGCGGTATGTATCCGTTTCTGTTCATCGTTGTATAGTATCAGTCTTTTTAATTATCCACGGAATATATTCTGAAAAGATTCTGTCCAGTTCTTTTTCATTTTCATCCAATTCATCATATGGGCGTATATCATAATGAATGAACCGTTCTTTGTTCTTCATCAAATCCGCTTTAATCACCTCATTCTCAGTAGCATATTTATCTTCATCCGGTAAAGGTTTCCTATATCCCATCAACAGTTTCTCCACATTCCAGCGGCTATGTTCCACCTTAGCCAACAGTTCAATCTCACCATCTGACAGAGGAGATGTATCATGACTTGTGTCATTAATATCAAGACCACGCAAAGCACGCAATGATGTCAGTTTTATTCTGATTGCATATGCGTTATACAGATTAGACCACTTAAGAGCAACGCTTAATCTCTGCCATGCATCATCGGCCTCTTTCCAGATCTGCTCTTCCGGTATGGAATCCAGAGACATAATGCTTTGGAACTTGTTCTCATCATAATTGGCAGTTGAATAGAGATAATTAATCAGTTTGGCTCTCCGCAGAGACTTTTCATCGGCACAGAATGCTGTTTCATTCATGCCGAACGGATAAATATGGGCATAACGCCCCGCAAGATTCTCTCTCTTTCTTAATTTGCCTTTTTCTACGTAATAATATGTGTTTTTATTATCATCATCCTTTATCTTTTCATCTGCCGCTCTAAGATTTAAAACAAAATTATCTGAGCGGTCCTGACGAATAAAGATATTAACCCCATTGTCATAAACCTCATCGGGCATATTCATGCCGAAAATGAAATTCTGGCGCTGATCTGCCAATGCAAGGAAAAGAGACAAATACTGAGTCTTGTTATGTTCTTTTGACCAATTCAGGATCTCATTCTGGATCCTCTGTGAAAAAATATTTCCTTTAATGAACTCAAACTCCACATCAAGGAAATCAGATTCTTTTGCGCTGAAACGTAAATACTCCTTTCCGTATTTTTCATCAGTCATGCCATTCCCAACGGAGAGATCCCTATAAATATATGACTGAATCTCAAAGAAATGCCTGTTTCTGGCTATAAAGACATCCTTCTCTTTGTCAGCATTGATATCAATAAAGGTAATTCGTGTCCTTGGTCCTTTTTTTTCTTTAAAATTTGGAAAATGCAGCACATTCGCTGCTTCCATTGCAAATGCCACAGAAAAATTTGTTGTTCCCGCAAATACAAGATGTACATATTTATCATCATCTGATGTAATACCGTTATCACCATAGACGGATGGATATGAAATCTTTAATCCAGGATGGTTCAAATCCTTATGGAACCTTCTCACAAAAACCTGCTTGGCCCATCCCGCATAAAAATTATACGGAACGAACTCTATCCCCAAATCCCTTACCTGTCCGAATATCTCAGATGTCTTGAAAGCTGCATAAGTATCAAGATCCTCAAATACGCATGTAATACGTTTTGGAAGCTCTTTCACGCCACATTCCTGAAAGTATTCACATATACTGTCCACACACTCCACATTGATGGCATCATGCGCGGGCAACGAACGCATCCCGACAATAAATATCTGCTCGGCACACTCCAGATGTATATCCTTATAATAACCTTTTGACATACGATGCCCGTAATTAATGATGATGTGGCTGAGAATCTCCTCATCAAACACCTTACGCAGTTTCTCACGGATATCTTCAGCATTTACAGCACTCATCATCAGTACATATGCATCCTTATCCTTCTCAAATATGTGCATAATAACAGAAGGCACCATATCATCATATCCCATAATGACGTAATGGCCGGATTTAAGATAATGGAGATGCCCCTCACGATGGCTTCTTACGCGTTGTTCAATAAAATTGGTTATTATACCGATAATGGCACCGTTAAAAATAAATGCACCTATCAAAAACGTGATACTGCTTACAAAAAGCATCCATCCATGGACATGTCCGCCAAGGTACATGGCATTTAACACGTTGGAATCAATAAGTAAATACAGGGGTAAAAGACATGGGCTGACATCATTCTTGTCACAAAACGCTTCCCATTGTGCTCCTGATAATGACAGCAGAAGATAAGAAAGTCCGAAAGCAAAGACCAGTGCCACTGCAAGTAATCCGAACTGTCTCCATATACTTTTTGACAGGAGTCTGTCAAACCACAGTTTTACCAGGAATTGGCGCTTTTTCATACGAAGGTTGTAAGGTAATATTGTTCTAACCCCACAAACTTATATAAAAAAGTTTAAAAACAGTCTTTCTGTCTGATAAACATGCATGTTAAGTACAACATCCTTATCTTATTACAATCTGCCGATTTTGTATTTAAGTTTGAGGATTCGGCGGACACTTTGGTTGATTCTGTCTTCTGATATCTTACCTGTAGCTACGGCATCCATGACAGCATCAAAGGCTTCAAGCAGGTTCTTGGGGCCAAGAACGATATCAACTCCGGCCTGGATGGCCCCCACTGCACCCCTTGCGCTACTGTAACGGAGGGAGATTGCCCCCATCTCCATTGCATCGGCTACGATAATGTTATTGTAACCAAGTTCTCCCCTTAGCTTATCCTGCAGGATAATTGATGACATGGTACTGGGAAGGTCTGTCCCTGTAACGTTGGGAGCCGATATATGAGCCGTCATGATCAGTTCAGTGCCCCAGTTTATACCAGCCTTGAAAGTAACCATCTCACAGGAGAGCATCTCATCCCATGTCTTATTGCTTGATGCGTATCCGGTGTGAGTATCGTTCTTGGTATCGCCATGACCGGGAAAATGCTTTATGCATCCAACAATTCCGGCATCCTTGAATCCCTGCAGATAATTGGTCACCATAGGTGCAGCGACCTGAGGATCACCTGAGAAGGCGCGCTTTCCAATCACCACATTCTCCGGATTGGTATTGACATCGGCCACAGGGGCAAAATCTATGTCAAAACCAAAGCCCTTGACATATGTTCCGATAGTATTGGCGCATTCATATGCGTTATGAGGATCACCGGTCTTTCCGATTGAATCCATAGACTCATACTTGGGGAGGTTGAAATTGGGATTATTGGCTATTCTTGAAACTCGTCCTCCCTCCTCATCTATGCAGATGAGCGGGTTTCCGTTCAGCCCCTTCAGTTCCGCTACGAAACTCTTAAGCTGAGTCTCATTGTCAATATTATGAGCATAGAGTATTATGCCGCCTACAGGATAATCCTTATTTACCACCAGCATGGTAGGGCTTGTCTCCCGCATAGGATTAACAGTCAAATCATCGCCCACAATCCAGTGGATGGTGGTGTCGAGCATCTCGGGACGTCCATAGAACATCTGCCCCACCTTTTCGCGCAAAGTCATCTGGCTTAACACTTTCTCGACAGGATCAACTGAGCTACTGTCATCGGCCTCTTCTGAGCATGAAGAGAAGATGGCTAAACTGGAAATAAAGCAACACGCGATGAATCTTGGAATCTGATTCCTTTTCACAAATCCAATCATAAATCTCTTAGTGGAAAAAAACTTTAGTCCAAACTTGAAAATGATATCACTCTTTTTCAGTAGCGCAAATATAAACATTATACTTTAAACTTAAGTTTATAATTCGCCCCATCTTAATCAGATGAGTTGCTTTGTATTTACATCCCCCATAATAAACACAAGTAACTATTCTTAACCAAAATTGTGGATAAGTGTTTGGCGTGCTGATATAAAAAATCAGAGAGATATTGTATTTTTGCGCTCAGTTTAGAACCCTTTCACAATAACACTATAACTGAGAGCAAATGGGCGGATTTTTTGGAGTCGTCTCTAAGGAGAGATGTATCAATGATCTTTTTTACGGAACTGATTATCAGTCACATTTAGGAACAAGCCGTGCCGGCATGGTTACCTACCATCCGGAACTGGGTTTCAAGCGCAGCATCCACAACCTTGAGAATGATTATTTCAGGAGCAAGTTTGAATGTGAACTGGATAGGTTCTGCGGAAACAGCGGCATAGGCGTTATAAGTGATACCGATGCGCAGCCCATGCTCATGAACAGCCATCTGGGACGCTTTGCGTTGGTTACCGTGGCCAAGATCAACAACAAGGAGGAGATTTGCGAGCATCTGCTTTCTGAGAACATGCACCTGAGCGAGTTCAGCAGCGGCAAGATAAACCCCACTGAACTTGTGGCCCTGCTTATAATCAAGGGTAAGAATTTTGTAGAAGGTATTGAAAATGTTTACAATACGATAAAGGGTTCCTGTTCCATGCTTCTTCTCACAGAGGATGGCATCATTGCCGCCCGTGACTCTTGGGGACGCACCCCGATAACAGTCGGTACAAGAGACGGAGCGGTTGCTGTAACAACAGAGACTACAGCATTCCCAAATCTGGGATTTGACACTAAACTATACATGGGTCCCGGCCAGATTGTCAAGATTACGGCCGATGGCTATGAGGAGCTGCGTAAGCCCAACAAGAAGATGCAGATATGCTCTTTCCTGTGGGTATATTACGGATTCCCCACCAGCTGTTATGAAGGACGCAATGTTGAGGATGCCCGCAATGAGCTGGGCCGCGTAATGGGACGTGAGGATGATGTTGAGGTTGACGGTGCATGCGGAATACCAGACAGCGGTGTAGGTATGGCAGTAGGTTACGCAGAGGGCCACAAATGCCCCTACACAAGAGCCGTTGCCAAATACACCCCCACCTGGCCCCGTTCTTTCATGCCTACAGACCAATCACGCCGCAACCTTGTGGCCAAGATGAAGCTCATTTCAAACAAGGAGATTCTCAACGGCAAGCGCTTGGTGTTCTGCGATGACAGCATAGTACGCGGCACGCAGCTTAAGGATAACTCACATGAGTTCTACGAGTCTGGCGTCAAGGCTGCCCACATGAGAATATCATGCCCTCCCCTTATATATGGATGCCCGTTTGTGAACTACTCAGCCAGCAAGAGTGAGCTGGAGCTTATCAGCCGCCGCGTTATTCAGGATTTTGAGGGTGAGAATCCCAGCCAGGAGACTCTCAAGAAATACGCTACTACAGGCACGCCTGAATATAACAAGATGGTTGATGAGATTGCCAAGCGGCTGCAGCTTACCACGCTGAAGTTCACCACAATAGAATCACTTGTTAAAGCCATCGGCTTGCCTAAGGATCGCGTCTGCACGCACTGCTTTGACGGCAGTTCATTCTACACCTTAGAGGAGCAGAATCAACAGTGAGCAAGTTTCTGCTCCAATAAATTTACAGCATGAGTAAGATCCGCCTGAAACGTGGCGTGGTCTTTCAGGAAATCTGGATTTCCGTTTGACAGTTGTGACAGGAGTTCCGGATTGATCTGATCGGCATAATCACCGATAATCATCTCAATGTCATCCTTCTGCCAATCCAAGGTAGAGTGTTCATACACCCTGAGTTTCTGGTGCAGAAACGCGTAAGCCGTCTCAATACTATCCTTAGTAATCATTAAATCTCTATTATCGTCCGCTCGGCCCAAAGGCTGTTTGCACAAAGCGAAGCGACTGAAAGAATTCTCAACTTTCAATTCTCAATTCTCAATTTTATCAAATCCTTCCGGACGGAACTGTTTCTGCTCTTCACTATAAACGTATCCGGCCTCAGCAAGGTATGCTTTCAGCTCTTCCGGTTCACGGTCAAAGTTGCAGCACAGTGATTCAAGTGAATCAAACTCCTCATCACGCAGCAGCATGTTTATGCTTGATACCAGTATTGCCGGCTCTTTAGGCAAGTATTCCATCTTAAATTATTTCTTTAAACTTTCTCATTCCCGCAGTAGCCACATCCTTGATGTGCACCACTCCACTCACATGGGCAGCAGCGGCCGGATCCGGGTCAATCATATAGATTCTGCATCCTGACGGTGCATACTGATAGAGCCCTGCAGCAGGATAAACCTGCATGGACGTACCCACAATAAGCAGAATGTCTGCCCTACTTACCGCCTCGGCTGCCTTCTGCAGATTTGGCACCTGCTCACCGAACCATACTATATGCGGACGCAACTGGGTATTGTGAGGGCCGCCCTTATCACCCATATTTATGGCCTTGTAGCCTATATCCTGCACGTAGCGCTCACTCCAGTAGTCCATATCGGTATAGGTATCCTCTGGGCGGACCTTGGTAAGTTCTCCATGCAGGTGTATTATATTGGTGCTGCCTGCACGCTCATGCAAATTATCCACATTCTGGGTTACAACGCATACATCAAAATCCTTTTCAAGTTCAGCCACAATCCTGTGAGCCTCATTAGGCTGGGCATCCTGCAGTTTGGCTCTTAGCACATTATAGAAACGCAACACTCTCGCCGGGTCACGGTACCAACCGTCAACTGTAGCCACAGCCTCAACCGGCTCATTATCCCAGAGGCCGTTTCCGCCACGGAACGTGGCTATCCCGCTCTCAGCGCTGATGCCTGATCCGCTAAGCACAACTATTCTCTTCTTTTCCATAATGACCAACTTTAAATGCAAACAATTATATTATTAATAATCAAGCGTTTATTTTACTATATTCATCTCATCGAGCAGATAACCTGCACCGCCGAACTTATCCATCATCCACAGCACATAGCGTATGTCAACGCAAATACAACGCGTAAGTTCCGGCTCAAATATCACGTCACTGCTCATAGCCTCCCAGTTGCCGTCAAAAGCCAAACCTATCAGGTTACCCTCAGCATCCATCACAGGGCTGCCTGAGTTACCGCCGGTAATGTCAAGATTGGTAAGGAAACATACAGGCACATCACCGTCTGGACCGGCATACTGCCCAAAATCACGTTTCTCAAACAACTCTTTCTGGCGGGCTGGCACGCGGAACTCATAGTTTGCAGGATCCTCCTTGTCTATCACACCCTGCATGGAGGTGTAGTAGTCATATTTCTTGCCCTCCTTAGTGGTATAACCCTGCACCGTGCC
Source organism: Bacteroidales bacterium UBA1182 (assembly GCA_002310015.1). Lineage (GTDB taxonomy): Bacteria > Bacteroidota > Bacteroidia > Bacteroidales > Bacteroidaceae > Colenecus. The sequence goes on from DBYQ01000086.1 coordinate 47,475, forward strand.
GTATGTAAGGCGGCAGGTGGAGTTGGCGTCAGGATATAACTTAGCTCCCTTGTTCCACTCCATCAGACCAGCCGTGAATACTTTTGATGCCGAATCACGCACACCCGCTGCATCATTTGAGTATGAGGCACTTATGAGTCTGCGTGCTCCCCTGATCTGCGCATTCAATTTGGCTACCGGATCATCGGCCAGTTCCATATAATCCTTTGTCTTGAGCTTGGCAGAATCAGCGTATGCGCTGTATGCAAACAGCGTGTCAACATTCAGAGATGAGAGGTCAAGTGAATCCTTGGGGCTGGCATTCTCCGTATAGAACCTGACCATAGCCTTGGCTATCTCACGGTCAAGCTCAGGACTGTAATTGCGGTAGAACGCCTCCCTGTCAGCGCCTCTCATCTGTGACAGCCGCAGTAGCTCAATATTGCCCAAGCTCTCACTGTACACCGCATTCCTTACGTTATACTCCGTATTGGCCTTGACAGACTTCTCTATATCCGATATTGCCGTAGCGTATTTAGCGGCACGTTTAGGCTTGGCATTCACCCACTCCATGAAATCAGCCTCCTTATGGCGCTGGCGTCCAATTACATCCAGATCAGCGAAACTCTCCTTCATGCCACGCCACTTCTTCCAACCGTTTGCCGATGACGCATACTTGTTGGCATACATAAGGCTTATGGTATCATTGGAGCGCATACCCTGCCACATAACATCCTGACGGACAGTACGGGCGGCAATACGCACATCCTGGACCTCCATCATCTGCTCCAGCTGAGCAGCCGTCTGGAAACGCTGCGTACGTGCAGGATACCCCATCACCATTGCAAAATCGCCCTCATCCATACCCTTGAGAGATATGCTCAGGAACTGCTTGGGGCGCAGAGGGATATTATCCTCACTGTAATCTGCCGGATTGCCGTCACGGTCAGTATAGACGCGGAACATGGAGAAATCACACGTATGGCGCGGCCACATCCAGTTATCGGTCTCACCACCGAACTTACCGGCCGATGCAGGCGGAGCGCCCACAAATCGCACGTCACGATACACCTTATTAACTATAATATAGCTCCGGTTTCCGTTATAGAATCCTGTAACCTGCACCTGGCAACCGGGATTCTCCTTTCTGCACTTCTCCAGCAGCGCATCAATCTTACTCTGAGGCATCCCGGTAACATCAGTCATGCTCTGAAGGAATGTCACTGACAGCCCCGGCACAGGAATTTCCTCTTCCAGACCCATAGCCCAATATCCGTCCTCCAGATAGTTGTGCTCAGGAGTGGAAAGAGCCTGGATATTGGAATAACCGCAATGATGGTTGGTAACCAGCAGCCCACGGTCAGAGATTATCTCTGCTGTACATCCGCTCCCGAAACGCACTACAGCATCCTTGATAGAGGCTTTCTTCTCATTGTAAATATCGGCCGCACTTATCTTTAGCCCCAGCTTCTTCATATCAGCCTGGTTCATCTTCTTGAGCGTAGGCAGCATCCACATACCCTCATCGGCCTTGACCGATACCACGCCCAACAGCAGTGCCAGTATTAATATAGTTCTCTTCATTGCCTTTAAATTATATACCGCAAAAATAACATTTTCATTATGATTTTTAGTTTTAGATATTATCTTTGTGATAATATAAATTGTATGCAAATGATTAGGACTATTATCAGATATCCGATATTGGCATTGCTGATTTGTTTTGCACTTCCCTTTGAAACATTTGCACAGACCAGCAAATTGCCTGAGCGTAAGACATATATGTATGTCACACGTGATTCCGTACTGTATCTCGATGTATATAAACCCCTTAACCCACGTGAGGATAAGGCTTGCGTAATGATCCTGTTTGGAGGAGGTTTCTATCTGGGCACCCGCGATAACCTATATATAAGGCAGTCAGCAGAGCCGCTTGTGGAGCGCGGATTTACAGTCATATCCATAGATTACCGTCTGGGCTTACGTGACCGGCAACTCGTAGCTGACCACAATAGCCTCTTCAAATACACAGCCATGTTCAGGAAGTGCATAGACATGGCTATTGAAGATTGTTCCGATGCAATAGAATGGACCTGCCGCAATGCCAATATGCTGGACATAAACCCTGAACGCATTGTACTTACCGGCAATTCTGCAGGAGCAGTAACCGTGCTGGAGCTGGATCATGCCAGAGCCAACTCACAACCCACCGCCAGCTCTCTGCCGCAAGGATGGATGCCTGCCGCCGTTGTGCCATACGCAGGTGGTCTGCTATGCCGCAAGAAAGACCTCAAGTACAAGACACCGCCGGCACCCACGCTGATGTTTCACGGAACCAAGGACAAGATTGTATCATACAAGTCTTTTGGAATGCCGTTCCAGCCCAAGATACGCGGTGCCAACAGAATAGACAAGGTCATGGATAAACAGAATTTCAACCACTGGACAATACGCTGTGAAGGAAACCATCATGAGGTATCATGCTGGCTGCCCGGATCAACAGATATCTTCTGTTCATTTGTAGAGATGGCTTTTGACAAGCGTCCCTCAACACTTGACGCCACACTGAATGAAGCCGATATCCCCACCAACCGCTGGACAGGCAAGAACATCTTTGACCTCTATCTGAACGCAGATTCCAAAACAGCCAACACACCTACACAAATCTACTGACACAATAGTTATTCCATAATGAATATCTGTCTTGTCTGACCATTGTTGTACTTGATTATATTGATGCCGCTCTGCGGGTGACCAAATCTCTGACCTGAAAGGTTATAGTAAGCTGCAGGAACTCCAGCGCCTGTCTCAGAATTATCCGGAATAATCTTCACATCATCTGTATCAAATGTCTGTATATCCTGGAACCGGTTCCACACGTTAGCATTTCTGTATGCCTCAACACACCCCTCCGGGACATATAGCGTGGCCTTGTCATATATTGGGTCTGAGAAAACATTTGAATTATAATCAAAACTAATCGGGTTTTCACTGAAACAATATATTGATGACAAACTATCGCACCTTACGAACGCGTAACCATCAATTGTCTCAACACTGGCAGGAATAGATACTGTTTTTAGATTCTCACAATCCTCGAATACAAACCAGCCTATGCATGTGACATTCTCTGGAATAATGGCAGACGTCAAATTACGGCATTCCGCGAATGTATTATCCTCTATACGCGTAACGCTATTGGGGATGACAACAGATATTAAGTTTGTACAAGAATAAAAAGCCCCTTCCCCTATCGATGTTACCCCTGCTGGTATTTCAATAGATGTCAAGCTCGTACAAAAGTAGAATGCTTCATTTCCTATAGATATAACACTGGGGGGTATTTCAATAGAAGTCAAGCCTGTGCAATCAGAAAAAGCAGCATCTGCAATTCCGATAATACCATCTTTTAATTGAATTTTTGTATTAGCTGGCATATCCCCCTTATATGTATATGCCCAATTATTTAAATACACCACTCCATCAGGCTGGTTATCGTACCATTTTGTTTCATGGAATGCATTTCTTCCTATATATGCCACACTATCAGGAATATCAATGGTGGCCAAATCTCTACAGAAACTGAAAGCCCCCTCTCCTATTGATGTAACACTGGATGGGATTTCAATCGAGGTTAAGCCAAAACATCCTGTTCCTTCAAAAGCTAAACTCCCGATTGATGTAACGCCGTCAGGAATGATTGTAGCCTTACAGCCATAAATGAGTGTGTTGCTTTGGGTCTCTATTATTGCATTGCAGTTATTACGTGAATCATACACACTATTGGCATTAGCAACTACGATGGATACCAAGTTTGAACAACCGTCAAAAACACGTTTTCCGATTGATGTCACACTTGATGGAATTTCAATCGAAGTCAGCCCATAACAACCAACAAAAGCCCAATCTCCGATTGAAATCACACTAGATGGGATTTCAATGAAAATCAAATTTTCATAACAATAACTGAAGGCAGCATCTGCAATTCCTATAATGCCATCTTTTAATCGAATTTTAGTATTAGCTGGCATATAACCCTTATACGTGTACACCCAATTATCTAAATACACCACTCCATCAGGCTGTCTTTCGTACCAACTTGTACCATTAAAAGCATCACTTCCTATGCGCGTCAAACTATTTGGAATATCAATTGAGGCTAAACCTGTACAGCCATAAAATGCACGATCATCAATACATGTAACACTGGAAGGGATTTTAATCGAAGCCAAACCCGTACAACCAGAAAATGCTTCATATCCAATTGATGTCACACTGGATGGAATTTCAATCGAGGTCAAACCCGTACAACCTTCAAATGCACTTGATCCGATTGATGTTACACTGGAGGGAAATTCGATGGAAGTCAAACCAGTACAACCTTCAAATGCATAAGATCCGATTGATGTCACGCCGTCAGGAATTATTGTACCCTTACAACCATAAAGGAGATTGTTGCTCCGGGTTACTATTATCGCATTGCAATTATTACGTGAATCATATACGTTGTTGGCATTTGCAACTACGATGGAGATCAAATTTGAACAGCCATCAAAAACATCATATCCAATAGATGAAACACTTGCAGGTATTTCAATAGATGTCAAACCTATACAGCCAGAAAAAGCCCTATCTGCTATCACTTTAGTACCTTCTCTTATCTCAAGTTTAGAATCAAACGGAATATTACCTTTATATGTATATGCACATTTTCCCACATACATCACACCATCAGGTTGGTTTTCGTACCAACTTGTTCCATATATAGCATTTATTCCTATATATGACACACTCTCCGGGATATCAATGGAGGCCAAGCTTGTACAATCGAAGAATGCGTATTCTCCTATATATGTTACACTGGATGGGATATCAATGGAGGATAAGCCTGTGCAGCCATAGAAAGCATAACTTTCAATTGAAGTCAAACTTTCTGGGATATCAATAGAGTTCAAGCTTGCACAACCAGCAAAAGCCTGATATCCGATTGATGTAACGCCGTCAGGAATGATTGAACCCTTACAACCGCATATAAGCCTATTGCTTTGGGTTTCGATTATAGCATTACAACTATCACGTGAATCATATGTAGAATTACCCTTTGCAACTACTATGGATGTCAGATTTTCACAATTAGAAAAAGCCCTACCATCAACGTATGTAACACCGTTACCAATGGAGACGGATCTCAAATTACAGCAATCAGAAAATGTTCCATAATCAATACTTTTCACGCCATTACCAATTGAGACTGATGTCAAATTTTCACAGCCAGAAAAGATTCCACCTTCAAAATATGTAATTCCGTCACCTATAGAGATGGATGTCAAGCCATTGCAACCTGAGAAAACTCCGTTTCCAATTGACATCACACTATTCGGAATTACAATGGAGGTCAAACCAGTACCTGAAAAAGCATAATCACCAATAGATGTTACACTATTTGAGATTTCAATGGACGTCAAGCCACTACCTGCAAAAGTACCTATTTCTATGCGTGTTACACTATCTGGTATTACAATTGAGGTCAAACCCTTACAGTTCTCAAAAGCATATTCTCCAATAGATGTCACACTATTTGGAATATAAATAGACGTCAAACCACTACAGCCTTCAAAAGCATAATCCCCTATATATTCTACACTATTTGGAATTTCAATGGACGTCAATTTCCAACAACCGTTAAAAGCATTTTTTCCAATAGATGTTACACTATTGGGAATTTCAACAGATTCCAACCAATTACACCCAATGAAAGCACCGTCTGCAATACCAACAGTACCTTCTCTCAATTGAAGATTGGATTCTGGCATTGTTGCACCATATCTATACGAATATGCAATATCCCCTATATATATAACACCAGAAGGTTGACTGAAATACCATTCTGTTTCACGGAAAGCTCCTACTCCTATAGTTGTTACACTGGATGGGATATCAACAGATGCCAAACCAGAGCAGCCAGAGAATGCATAATCTCCAATCGAAGTCACACTGGATGGGATATCAACAGATGTCAAGCCAGAACAATCTGAGAAAGCACCATTTCCTATTGATGTTATACCTTCCG
>DBYQ01000086.1:53557-55791 GCA_002310015.1 Bacteroidales bacterium UBA1182
ACCTTCCGGGATAGTAACAGATGTCAAGCCAGAGCAGCCAGAGAATGCACTTGATCCGATTGAAGTCACACTGGATGGGATTACAATGGAAGTCAAACCCGTACAATACTGGAAAGCACTATTTCCTATTGATGTTATACCTTCCGGGATAGTAACAGATGTCATACCAGAGCAGCCAGAGAATGCACTTGATCCGATTGAAGTCACGCCATTGGGAATGATTGTATTATTGCAACCATAAATGAGTGTGTTGCTTCGGGTTTCTATTATCGCATTGCAGTTATTACGTGAATCATACACAGGGTTATCTTTTGCCACAATAATCGATGTCAAACCAGAGCAGCCAGAGAATGCATAATCTCCGATTGAAGTCACGCTGGATGGGATATCAACAGATGTCAAGCCAGAACAACCAGAGAAAGCCCTAAACCCAATTGATGTCACGCCATTGGGAATGTTTGTATTATTGCAACCGACAATAAGCATATTGCTTGGGGTTGCTATTATTGCATTACAACTGTCACGTGAATCATATACTGTATTACCTTTTGCAACTATTATGGATGACAAGTCTTTACAATCGTAAAAAGCTTGACTATCAATGTTTTTAACACCTTCACCTATAAATATAGATGTCAAGCCTGAACAGCCATATAATGTCCATCTATTAATGGAATTCACTCCATTGCCAATGGAGATGGACTTTAATTGTGTACAGTCCTGAAATGCTCTATCTGCAATTCGTGTTACACTATTACCTAAAGATATGGATTCCAGATTTATAAACCCGGAGAAATCATCATTACCAATTTCAGTCAATCCATCAATCAAACTAATATTTTTCAAACTGTTTTTACAGTACTGCATAACTGTTTTGGGGGATTCATTTGATGAACTCCAAGATAAAGTTTTAATTTTATTACAACCTTTAAAAACATCATCTCCAATATATGTGACACCACTTCCAATAGATATGGCTGACAAATTATTACAATTAATAAAAGCATTATTACCCATTGATGTTACTCCGTCAATGGATAAGTTTGTTAAGTTTGTGCAGCCCTGAAAAGCCCTTTCCCCGATTGATGTTACCGTATTGCCGATAGTGACAGATAACAAACCTGTACAGGCAGAAAAAGCAATATCTCCAATGGATGTCATGTTCTGTATTTCAATAGTTTTCAGAGCTTTACAAGCTCTAAAAGACCCCATTCCGATTGAAATCACACTACTTGGAATATCAATGGATACCAATTCTGTGCAATTATAGAAAGCATGATCTGCAATTCCAATAGTACCATCCTTTAATTGAATGTTGGCATTTGTTGGCATCGTGCCCTTATAACAGTAAGCCCAATCGCCAATATATACCATTCCGTCCGGCAGGTTGTTGTACCATTCTGTATCTGAAAAAGCCCTATAACCAATTGATGTAATACTATTTGGAATCTCAAAGGAAGCCAAATTTGTACATTCATAGAAGGCCCCACCTCCGATTGAAGTAACACCATCATCTATTATTACCTGTTTTATCTGTGTCAGGTAACTATTCCAAGGAGTTTTTTTTCTGCTTAACCTACCACGTATGTAATCAACAACATAATAACTATCCATCTGTCCTGAGCCAGATATTCTCAATGTGTTTGTTGCATCAACATAGGTCCATGTAAGATTTTCGCCACATGAGCCACTCTCGTCAGCCCATATCCATATGGCTACAAGTGAAAACAATAAAGTTAAAAAAGTCCTTCTCATAATGTGCATTAACTAATATCCGTAAGACTAAATAATATTCCTTGTTGGCCGGAAAAATATCAGCAAAGATAAATATTTTTTAATATAAACAACAATCCCAATCCTTATAGATCTTTATATAGAAATAGATTTTGCAACACACCTACACAAATCTACTGATATGCCATTTAACCTTCGCCTAATTATATACTATTACTAGTGAAGGCCGCGAAAAACAGCACTTAGGTAAAAAAACTCTATAGTTTACAAATAAACAAGTTAAGGTTAAAATGACGAATCAGCGATAAATTATGTTTATCGCTGATTTTCTTTATGTTAACTAAGTTTTCAAAATTGACGGTTTATTAATGTTTATGTTAACGGAGTATAAATAATTAACTTCCCACTTAACCTTCACCCACTATTTGCATATTAACTACGAACGACGCAAGAAAGCAAGTTCAAAACAAAAACGAATAAGTAAAAACAAAAAAAATAAG
>DBYQ01000070.1 GCA_002310015.1 Bacteroidales bacterium UBA1182
TGTAAACAAAAATCAGGACGGGTCAAGGTACTACGTATTGGAGCGAGCGAATGCTTGGAGCGAGACCGCGGACCCGGAGGGCCGCCAAGCTCACGTAGTGAGCGCTTTTGCGTAGCAAAATAAAAGGAGGCCTTGAATCCTTTCACACGACAAAGGGGAGGCAAATTTTGCCTCCCCTTTGTCGGGATGAAAGGATTCGAACCTTCGACCACCTGGTCCCAAACCAGGCATTCTAACCGGACTGAACTACATCCCGAAAGCCCTTCTTTCCTGAAAAGCGGCACAAAGGTACACTTTTCAGACAGAATCAGCAAATTATTTCAAAATTTCTAAAGCCTTGAAGCACTTTACAAGCTTATCAATGGCAAAATCCACCTGCTCCTTTGTGTGGGTAGCCATCAGTGAGAATCTGATAAGCGTATCATCAGGTGAACAGGCCGGCGGAACAACCGGATTCACGAATACGCCCTCATCAAACAGCATCTTGGTTACGGTAAAGGTCTTTACCATATCCCTTATGTACAATGGAATGATCGGAGTTGATGTCTTGCCAATCTCAAACCCAAGCTGACGGAAACTGTTCAGTGCATAATCAGTCAGCTTCCACAGATGTTCTATACGCTCAGGCTCGTTTTTCATAATCTGCAGGGCTGCACGTGCGGCTGCTGTAGCGGCCGGGGTATTGCTGGCGCTGAAGATATATGCACGTGAATGGTGACGTACAAAGTTTATTATGTCTTTGTCTGCAGCAATGAAACCGCCTATTGCAGCCAGTGACTTGCTGAAGGTACCCATTATTATCTCAACCTGATCCGTCAGGCCGTAATGGTTGCAGACTCCGCGGCCGTGATCACCCAGAACGCCCAGTCCATGAGCCTCATCCACCATTATAGCGCAATTATACTTGTCCTTGAGAGCCACTATGCCCGGCAGGTCTGCCAAATCACCCTCCATGCTGAATACGCCATCTACCACCACGAGCTTGAGCGAATCCGGCTCACAACGTTGTAGCGTCTTCTCGAGCGATGCCATATCATTGTGTTTGAACTTAAGCGGTTTGGCAAATGAAAGACGCCTGCCGTCCACAATAGAAGCATGATCCAACTCATCACATACCACATAATCATCCTTACCCATGAGACATGAGATAGTACCCAGGTTTGACTGGAAACCGGTTGAGTATATGATAGCCTCCTCCTTACCAACAAATTCTGCCAGTTCTGCCTCAAACTCCTTGTGGAGGTCAAGTGTACCGTTAAGATAACGTGAACCGGCACAACCTGTGCCGTATTTCTTGACGGCCTCAACGGCAGCCTCTATTACCTTAGGATGGTTGGTAAGTCCCAGATAGGAGTTGGAGCCAAACATCAGAACCTTGCGGCCCTCCATGATTACCTCTGTGTCCTGTTTACTTGAAATACACTTATGGTACGGGTAAATATTACGCGCCATAGCTATCTGAGGCAGAGTATATTTGGCGCATCTTTCGCTTAGTTTGTTCATAACGGCGCAAAATTAGTTATTTTTACCTATCTTCGCATCTGTAATAGCGCCTTTTATTTATAATGAGTTCAAAAAGGAAAATCGTGTTTGTATATAACCCCATTTCAGGAGGTCGCAGGCTGATACCTGTGGTCCCCATCATTGAGAGGTTTACAAACCGTGATCTATATGATTTTGAAATCGTTTCTACCGATCATAAAGGGCACTCCACAGAACTTGCACGCCAGTATGCCGCTAAAAACTATGATGCCGTCATTGCCGTGGGAGGTGACGGAACGGTGAATGAGGTGGGCTGCGGTCTCATAGGGACAGACACTGCACTCGGTATTATCCCCTGCGGTTCAGGTAACGGACTGGCACGCCACTTAGGCATACCCATCGACCCATATAAAGCGGTAAAATGGTTAAACAAATCAAGGTTCACTGAGATTGACTACGGAATGATGGAGAACCAACCGTTTTTCTGTACTTGTGGCGTAGGTTTCGACGCCAAGGTAAGTGACGCTTTCTCCAAGTCAAGCTCACGTGGCATACTGACCTATTTAGAGAGCATCATGAAGGAGGTTGCCACCTATCACAATGAGACCTACAAGCTTTCATTCGATAATTCCAGCGAGACATTTGAGGCATTCTTCATAACCTGCGCCAATGCTGACCAATGGGGCAACAACGCCTACATAGCCCCCACAGCATCACTTCAGGACGGGCTTTTGGATGTAATAGCCGCCCATCCGTTCACCGTAATCGATGCACCGCTCATAGCTTTCCAGCTGTTCAACAGGCTCATTGACAAGAACCCTAAAGTTGATGTACGCAAGTGCAGCAGGGTTACCATAACACGTAACTCGGAAGGTCCGGCTCATTTTGACGGAGAGCCGGTAATGATGGGCAAGGTAATACACATTGAACTGGTATCGGGAGGGCTTAAGGTCCTCATCCCCGACAAGCATCACGGCATCTGATATTTAAGGTAAAAATCCTTTACAAGCGCTATATACTCCGGCGTCTCCTCGCCATCAGTTCCGCACATCTCCAAAACACAGATATCCAATGTGGGGCAATGCCTGCCGAAAGCCACTAGTGAACGCTTGGGCGTTTTGCCTGCCACTGTTACCACATCTGTCCTACGGCACATCTCAAGTCCGTTAGCAACAGCACATTTGGCAAACGTCTCAACAGAATCATAAGGCAGCACCAGACAAAGCAATCCGTCATCAGCCAGCAGCCTGGCAGCAGATGCAGCCAGCGTCTCATAGCTCAAGGAATCATTATGCCGGGCAGTGTTACGTCCTGAATCAGGACAACGCAGCGAATCGCGGAAATAAGGCGGATTGCACACTATCCGGTCATACTTGACGCCTGTAAAATCAGCAATATCAGTATGCTTAACCGCAATCCTGTCCGCCCATGGTGAATTGGCGGCATTCATTCCTGCCTGCTCGGCCGCAGCGGCATCGATTTCAACGGCAGTCACGCTGCCTGCACCACGCTGAGCGGCCATAAGCGCTATCAGGCCCGTACCGGTGCCGATGTCAAGCACGCTTAAACCCGCACTTATGGGAAACCAGGCACCAAGCAGGACACCGTCAGTGCCCACCTTCATGGAGCACCTCTCCTGCTCTATGCTGAATTGCTTGAATTTGAACCAGCTGTTTGACATCGGACAAATAACATTTACGGTCACAAAAGTACTTTTTTTGTTTTATTCATAGGTTTTGACGGCACAAATAGCTGTTCCTTGCGCGCGTTTTATTACTTTTGCAGATTATTTGCAGAATTATATATGTTCACGAAGAAACACTCTGAAGAATCTTTTGACGAATCTAACCCCTCATTCTCAATGATTGCTGATTTTGACGGCAATGAGAACGGCTTTTTTGAATCGGAGATGGATGAAGTGGTGCCTGTGCTCCCGCTCAGGAACATGGTGCTTTTCCCTACCGTTGTGATGCCGGTAACCGTTGGGCGCAAATCGTCACTTAAACTGATACAAAACGCCTCTGCTGAGAGCAAGCAGATAGCAGTTTTCTGCCAGAAAGACCCTGATACTGAAAATCCCGGATTGAATGACCTCTACTCCACAGGTGTATTGGCCAAGGTAATACGCGTGTTCGATATGCCCGACCAGACCACCACAGTGGTACTGCAGGGTATGCAGCGCATCAAACTCAAGAGCATAATTGATAATGAGCCCTACCTGATAGGCACCGCCGATGTGTTCCCTGAGGTACTGCCCCCTACCCGCAGCAAGGAGTTCAAGGCTATTGTGGATTCATGCAAGGATGCCGCTATAAAGTATGTAAAGCTGTCTGACAACATTCAGCCCGATGCCGCATTCGCGCTCAAGAATATATCCAACGGACTGTTCCTGATAAACTTCATCTGCGCAAACCTGCCCTTTGACATCAAGGAGAAGGCACGTCTGTTGCGTGAGGGAACCTGCTCAAGCCGTGCACTGAGCCTACTCTCACTGCTTAACCGTGAGATACAGTTGGCAGAGCTCAAGATGAGCATACAGCGCCGCACCCATGAGGATATTGACAAGCAGCAGAAGGAGTATTTCCTGCAGCAGGAGCTCAAGAACATTCAGGATGAGCTGGGCGGAAGCGTCCAGGACCAGGATATTGAAGAGATGCGCCTCAAGGCCGGCCAGAAGAAATGGAGCGATGAGGTACGCAAGATTTTTGAGAAGGAGCTGGTCAAGCTGGAACGCACCAACTCCCAGTCACCTGACTATAACGTGCAGCTCTCATACCTGCAGACTGTACTGAGCCTGCCTTGGGGTGAGTTCACCAAGGACAACCTTGATATGGACAATGCCCGAAAGGCCCTTGACAAGGACCACTACGGTCTGGAGAAAGTAAAGGAGCGTATCCTGGAGCATCTGGCCGTGATGAAGCTGCGCGGTGATTTCAAATCACCCATCCTGTGTCTCTACGGCCCTCCCGGAGTTGGTAAGACATCACTGGGACTCTCCATAGCAAACGCCTTGAAGCGCAAATACGTACGCATATCACTGGGCGGTCTGCATGATGAGGCTGAGATCCGCGGACACCGCAAGACCTATATCGGCGCAATGCCTGGCCGTATCATCAAGGGACTGGCCAAAGCCGGTTCATCCAATCCCGTGTTCATTCTCGATGAGATTGACAAGGTGAGCCAGATGACCACACAGGGTGATCCCTCATCGGCCATGCTTGAGGTACTGGATCCAGAGCAGAACATAGCATTCCATGACAACTATCTGGATATTGACTATGACCTGTCAAAGGTTATGTTCATAGCTACAGCAAACAACATCAATACAATACCTGCTCCCCTGCTGGACCGTATGGAACTGATTGAGGTGAGCGGATACATCACAGAGGAGAAGATTGAGATTGCCAAGCGCCACCTCATTCCCAAGGAGATGGAGGCCAACGGTCTCAAGAAAGGCTCCCTGAACATTACCAAGCCTGCCATTGAGGCCATCATTGAGAGTTACACACGTGAATCTGGCGTACGTGAACTGGACAAGAAGATTGGCAAGATATGCCGCAAGACCGCTTGCAAGTATGCCAATGATGCCGATTTCGGCAAGATGACCGTAAAACCGGCAGACCTCAAGGAACTCCTGGGCACCAAGCCCTACTCCCGTGACAAGTACCAGGGTAATGACTATGCCGGCGTGGTGACAGGTCTGGCCTGGACTGCCGTAGGCGGTGAGATACTGTTCGTTGAGACCAGCCTGAGCCGCGGCAAGGAGGGCAAGCTTACCCTTACAGGTAATCTGGGTGATGTGATGAAGGAGTCAGCAATGCTGGCCATGGAGTATATCCGTGCCCACGCCAAACTGCTGAGTCTGGATCCCGCAGTGTTCAACTCATGGAACGTGCATATCCACGTACCTGAGGGTGCGATACCCAAGGACGGCCCGTCAGCCGGCATAACAATGGCCACATCAATCGCATCGGCCTTTACACAGCGCAAGGTACGTGCCAATCTGGCTATGACAGGTGAGATTACACTGCGCGGCAAGGTGCTGCCCGTGGGTGGCATTCGCGAGAAGATACTGGCCGCCAAACGCGCCGGAATAACTGACATAATTCTCTGCGCAGAGAACAAGCGTGACATAGAAGAGATTCCTGCAGAGTATCTGAGCGGCGTGGAATTCCACTACGTAAACAACATAAGTGAAGTGTGGAAGATAGCCCTTCTTGATGAGAAGGTGGCCGATGCCCAGGAGATAGTCCCAATTCAACAACCTGAAAAACAATAAGGCTTTGAAAGGATTGACATTTGAACTCCAGCATACTGACGGCACCAGCCATGCCAGGGCCGGCAAGATCACAACCGGACACGGCGTGATAGAGACCCCCATTTTCATGCCCGTGGGCACAGTGGGGTCTGTAAAGACCGTGCAGGTGCCGGAACTCAAGAATGACATCAAGGCCCAGATTATCCTGGGCAACACATACCATCTCTACCTGCGTCCGGGACTTGATGTCCTTGAAAAGGCAGGCGGACTGCATAAATTCAACAGCGTTGACCTGCCCATGCTGACTGACAGCGGAGGGTTCCAGGTGTTCTCACTTACCGGCCTGCGTAAGATGACTGAGGAGGGTGTTACATTCCAGTCACACATAGACGGCTCACGTCACCTGTTCACCCCTGAGCGCGTCATGGACATTGAGCGCAGCATAGGCGCTGACATCATGATGGCGTTTGATGAGTGCTGTCCCGGTGATGCCGACTACAAGTACGCCAAGAAATCAATGGAGCGCACCCACCGCTGGCTGGACCGCTGTGTGCAGCGTTTTGGTGAAACCGAGCCCAAGTACGGCTATCATCAGTCGCTGTTCCCAATTGTTCAGGGCTGCGTCTATAAGGACCTGCGCTCTGCATCGGCCGAATATATTGCATCAAAAGGCGCTGAGGGTAATGCCATAGGCGGACTGGCCGTAGGTGAGCCCACCGAGGTCATGTATGAGATGATTGACCTGGTACACGGAATCCTGCCGCAGGACAAGCCGCGCTACCTGATGGGCGTAGGCACCCCTGCCAACATACTTGAGGCCATTGCACTTGGAGTTGACATGTTTGACTGCGTAATGCCCACCCGCAACGGCCGTAACGCAATGCTGTTCACCAAAGACGGCATAATAAACATACGCAACAAGAAATGGGAGGATGCCTTTGAACCCATTGAGGCCGATGGTGCATCATACGTGGATACGCTCTACACCAAGGCCTATCTGCACCACCTGTTCAAGGCGCAGGAGTATCTGGCCCTGCAGATTGCATCCCTGCACAATCTGGCCTTCTACCTGTGGCTGGTACGTGAGGCCCGTAAGCATATTCTGGCCGATGACTACCACACATGGAAGGATATTATGGTAAAACGTGTAATGCAACGCATATAATCAGCTATGGCAAAAAAATTCAGACATAGACTACTCAAACGGCTTGACTGGTACATCATAAAGAAGTTCCTGGGTACATATTTCTTTACCATTGCGCTGATTATCATCATCATGGTGGTGTTTGACTATAACGAGCATATTGACAAGCTGAACAGGGCTTCTGCACAAGAAATCATATTTGAGTACTATCTGAACTACGTACCATACTTCATTAACATGTTCAGTCCGCTGTTCGTGTTTATAGCCATCATATTCTTTACTTCAAAACTGGCAGAGAACTCAGAGATAATAGCCATGTTCTCCACTGGTATGAGTTTCAGGCGTATGATGATACCATATCTGCTATCGGCCGCATTGATAGCCGCCTTTACCCTTTATTTAGGCTCACAGGTCATCCCCAAGGGCAGTATAACCCGATTGACCTTTGAAAACAGGTACGGCATGAGTCACTACAACCGTGACAACTCCGATGGAACATATAACATCCAGCTTGAGGTTGAGGATGGTGTGATAGCATACATGGAGAGTTATCAGGACCTCAATAAAACCGGTTACAGATTCTCACTTGACAAGTTTGATGGCAAGAAACTGGTGTCACACATGACAGCCCGCAGTGCCACATATGACACCCTCTCCATGGAGAAATACCATTGGAAATTAAAGAACTTCATGATTCGTGACCTGTCCGGCAATATTGAAAGCATCAGTCAAGGTACTGAGTTGGACACTGTAATACGCTTCGAGCCGGCTGATTTCCTGATTGAAAACGGACAGCATGAAACCATGTCATCAGGTGAACTCCGGGAATACATAAACCGCCAGAAAGCCCGCGGATTCGGCAACATACAGGACTTTGAGATTGAGTACCACAAACGTTACGCCATGTCATTTGCGGCATTCATCCTCACCATAATGGGCGTGTCGCTCTCCAGCCGCAAGCGCAAGGGAGGCATGGGGCTCCATCTGGGTATCGGCCTTGGACTCAGTTTCGGCTACATACTGTTCCAGACGGTCTCATCAAACTTTGCCATAACAGGCATAATGTCAGCGTTCTGGGCTGAATGGTTACCCAATTTCATATACATACCGATAGCAATATTCCTTTACATAAAAGCACCTAAATAACTAAAGTCGTGAGATTTGATGAGTTTGATTTCCAGCCTGCGCTGCTGGACGCGATAGATTCAATGAACTTCAGGGAGTGCACTCCCATCCAGGAGAAAGCCATACCCATACTGCTTGAGGGCCATGACCTTATAGGCATAGCGCAGACCGGCACCGGCAAGACCGCAGCCTATCTGCTCCCTGTCCTGGACAAGCTCTCCGACGGAGGTTACCCTGAGAACGCTGTGAACTGCCTTATCATGGTACCCACCCGCGAGTTGGCCCAGCAGATTGACCAGCAGATTGAGGGATTCTCATACTTTACCAACATATCAGGTACAGCCGTCTATGGCGGCAATGACGGCATACGCTTTGAGCAGGAGAAACGCGGCTTTTCCATGGGGGCCGATATCGTAGTGGCCACTCCCGGCCGCCTTATCAGCCATATCAGCCTGGGCAATGTTGACCTGTCTAAGGTATCATTCTTTATCCTGGATGAAGCAGACCGCATGCTTGACATGGGTTTCTACGATGATATAATGCAGATTGTAAAGCAGCTGCCCGCCAAGCGCCAGAACATGCTGTTCAGCGCCACCATGCCGCAGGAGATCCAGAACATGGCACGTACCATCCTGCACAATCCCGTTGAGGTAAAGCTGGCCGTCTCCAAACCGGCCGACAAGATACTGCAGGCCGCCTACGTCTGCTATGAGGCCCAGAAACTGCCCATCATCCAAAGCCTCTTCAGCAACAACGCTCCCAAGAGAGTGATTGCTTTCGCGTCCTCTAAGTTGAAGGTAAAGGAGATAACCAAATCGCTGCGTCGTCTGGGCCTGAACGTGGGCGAGATGCACTCAGACTTGGCTCAGACAGAGCGTGATGACATAATGCACAAGTTCCGTAACGGACACATCAACATACTGGTAGCTACCGATATCGTATCACGCGGCATTGACATTGACGATATAGACCTGGTAATCAACTTTGACGTCCCCCACGATCCCGAAGACTACGTCCACCGCATAGGCCGCACCGCCCGCGCCGGCGCCGAGGGCTGCGCCATCACCTTTGTCAGCCTCGATGACCAACCCAAGTTCCGCCAGATAGAGCGCTTCCTAGGCAAAGACGTCTACAAAGTACCCCTCCCGCCCGAGCTGGGTGAAGCCCCGGAGTACAAATCCGAATCCCCCAAGCACCATTTCCACAAAGGCAAGAAGCCGTTCTTCAAGCGCAAAAGTAAAAACGTGTAAATGGGGACAGTCCCCTTTTGCATCTTTTTTCTACCTTTGTATCATCTGATACCAAGGGGTATTTCACAAGGCTATGGTGTCAGATGGAATACCCTTTGTTATTTAGTACCAATTAGTGTTTAACCTAAAAAATTGTTTGCCTATGGAAAAGATATAGTTCGATTCTGTAAAAAGTATTAATTCTCGTACTTTTTCCAATAAATCTTTTGTGAGTAATATTAATTTTCGTACTTTTGAAAACGCTAAACATGAAATACAGCGAACTTGAACGGCTTTTGAGAAAAGCTGGGTGCTATGAAACTGGTGAGACAGAAGCTGGACATCCATTGTGGATTAATCCCAAAACGAAAGTGAGGTTTCCTGTAAGCCATCATCACTCCAAGGAAGTAGCATCTGGAACATTAAAGAGTATTTTGAGAGCGGCGGGGATCAAATGATTCCACCAATCTCAGTAACAAACAATAAAAAACACGATTATGAGAAAAGTAAACGCAATAATAGAACGTGCAAGTGACGGATCATACAGCATCTATAGTGATGCCGATGATTTAGGATATCTGGTAACCGGCACGGGAGCTACCGTCCAGGAAGCAAAGAAATACTTTGAAGGTGGCTACAGTGACATTAAAAAGTCATTCGCAAGACATAATGAACCTTTCACTGAGGTAGAGATGGTGTACAAGTATGATATGGCATCGTTTCTGTCATACTACGCCAGCTCATTCACATTGGCTGGTCTGTCACGTATCACAGGCATCAATCAGGGGCAGTTATCCCATTACGTTACGGGCAGGAGCGTACCCACACGCAAAACAGTGCAGAAGATGGAAAACGCCATCCACGCCTTTGCAGATGACCTTAAATCAGTGCAGTTCATCTAAAAAAGAGTACCAAAGGGGCACAAAGGGGACTCTAAGTTT
>DBYQ01000090.1 GCA_002310015.1 Bacteroidales bacterium UBA1182
TGCTTGGTAACCTTGTAGCCGGCTCCTGCAATAACGAATGCCGAGCAGGTGCTTATGTTGAATGTGTTCTTGCCGTCACCGCCCGTGCCAACTATGTCAAGCGTGTTTTCCTGATCCAGGTCAATGTGCTTACCGGTCTCCAGCAGGCCCTGGCGCAGGCCAAGAAGCTCATCTACAGTCACTCCGCGTGCCTGTATTGCCATAAGCAGAGCGGCTATCTGCTGGTCGTTGTACTTACCGTCAATAATGTTCAGCATAATGCTGTGTGTCTCCTCCTGAGTCAGTGAGGCGCCGTCAATGAGTTTTAAAAGATACTGTTTCATATAGCAATGTTATTTATTTGTTATTCAACCAATTATTAATTATTGTCTTACCTTGTGGAGTAAGTATGCTCTCGGGGTGGAACTGGATTCCGCGGATATCGAACTCGCGGTGTCTTAAGGACATTATGTATCCGTCATCGCTGCGGCTGGTCACCTCCAGGCACTGCGGCAGTTCCTTGTCATCGACCACCCACGAGTGGTAGCGCCCTACCTCAAGGTCCGATGCAAGACCCTCAAACAGATAATCCTGTACCGTGATATGTGCCGGTGTAGCCACTCCGTGAACCACGTTGCCTATGTTGAGTAGCCTGGCGCCGAAAGCCTCGCCTATGGCCTGATGCCCCAGGCAGATGCCCAATATGGGCTTGCGTCCGGCATATGATTTGATAACCTGAGGCATAAGACCTGCCTCGCTGGGTATTCCGGGGCCCGGAGAGAGTACAATCCTGTCATACTGCTCCAGATCCTCAAGGCGGAACATGTCGTTACGCACTACGGTCACATCGGCCCCGAGCTCCTTAAGCAGGTGGCTCAGGTTGTATGTGAATGAGTCATAATTGTCTATTATTACGGTCTTTATCATAACTTTTCTGCCATTTGGATTGCCTTGCGCAGGGCGCCCAGCTTGTTGTTAACTTCCTGTAATTCATACTCCACATCGCTCTTGGCCACAATGCCGCCGCCGGCCTGGAACCATAGCTCACCGTTACGGCTCACAAATGTGCGTATGGTGATGGCCTGGTTCAGGTCACCGTTAAAGCCTATAA
The DNA here is from genome assembly GCA_002310015.1 of Bacteroidales bacterium UBA1182. Classification (GTDB taxonomy): domain Bacteria; phylum Bacteroidota; class Bacteroidia; order Bacteroidales; family Bacteroidaceae; genus Colenecus. Next base: position 1,091 of record DBYQ01000090.1, read on the forward strand.
AGCCGATGCAGCCGCCGTAGGCACCGCGGTTGTGCGGCTCATACTCGCTGATAAGCTGCATGGCACGTACCTTTGGGGCACCGCTAAGCGTACCTGCAGGGAATGTGTCAATGAATGCACGTACCGGGTCAGCATTATCATCAAGAGTGCCCGATACACGGCTAACCAGGTGTATCACATGACTGTAGTACTGCATGTCTTTGTAAAAGTCAATGTGTACGTTATGGCAGTTGCGGCTCAGGTCGTTGCGGGCCAGATCCACCAGCATCACGTGCTCGGCATTCTCCTTGGGGTCATTCTTAAGGTAGAGGGCGTTCTCGCGGTCCTGCTCGGCATTACCGGTACGTTTGGTGGTACCTGCTATAGGATCTATGTATGCCTGACGGCCCTGTATTCGGCAGTGAGTCTCAGGGCTTGAGCCGAATATTCGGAATCCGCCAAAATCAAAGTAGAACAGATACGGGCTGGGATTTATGCTGCGTAGAGCACGGTACAGCTGGAAATCATCACCTGTGTAAGACTGCTTGAAACGGCGTGACAGCACAATCTGGAATACATCTCCGCGCTTGCAGTGAGCTATGCCGCGGCGTATGTTCTCACGGTGCTCGTCATCGGTCAGGGTGCTTGTGCACTCTCCAGTGGCGTGGAATTCAAAGGTGTGGAATGTGTGAGAGTTCAGGTTGTGCTCAAACTTGTCAAGAGAGCTCTGCTCACCTTCTCCAAGCAACTCAATCAGCGTAAGCTCGTTGCAGAAATGGTCAAATACCGCAATGCTCTTGAACAGTGTGTACTGCATATCGGCAGCATCGTTCTCTGCCTGGGTCTCATCCTTTATGTTTATGTTCTCAAAGTAGCGTACGGCATTGAATGTGGTGAATCCATATAGTCCGCAGTAGTTGCTGCCCTCGCCTTCAATACAGAATCGGCTAAGGAAATCATTTATCAGTTGTGCGGCGTCATAATTGCCGTCAATTACGTGTTCCTGTGTGGTGCCGTCGGGGAACAGCATTGTGCCTATTCCGTGTGCAATGCTGACTGTGGCAATGGGATTGATGGCAATGAATGACTTGGAATTCTCAACGCCGTGATAATCAGAGCTCTCCATGAGTACACTCTGTGAGTAGAGGTCACGTACGTTAAGGTATGCCGTTACGGGAGTGAGCAGGTCACCTGCCACTTTACGGCTTGCTGTAAGGTATTTAAATTGCTTCATAATCTATCTCGTCTTTATGTTTAAGGTATGTTGTAAGGTCTTTGTCGCCGCGGCCGCTTACGGTAAGCACAACCACATCGTCTTTCTTGAACTTCATCTTGGGCAGCATGGCCAGTGCGTGGCTGCTCTCCAGTGCCGGAATGATACCCTCCAACCTGGTCAGCTCAAATGCAGCCTGAAGAGCCTCATTATCGTTTACGGCCATCACCTGGGCGCGTCCGGTCTTGTAGAGGTTGCAGTGGATTGGGCCTGTGCCGGGATAATCCAGGCCGGCCGATATTGAATAGGGCTCAATGATCTGACCATCGGGGGTCTGCATCACCATGATGCGGCTACCATGTAGAATTCCGGGAGTACCTATCTCCATTGATGCAGCAGTCTGAGGGGTCTCAATACCCATACCGCCTGCCTCGCCAAGAACTATCTTAACGCGCTCATCATCAATGTAATGATATATGGTTCCAGCAGCGTTGCTGCCTCCGCCTACGCAAGCCATCAGGTAATCAGGGTAGTCGCGGCCCTCCTTTTCCTGCAATTGCTCCTTGATCTCGGCCGATATCACGCTCTGCAGTCTTGCTACCATATCAGGATACGGATGCGGGCCAACGGTACTTCCAATAATATAGAAGGTATCAGAAGGATTGCAGCACCAGTCGCGGATAGCCTCGTTGGTAGCATCCTTAAGGGTCTTGTTGCCGCTGTAAACCGGCATCACCTCAGCACCCAGCATACGCATGCGCTCCACGTTCACAGCCTGGCGCTCCACGTCAAGAGCACCCATGTAAACCCTGCAGGGCATATTCATAAGTGCACAAACAGTTGCGGTTGCCACGCCGTGCTGTCCTGCACCGGTCTCAGCAATAATGCGGGTCTTACCCATACGCTTAGCCAGTAGTATCTGCCCTATTGAGTTGTTTATCTTATGGGCACCGGTATGGTTCAGGTCCTCACGCTTAAGATAAAGTTTGCAGCCGTACTTGGCGCTCATGCGCGATGCGTAATACAGAGGGCTTGGGCGGCCTACATAGTCACGCAACAATGCGTGGTACTCTTTCTTGAACTCCTCACTCTCAATAATGGGCAGGTAGTTTTCCTTAAGCGTCTCAACGGTCTTGTAAAGTATCTCGGGGATGTATGCACCTCCAAACTCTCCGTAGTAACCGTTACTGTCAATCTGATATGTTTTCATATTATTGTGTTGTTTATTATTCGTTGTTGGAACTCATAAAAAAAGGCCCTTCGTGAGTACCGAAGAGCCTTTGTATGATGTTCATTTATGGATATATGGCCTCTACCTCACGATTTTATGTATCCTGAGTTCTGCCACCACCAAAATGAAAAATGCATTGTCATTATTATGCGTTTAGCTTGATTTGTGCTGCAAAGATATGCAAAAGTTCAATATGCAATGGATTTTTGTGACTTTTTTTGTGTGGAACATTTAAGGGTATCAGTATCACTGAACTTTCCATTTGCAGTAGCAGGACTATCCCCTTTGGGGACCATCGTGGAGAGGCGTAAGCGTAGCCCCCTGGAGGATCCCGTTAAGAACGGCGCTTCGTTTAACGACTGTTAGACACCTTTAGGTGGCTAAAAAGGAGGCGTTCGACGTTTAGGGTCCGGAAGGGAGGCGGAGTAGCCTCGGAGCGTTGTGTCCCCAAAGGGGATAGTCCTGCGGTGCTTGGGGTTCAGATACTGATACCCTTAAAAGTTCCGTGCACCTAGGAGGGGATACAGGATGGAAGCTAAGTCTTTGGCACTGCCGGGATAGACTATGCCGCTCATTCCTAATGCCTTTGCAGCATCGACGTTGTCTTTGCGGTCGTCAATGAATACGCATTCCTCGGGGTTGAGATTGTATTTTGAGAGCAGCAGCTGATATATGGCAGGTTCGGGTTTGGCAAGCTTGACAGAGCTTGATACCACGTAATTGTCAATACTGGCAAGCGTACGGAAACGGCGGCGGGCCTCGGTGAATGTTTCTGCAGGCCAGTTTGTGAGGCCATAAACCCCTACTCCTTTGCTTTTAAGGTCCTGAATTAGCTCAAACATGCCCGGCAGTTCACCGTGGCACATCTCAAACCAACGGTCACGAAACATCGCTACGGCATCAGCGTACTGTGGATAACGGGTCTGGAGCTCCGCTACGCAAACGTCCATGCTCTCGCCGCGGTCCATACGGGTGAACCACTCGCGGTTGCAGACATTGTCAGTAAAGAATCGGCATTTTTCTTTATCACCACCAAATACAGGCAGGAACAGGTATGCCGGATTCCAGTCAATCAGAACGTTGCCGTAGTCAAATATTACGTTCTTAATCATTTGATTGCAAGTTTGTTATGGTATCTGATGCAATGGCGCTTATCTGGGTGCTGTCAGGAACTGCAAGCCCCACTTTTTTCATATATCCACTAATGGAATTAATGTACTGCGGCATATCATCGGGAGCAATCGGATCAACAGCCGGCAGGTCCATGCGGAGCGGATCAATAGCAGTGCCGTTCTTGAATACACGGTAATCCAGATGAGGACCTGTTGCCGTGCCTGTCATGCCAACATATCCTATCAGTTGTCCTTGCGATACATGAGTTCCCTGGCTGATACCGCTTGCAAATCCTTTTAAGTGCATATACTCAGTAGTATATGTTGAATTGTGCTTAATCTTAAGGTAGTTGCCACCACCTTTACTATCCCAACCTTTTGTGATGACTACGCCGTCACCCACTGAATATACGGGTGTGCCTGACGGTGCAGCGTAATCCACGCCGTGATGTGCGCGGACAATCTTCTTGATGGGATGCAGACGGGCCTCTGAAAATCTGGAACTAATGCGGGAGTAACTCAAAGGTGCTTTCAGGAATGCACGTCTCAGGCTGGTTCCCTGCTCGTCAAAATACTCACCGCGCTCATTATGGTATGTATATCGGAAGGCATAATGGTTGGTGCCCGATGTTATGAAATTTGCAGCCAGGATATTGCCTGTAGCCACTCTGACCGTATCGGCATACAACTCCTGGTAATAGACTGAGAATGAGTCATTCTTTTGGATGCCAAAGAAGTCAATGGTCCAGGAATATACATCGGCCAGCGTACCTGCCAGGTCGGCCGAAGCCCCCTGTTCTATCATGGCGTTCCAGAGTGATGACTGTATGCTTCCGCTTATGTATTTCTCAACGGTGTCAACGGGTAATGCGCCGCGATAAGCGTAGATACTGTCAGTCAAGGAATAGACCGCATAATCAACACTGTTTATGTCATATACAAAATAGCGGGCTGTGGCCAGTGAGTCGCGGTCACGGATAATATGATATGGTTTGCCGGACTGTATCTTGCGTACGCTCCACGTGCTGTCCGATGAGCGGTCAAGAAAATGTATGGTCTGTGCCGACACGCCGTATTTGAACAGGATATTGGAGAGCAACTCATTGCGGCCAATAATGCCGTCCACGATATCCAGGCTGTCAACGTTTACACCCCAACGGTAAACCGGCTGCGGAAGAACCTCAACGGGCTCATCGGCAACCGGCTCTACGGGTTGGCTGTTATGCTTGCAGGATATGATAAGTCCGGCTGTCAGGATTGCGTATTTAAGGAATCTGCTCATTCCTTGAAAGGTGCATATCCTTCAACAATCTCCTTATTCAGAGCGTCGCTGACTGGTACCATTGGCAAGCGCAGCACATTCTCAAGCTTGCCCTGATGTGCCATGAGGGCCTTTACGCCGCTTGGGTTACCCTCCTTGAAGAGAAGACCATATACGGGTTCAAACTCCTTATGGATGGCTGTAGCCTCACCTAGCTTACCCTCAATGGTAAGATGAATCATCTGGCCGAATGTCTTGGGCAGCGCATTGCCTACAACTGATATCACGCCTACAGCACCGTCATGAATGGATTCCATGGCTAAGCTGTCATCACCTGATATCACCTTGAAGTGCTCAGGAGCGCCCTTGATGATTTCATTTATCTGATCCATCTTGCCCGATGCCTCCTTTACTCCTATCACGTTCCTGAACTCACGTGCTATGCGCAGTGTGGTATCGGCTGTCATGTTGATGCCTGTGCGTCCGGGAACGTTATACAGTATAATGGGCTTGCTTGATGCCTTGGCTATCTCAGCAAAGTGACGATATACACCCTCCTGTGACGGCTTGTTATAGAATGGTACGGCGCTCAGAATAGCGTCAATGCCATCAAACTGATACTGTTTGACCTGCTCAACGGCGGCAGCTGTGCAGTTGCTGCTGCAGCCCACCATTATAGGTATGCGGCCGTTAACCAGCTTTATGACGAAATTAATCACCTGAAGGCGTTCATCGGATGTAAGTGTGGGAGTCTCGGCTGTTGTTCCGAGCACGCACAGGAAATCGGTTCCGCCTGCTATGAGGCTTTCCACGATTGTGGTCAGTCTGTCAAAGTCAATCTGACCATCCTGTCTGAAAGGTGTGACCAGGGCCACGCCTAATCCCCTAAAAGGGTAAGAGTAGTTCATTGGATGTTATAGTTGTTATTTTTTCATTAATCATTTCCAGGAATTCAGTCTCACTTACCAGCTTAATGCCAAGCTCCTGTGCTTTCTCGCGTTTGGCAGGCCCCATGTTGTCACCCGCCAGCACAAATGATGTCTTGGCCGATATGCTGCCGGCATTCTTGCCTCCGTGGCGCTCTATCAAAGCCTTGTACTCATCACGCGAATGGTGGTTGAATACACCGCTTATCACAATGGTCTTGCCTGACAGGAGTTCTGTGCCGCCCTGAGTCTGATCCTCTGTCAGTTCCATCTGCAAGCCGAACTCTTTCAACCTGTTAACCAGCTCACGGCTGCGCTCATCGGCAAAGAATGAGACAATGCTCTGGGCAATCTTGGTGCCTATCTCGTTTACCGCTGTAAGCTGCTCCATAGTGGCGTTCTCAAGCGCCTCCATGGATTTGAATGCGCGTGCCAGTATCTTGGCTACGGTCTCGCCTACAAAACGGATTCCTATTGCAAACAGAACCCGCTCAAACGGAACCTTCTTGGAGTCCTCTATGCCGTGTACTATACTTACGGCCGATTTCTCTCCCAGCCCTTCCAGGCGGCAGATATCCATTGCCTTAAGTGTGTAAAGGTCAGCAATATCCTTTATCAGGCCTGCCTGGTAGAACAGGTCTATGGTCTCGGTGCCCAAGCCGTCTATGTTCATGGCCTTGCGGCTCACAAAATGCTCTATGCGGCCCTTAATCTGCGGCGGGCAACTGATTGAGTTGGGGCAATAGTATGCGGCCTCGCCCTCATATCGGATCAGTTTAGTACCGCATTCAGGGCAGACATCGGCAAAACGTACGGGATCACCCATCAGAATTGAGCGTGAATCCATATCCACGGCTGTAATCTTGGGGATAATCTCACCGCCCTTCTCCACATAGACCATATCGCCTATATGCAGGTCCAGACCCTTTATGATGTCTGCATTATGCAGTGTGGCACGCTTAACGATAGTTCCTGACAACTGAACAGGGTCAAGATTAGCCACCGGGGTTACTGCGCCGGTGCGTCCCACCTGATAAGATACACTGTTAAGTCTGGTAAGTTGCCTCTCGGCCTGGAACTTGTATGCAATGGCCCAGCGCGGTGATTTGGCCTTGAAACCCAGGTTGCGCTGCTGACGCAGGGAGTTGACCTTGAGAACAATGCCATCGGTAGCCACAGGCAGGTTCTTACGTTCTGTGTCCCAATAGCTTATATAGTCAAGCACCTCCTCAATGGTGGTGCATTTCTTCATGTGGTCCGATACCTTGAAACCCCACTTGGCAGCCTCCATCATGTTCTCATAGTGGCCGTCAAACGGCAACTGCTCACCAAGCAGATAGTAAAGATATGAATCCAGCTGGCGGCGTGACACCTCCTGCGGATTCTGCAGTTTGAGTGTGCCCGATGCTGCATTCCTGGGGTTTGCAAACAGCGGCTCCTCTTGCTGCTCGCGCTCGGCATTAAGTTTCTCAAATGATGTCCAAGGCATAAGCACCTCACCGCGTATCTCAAATTCGCGTGGATAGTTGCCTTTCTGGAGCACCAACGGTACAGACTTGATAGTGCGAACGTTATCGGTCACAATATCGCCCTTCACGCCGTCTCCGCGCGTTACAGCCTGCACCAGCTTGCCATCCTCATAAATCAGTGAAATGGACAGGCCGTCATACTTGAGTTCGCAGCATATCTCAAACGGTTCATTGAGCAATCCGCTTATGCGCTGGAAGAACTCACGGACCTCCTGCTCACTGTAGGTGTTGTCAAGTGAAAGCATCGGATAACGGTGCTCTGCCTGCTCAAATCCCTTGCTTATATCGCTTCCTACACGCTGTGTGGGTGAATTTGCGTCATAAAGCTCCGGATGCTTCTCCTCCAGGTCTATGAGTTCGTGCATGAGCTGGTCAAACTCGATATCGGATATGACGGGAGCGTTCTGCACATAGTACAGATTATTGTATCTGTGGAGCAGTTCACGCAGTTCTGTTATCCGTTCAGTTTCGCTCATTTGCGGGATTGTGTTGAAAGTACCGTTTTCAAACCGCGAATTTACTCATAAAATTTGTATTTTTGCGGACAGAAACGGTACAATGTGCGTATGCGTATAGATATTCTTACAGTATTCCCTGATATGCTTGAGGGCTTCTTCAACTGCTCAATGATGGCACGTGCCCAGAAAGCCGGTCTTGCCGAGATACATCTGCATGACATAAGGGATTACACTACTGATAAGCATCATAAGACCGATGATTACCCCTTTGGCGGATGTGCCGGTCTTGTAATGAAGATTGAGCCCATTGACCGTCTAATAACCGATCTGAAGTCACAGCGCAACTACGATGAGGTAATTTACACCTCACCTGATGGTGAACAGTTCAACCAGAAGATTGCCAACAGCCTCTCACTGCTTGAGAACGTGATAATCCTGTGCGGTCACTACAAAGGCATAGACTACCGCATACGTGAGCATCTCATTACCCGTGAGATAAGCATCGGTGATTACGTCCTTACCGGAGGCGAACTTGCCGCCGCGGTAATGACAGACAGCATAGTACGTCTTATTCCCGGTGTCCTGTCCGATGAGCAGTCAGCCCTGTCCGACTGTTTCCAGGACAACCTCCTGGCTCCACCCGTCTATACCCGTCCCGCCGAATACAAAGGCTGGCGCGTTCCAGACGTCTTATTGTCAGGCAATCAAGCCCTTATCGACGATTGGGAATTCCAGCAATCTCTTGACCGTACAAAAAAGCTCCGTCCCGACCTCCTGAAATGATACAATTGGAGACAGACTCCATTTGTGCTGAAATTGAAATTGAGAATTGAAAATTGAGAATTAAATCCAACGCACCTGCGTGGAATAAATAAAAGAAATAAGGCTTCGTGAATAACGAGGCCTTCTTCAGTCTTACGCAGGTTCTGCGTATTAATTCTCAATTCTCAATTGTCAATTTTCAATTGGTTTCCAAGGCTCCGATGATTTCCTGGACGGAGTTGAAGCCGTGGCGCTGCAGGTAAGCCTCGATGCCGTCAATCACCTTCTCCGAGATGGATGGATCAATAAAGTTTGCAGTACCGATTTGGATTGCAGAGGCACCGGCCAGGAGGAATTCAACGGCGTCAGTAGCGGAGCATATTCCACCCAAGCCAATGACAGGAATTTTTACTGCTTTTGCAGTTTGCCAAACCATACGCAGAGCCACAGGTTTAACCGCCGGCCCGCTCATACCCCCGGTAATGGTTGAAAGAATCGGTTTGCGCTTCTCGGCATCAATAGCCATACCCAGCATGGTGTTGATGAGTGATACGCTGTCAGCACCGGCAGCCTCAACTGCACGTGCTATTTCTGTTATATCGGTGACATTGGGTGAAAGTTTGACAATCAATGTCTTATCATATGCTTTGCGCACAGCACTCACTACTTGGGCTGCGCTCTCCGGCTTTACTCCGAACGCCATTCCGCCCTGCTTTACATTTGGGCATGATATGTTGAGTTCTATGGCTGGAATAACATCGAGAGTATTGATTATGCTGGCAGTCTGGACGTAATCATCAATGCATGAACCGGAAACGTTTACAATGATATTTGTCTGGATTTTTTTAATTTCCGGGTAGATATGGTCAACAAAGTAATCCACGCCTTTGTTCTGCAATCCTACGGCATTGAGCATGCCTGATGGGGTCTCTGCCATGCGGGGATACGGATTGCCCTGACGGGGGTTGAGTGTAGTACCTTTTACTATTATTGCGCCCAGACGGCTGATATCCATGAGATCAGCATATTCAGTGCCGTACCCGAATGTGCCAGATGCGGTCATTACCGGGTTTTTGAGCTCAAGAGAGCCTATCTTTGTATTCAGTTGAACCATTTCAGTCTGTCTATTGTGAAAACCGGACCTTCTTTACATACACACACGTTACCCTGATCAGCTGTATCTTCAACACAGCAAAGGCAGGCTCCTATTCCGCATGCCATACGATGTTCAAGTGACACCTCACATGCTGTTTCATGTTCTTTTGCCCAGCGTGCTACAGCCTTGAGCATGGGTGTGGGGCCGCAGGCATAGATCCTGTCAAACTGTTCACTTTCAAACAGGAGGCTGTGATTGGTAACAAAGCCTTTCTCACCGGCAGAACCATCCTCTGTAGTCATGAACAGGTCGCCGTATTTCATGAATTCCTCTTTGCGCAGAATCAGAGACTCGTTACGTCCGCCAAACAGGAATATAGGCCTGATTCCATGCTCAGCAAATTCCTGACCCAAGAACAGAAGCGGAGCAACACCGACGCCTCCACCAATAAGCAGAGGTCTTGAGACGTGGGTGCTGCGGTAGTTGAAACCGTTTCCCAGTGGCAACAATACGTTGATGCTGTCGCCAGCCTTAAGCGCAGAGAGTGATTCTGTGCCTTCTCCTACAATCTGGATAAGGAACTCTATAAGGTTCTTGTCACGGTTTATGGCGTGTATTGAGATAGGACGGCGTAAAAGTACTTTGGCCGATGGAACCTGCAGTTCGGCAAACTGTCCGGCAATCATATCCGGAAGCGTATCAGGATACTGTAGGGTTAGAAGTGTGGCGCGGGGAGCAACCATAACGTTGCTGGCCACAAGCATATCTGTTTGGAACTTCTTCATATTTATAAAATGTACCGCGAAAGTAATTTTTTTAATTGAGAATTGAAAATTGAAAATTGAGTATTTTTGGAGCAGCGAGAGTCATCAAGCTTGCTTGTTTGACCGTTTCTGTCCCCCGATAACGGGGGAACCGAAGGGGGTGTAAAGACCATTGAACGCGACAAAAATCAAAAACGCAGTTTTTAATTAACACGTAGCTGCGTAAAACCCGCGACATTAAAAATGGCTTGGAGATCTTCCAAGCCATTTTTATAATTTTCAATTTTCAATTTTCAATTTTCAATTGATTAGTATTCCTGTACGTTCTTGAAGTCTCTCCACTCCAGACGTCTTTTGTAGTTGAACATCTGGCCCCTGGGCACATACAACTTGGCGTTCTGCTTTGTGGCATCGTCAAATACGGTGGGGCTGTTGTGGGGTGGGAATAAACCGCGTGCGTTGATAAGTGAGAGCTTGGGGCAGTTCTTGAATGATTCAGCACCGATTATTCTCACGTTACCACCTAACTCAACCTCTTCAAGTGATGTGCAGTTCTTGAATGTAAAGTCGCTTATGGCGGTTACAAAGTTGCCTACAAACACCTTTCTCAGATAGGTGTTATCCATAAATGCGGCAGTGCAGATGAATGAAACCTCTTCAGAGATAACATAATCAGTCAGCTGTTTCTTGGCAGGATATTTGATAAGCATCTTGTTATCCTTGCTGAAGAGAACTCCGTCAACATCCTTGTATGACTGGTTGTTCTCGTTAACAGTAAACTTCTTGATACCTGAACAGCCTGAGAATGCATCGTTGACTATACGCATTACGCTGAAAGGTATATCAACCGATGTTACCTCTGTGCACCCATAGAATGCATTTTGGTCAATTTCAACTACACGGAATGTGAAGTCATCATTAGCACCGGTGGTGATGAAAGACGGAATGCTGACGTCTCCTTTGTAAGCACTTGGACCATCATCAAAGTTCTTGCGGTCATTTGTCCTGTCCCAAGTGAGGGAAACATTTCCAAAATTATCCAGGATCTTGTAGCACAGGGTGGTGCCATTGTTATACTTTACGGTAATAATCTGGTCTTTAACCTCTGCTTCAAGCTGCTTAACGAGCAGTGTCTGCCAAACCTCATTCTGATTTGATTTTGATGCTTCTTTGCTTGAACGGCATCCTGTCAGACAGAGTGCGGTTAAAAGAATTGCAAATAGATATTTTTTCATAGCCTTACATTAATTGGTTTGTTTTGAGCAAATATAAACATCAAATTTAAAAAAATCAAAAAAACCGTATTATTTTTTTAATTCTGTTGAAATTTTTTGATAAGTACCGTCTTCAAAGAAAATAACCACCTCTTTTATTCTCTTTTGGGTATTGTTCAATGTGTTGTTTGCGTCAGTGCTAACTCCTTTATTATTAGTTTTTTTGCGTGTATTCAAGGGGCCTTTTTCCTCTTTGAGATTTAAAAAATCAGAATTTTCTTTACTGTGGGCGGGAAAAACTGTGCTCTCCATGCCCGGAAACAGGGGGTAATCATTGTTATCCTGTTTTTGCGGAGACGTCTCGCCAAACGTATTACCTCTTCCATATAATAGCCATTCAAGGTCAACTTGAGGAAAACTGTCATGAACAGCCATTATAATTTTCAGACTTGGTTCATTTCTGCCATTTAATATATGTTGGAGTGTTGCTCTTTGTACTCCGATTGCATTCGCGAACTGGGTTGGCGTACAGTTCAGCAATTGCATCAATTCTATCAGTCTCTCTTTCATGCCTGTTTTGATGAATTTTTTGCCCGAAACAAATGTATGATGATTTTTTGTTTTACGCAAGTAAACATTTGTATTGAATTTTACAACAAAACATTTGTTTGTTTTTCCATTTGTTTGCATGCATTTTGTAAATGGCACCAGTAACCGATAAAATAAGCGTCCTGCAGGTTTGAATTAGGTTTGATTTCTTTATTTAAATGATTGATTATATATTAATTATTCCCTAATAAATCCTTCTATTTGTCTGGTTTTTCCCTTTATGCATTTTAAAAAATCAAATCCTATTGTACAGGTTTAATTAATGTATTGTTTATACTCTGATTCTCAATTAATTATTAGAATTTGATGTTTTTGTATGCAATTCTGTATATTTTCAAGATGTCTCAGGGATCTCATTGGTGCATCAAGTGGTGCTATGACAAATGTTGTTTAGTTGCACCTTTTTAGTGTGCGAAACAAATGGTGCTTTGGTTAAAAATATGCCAAATGTATATGTTAATAAAAATTAAAGGCTGCCATTCCGACAGCCTAAAAAAATCCAAATCGCTGAGATTTTAAAATTTGGAACGAACTCCTACTCTTGTCCGAAAAATCAAAAATTTGAGAAATCAATGCAGAATCAGGTAAAGTAACTCCTTAAGCAGCCCTTCGCCAGTGTTTGCAGTAGCCTCTACCCCTTTTGATTTGGCATCATATTTACGGATAGTGCTTATTATCTGCATGGTTTGTGTGGCTGTATAGTTACGCATACCGGTTATGTAATCCCTTACTCCCCAGGTGCTTTTAAGGTCAAGCTGCTCTGCTATACCCTTGTCTGTCTTGTCTGGAGCATAAAATGCGAGCATCAGATTGGCAAAATACGGGAATATGGCGGCTGTAACCAGTTGCATGGGGTACATTTTGGGGTTGCTCTCATAATATGCTGCAATCTGGTTGGCCTTAAGTACATTCTTGTTGATTATGGCATCCTTGAATTCAAAGATATTGAAGTCCTTGCTTATTCCAATATGCTCCTCAATGAATTCAGGAGTAATCTCCTGCTGTCCTTGAGGCAGAGCGGTTATAAGCTTGTCCAATTCGCTGTTCATGCGGCTCAGATCAGTTCCTACAGACTCGCACATCATTGATATGCCCTTGGAGCTCATCTTGATATTATGCTCGCTAAGGAACTCTTCTACAAACTGTGGCAGAACATCGTCTTTAATCTTCTTGGACTCAAAAAGAACGCCGCTTTTCTCTATCACAGCAATGATTTTCTTGCGTTTGTCAAGAGTGCCGTTCTTGTGGCAGAATACCAGGATTGTGCTTGGCTGCGGATGTTGCAGATATGCAGAGAGTATCTCAGACGGTGATGTAGGCCCCGTATCGGAATCCTTTTTCATCAGGTGCTGAGCCTCTTTTACTATGATAACCTGCCTTTCAGCTCCCATCGGATATGCACGTGCCCTCTGGATAACCTCATTCATAGTGGTCTCATTGCCGTAGAGTACCATCTGATTAAAGTCCCGGGCCTCTTCCGGAAGTGCGTTTTCTCTTATATAATCGGCTATGGAATCTATAAAGAACGGTTCATCACCCATTAGGTAATAAATGTTCTTATAATTCCCGTTTTCCAGTTCCTTAAGAATCTGTCTGTATGCTGAGCCTGATGTTGCCATTTCAATTCATTTTATTAACTTCGCACTACTACAAAAAATAGTATTGGAGTTGCGTTATACAAAGATATGATTCAAAATCTGAATTTGCCACCATTTGACCCGAAAATATCCGAACAGGATGGTAAGATTTTAATCTGGGACCCCGTTCGCAAGCTGTGGACCTCACTCACGCCCGAGGAAAATGTTCGCCAATCATTTGTGTCATACTTAGTTAACTATAAAGGCTACCCCATCTCGCATATCGCAAACGAACAAGGCATTGAATTGAATGGAATGAGCCGCCGATGTGACTCTGTGGTGTATGACAAGAGCGGACAGCCCAAGGTGATAATAGAGTATAAAGCCCCTACTGTAACTCTTACACAGAAAGTATTTGACCAGATAGCCAGATACAACCTGGTCCTACACGTAGATTATCTCATTGTTAGCAATGGCCTCAAACACTACTGCATAAAAATGGAATATCCCACAGGAAAGTATTGTTTCCTGCAGGATATTCCAGCTTATGATGAGCTCTGATTTAATCTTCGTCCTCAGCTGCAGCCTTACGGGTGCGGCGCTTGGGAGTCTCAACGTGCTTAACTTCCTCCTTTACACCTGCAAGTTCGGGGTCAATCATGATACGTCCGCAGTACTCGCAAACGATGATTTTCTTGCGCATGCGGATATCGAGCTGACGCTGTGGCGGAATCTTGTTGAAGCAACCGCCGCATGACTCACGCTGTACATAAACGATACCAAGACCGTTACGTGTATTGTTGCGTATACGCTTGAATGATGTGAGCAGACGGGGCTCAATGTTCAGCTCAAGAGCCTTGCATCTCTCGCGCAGTCTCTCCTCCTCCTGACGGTTCTCCTCAATGATCTCCTGGAGCTCAGACTTCTTGATCTCAAGATCCTGCTTCTTCTCCTCTACCAGAGCCTTGTTAGCCTCAATATCATCCTTCTTGGCGTTGATGGCTGATGTAAACTCACGGATACGCTTCTCTGCAAGCTCAACCTCAAGGTTCTTGAATTCAATCTCCTTGTTGAGTGAATCAAACTCACGGTTGTTGCTTACATGGTTTTGCTGCTCCTGATACTTTGCTATCTGAGCTTTTGATACTTCAATGACGTTCTTGTTCTCAGCAACGCCCTTGGTCATCTCAACGACATCAGAACTAGCCTTCTCAATACGTGTTGTCAAGCCGGCAATCTCATCCTCCAGGTCCTGAACCTCAAGAGGAAGCTCACCGCGCAATGTCTTGATCTTGTCAATCTCAGTCAGCATTGTCTGAAGCTGATACAGAGACTGAAGTTTCTCCTCTACTGAGTACTCACTCGGGTCTTTCTTAGTGTTTGTAGCCATAATTATATGTGTTTATGTTTGTTATCCTATGTAATAGTTGATGGGATTCGTTTTGTTGGCGGTCTTTATGACCTTAAGCTCCGGGAATGATTCCTTAAGGATATCGGCTATGAGATCCACCGTAAACTGCTCACTCTCAAAATGGCCGGTCTCAATCAGTTTGATCACACCGTCATATCCAAAGAAGCGGTGATAGCCTATCTCGCCGGTCATAAAGGCGTCAGCACCCTGCTCTACGGCCTTATCAGCCAGGAATGCCCCTGCTCCACCGCATACGGCCATTCGGCTTATCTTACGGCCCATAGAGCCGTTGTGCCTGATGCACGCTACGTCGAACTTTTCTTTGATTTGAGCCAACAGTTCCTGTTCTGTCATGGGCTCTTTAAATAGTCCGATGATACCGGCGCCATTGCCGTCAGGCTGCTCGTCAAGAGGTCTGACATCAGTCAATCCCAAAACGTTTGCAATGCGCATGTTTACACCCTTGGATGCGTTATCCAGATTTGTGTGGCTTGCGTAGATGGTTATTCCGGCACGCACGGCATCCATTACTATGCTGCCGATGTTGTCATCAGTAAGTTTCTTAAGCGGACGGAACAGCAGCGGATGGTGTGAAATAATCATATTGCATCCGTTCCTGATGGCCTCATCTACAACCTGACGGGTCACGTCCAGACACAATAAAACCCCTGAAACTTCGGTCTCTGTAGTTCCAACCTGCAAGCCTGAATTATCATAATCATCCTGCAGTGGCAGAGGCGCGAATCTCTCAAGGGCATCAATAACGTTCTTGATGTTCATCACCTTTATTATGTGCCTGCAAAGGTATGCATTTAAATTGAAAATTGAAAATTGAGAATTGAGAATTTTTGGAGCAGTGGCACAGGGGGACAGTGACTTCGTCGAGCTAAACCTTCACTATTGTGTCAAATCAAGCCCAGTATGACTTTGTAAGAATGAACCTCATCGGGATCGCCAAGCTCCTTGCCCGGAGTATCAGACAGCTTTACGCAGCGGTAAACATGCTGACGCGGGTTAACCTGGAAGGTCTTGAGCTTCATCACGATGTTGAGCGGATCAACAGTACCTACATCGTTTGTCAGGTTGGTTCCGATGCCGAATGATACTTTGATACGGCCCTCAAAGTACTTCTGGATGGCCAGAGCACGGTCAAAGTCAAGAGCATCGCTGAATACTATTGACTTTGTCATGGGGTCAATATGGTATGACTCGTACTTGGATATGATCTTGTCACCGAACTCAAACGGATCACCGCTGTCGTGGCGTACGCCATCGTACAGCTTAGCCATATCCAGTGAGAAGTTACGCAGGAACACACGGGTTGTGAAGCAGTCAGGCAGCATTGTACCCATATTACCTCCGAATATCTCAGCCCAGTGGCGCATAACGTAGTAGTTTGCCTCCTTGGGACCCATGAATGCGGCCGTAGCCATCATCAGCTCATGCGCCATGGTGCCTATAGGCTTCAGATCCTTGCGGATAGACTGGTATTTCATTGCGAAATATACGGTAGATGAGCCTATGAAATACTTTGCATGGCGTGTAAGATACTCGGTTACATGATCCTCAACCTCGCGTGAATAGCGGCGGCGCATACCAAAGTTGGCAAACTTGAGCTTGTTCTCATTTGATATGGCAACCTTCTTCTCAAGCTGGCTGTCTATGTATGCCCAATCCGGTTCTGTCTTCTCATATATCTTGTAATATACTTCAGATACCGTACTCAGAATGGGTATTTCATACAGAGTAACCTTGTAGATAAGGTCTTTTGCCTCAATGTGCAAGTGGCCCTCCTCATCAAGCGAGATATCAATGATATCGGCATTGAAACGGAATCCTTTGAGCCACTCAAAATAGCACTGAGGTATGAAATAGATATTGGAGAGACACCAGTTGAACTCCTCATCGGTCAGGGCCAGCGTCTCCAGTTTCTTGAACTCCTTACGTAAGAGATTCACAAACTCCGGCGTGAATTTCATGCCGTTGCGGTCATTGAAACTGAATGTGCCTATTCCCTCCGGAGTGGTCCGTTGGTAATAGTATGACATGGAGAATTTGTAGAGGTCATTCTCCAGCACACTCCTTACTATAGTGCTCTCCATAAAATCCTTATTTATAAATCTTTATATTATTCTCGTTCATGTATGCAACCAGAGGCTCGTTGCTCTCTATTGATGCTACGCCCTCCAGATAGACTGACAGCTCAAAACCTACCTCCTTGCTCAGACGGACCAGGTTCTTGAGAGTCTCAAGAACGCAGTACTCAGCAGCGATACCGCATACCACAACCTTGTCACCCTTTACAAAAAGAGTCTGGTCATCGGCCTTGGTATTCTCAAACTGACCGTACTCCTCCTTGTCCTGAGCCATACCCTTGGGCAGGAACTCAACATTATCAATATTCAGATTATCCAGAATGCCGTCAGGAAGTGCTGCGCCTACGGTATAGCGTACGCAGTGCTGCGGCCATATTCCGCCGTTAGCCTTGAATGAGCAGTGGTTCCATGGGTGCCAGTCAAGAGTGAAATAAACTCTGTCAAATGCCGTAAGCTTTGACTTGATGGGCTCAACAACGCGGGTGCCATCAGTTGCGGGAAGATTTCCGTCAATGAAATCCTTCTGAAGGTCAACCACTACCATAATGTTTGCGGGTTCACGGTCTGTCATAACTTTCTGTGTTTTGTTTCCTGTGCAAGCTACCATAGCCATAACCATGGCTGCAGCTGCAAAAATCTTTAATGCTTTCATTTCAATAACAAATAACAATCATTTCAGTGTGCAAAGTTAGTGATAATAATAGATTCTTTTTCTATCTTTACCCAATTAATAAAGACACCTAACCAATTATGACACTTGTAGGTATTCTGTTTCTGATTATTGCGACCATCTGCGCCGCAATGTTCTCCATCTCATTCAAGATATTCCAACGTTTCAACATAGACTCCCATCAGGCCATATTCTTCAACTATATGACCGCGTTCATACTGGGAGTCTTATTCTCGCTCAATGGTGAGATAGTGGTCAACCCCATAAAGGCCGATTGGTTTATCCCGGTAATCTTCCTCGGGCTGATTTTTATGGCCGGAATGGTGGTTCTTTCCGACTCCACCCGCCGTGTAGGTGTTGCAATATCAACGGTTTGCAGCCGTGCATCGATGGTAATACCCATAATCGTCACGTTCCTGTTGATTGAAGGCAGCGCCAAGCCCAAGTGGCTTATCATTGCCCTTGTATTGGTTGCCATGAGTATGACCATATGGAAAGGCAAGTCCGATGGTGCCGGCCACAAGCTGTCTCTGCGCGACATACTGGCTCCCGTAACCGTTTTCCTGTCATTTGGTTTGAGCAATTCGGCCATGAAGGTTCTCCAGTATCATATCACCACATCCAACGCCGGATGCCCTGAGCACGATATAAACAGCGAGATATCACTTGCTACGGCTGGAATATTCTTCTTTGCAATGCTCATTTGCAGCTATTCGTTCTTTAAAAAAGGTCCCGATGGTAAGAGAGTTCCGGTATCATTTAAGAATATTCTGGGAGGCGCTTCACTGGGTGTAATAAACTATGGTTGTACATACACCCTGATGCTTTCCATGAAGACAATTGACTCCTCACTCCTGTTCCCCATCCATAACATCGGAATTGTAGCCATTGGAGCTATTGTAGGCTGGTTGGCATACGGTGAAAAACTAAGACCGCACCAAATACTCGGAATAGTACTCGCTGCGGTCTCTATAGCCCTGCTCTGCATCTAAAAAAGTACAATTGGGGTCAGGCCCCAATTGTACTTTTTTAGTCGAAAATCAGTTTTATTCCCAGCTGGAGGTACCAGCAGTTGGTGTTGGATTTATCCATATCGAAGGTCTTGGAAACAAGGCCTTCTTTGTTTGTGGCCATCGTGAACTGCGGACGTCCCTCTGCATCCAATATAGGCTTACCCTGATTGTCTGCATACATAGTCAGAATCTTGCCGTTGTTGCAGGCTGCAGGAGTCTGCATGACGCCCCAGCTGCTATTGAGCAGGTTGCCTACGTTCATGATATCCAGAGAGAGCTGGAGGGTCTCGTTGCTGCGTTTGGAGCCTCTCAGTGCAGCTATGTTGAAGTTCTGGGCCAGATGCAGGTCAAAACGGTTGAGCCAAGGCATGCGGGCAGCGTTTGCATCGGCATACTCACCCTTATGGCTGCTCAGATAACCGTCCTGGTTTACAAAGTCCCAGAAAGCCTGCTGCTGTGCCTCTGCGGTGATTGAACCATTGGCCACGAACCTGATATCCTCCTTGTTTGCAGGGATCCAGATCAGGTCATTGGCGATACCGTCACCATTCATGTCATTTGTATAGGTGTAGCTGTAAGTTCCTGCCGAATAACCAGTGTAGAACAGACCTGCCTCAGTGCTCATGAACCTGTTTCTGGAGTATCCGAATCGGTATGTTACCATTGCCGAAACCTTATCGGGAATGACATAGGCCGACGGACGCAGAACCAGTTCGTTGGGGCTGTTTACGTTGGGTGTATTGCCCCATGCGGAATTCAGTGCAGATCCCTTCATATCCTGAACCGACATGGAGACCTGGTGTATGTATGAAATCTCCGTCTTAAGGTTGTTTACAGGCTCAGCCTTTACGGTTGCTCCTAATGACCAGCTGTATCCCTTGTCGGTGTTGCTTATGACCATTGCACCACCCGATTTTGAAACGGTAGAATTTACAGGAGCTACAGTGTTGTAGTTAAATCTATTATCGGCACCATTAAAGCGCGATGCGGCATTTTCGTCCGGAAGATTGTAGTTCTCTATATACACAGCATTGATATCCTTGTTGTAGATACCCTCAACCGATACTGTCAACGGAAATGCCAGGTCTGGCTCATAATCAAATGCAAGAGAGGTCTTGAATACCTGCGGAAGCTTGAAGTCACTCTCGATACCAGTTATTGAAGCGCCTTTGAGGACAGGATTGGGGTTGGCGGTCATGGGAAGTCCTTGCTGCTGAATATAGTTCCTAAGTGATGACTCCGTGTAGAGGAAATTGTTCTTAAGCCCGTTCAGGAAAGCGTCACCCTCATTAGTGAACATTACAGTGTTCTGCAACATGCCGCTGCTGTTGGGGATTGTGGCAAAAAACACCAATGGGATCCTGCCTGTGAACAGACCGGCACCGCCGTGCATTTTAAGGGTGCGCTCGTCATTGATATCCCAGTTGAATCCTATGCGCGGTGATATCTGGATGTTTGATTTCGGCCATTTGCCGTTGTCAATAACAGGTGAACTGTAATCGGCAGGAGCCTGTCCGGGTGCGTAGAAATGACCGGTCCAGTCAAGAGCCTTGAAAGACTCGTTGGTTTCAAGCGGTTCATAGTACTGCATATGGTCTGCTCTGAGTCCATAAGTCAATGTAAACTTGTCAGTTATGTGTGACTCAGCCTGTAGGAATGCAGCCGTCTGACCGAATGATGTACGTGATGCGGGATCATCAACTCCGTCATAGGTGTAGGTCATACCGAATGCCGCCGGTGCTGCCTGGTTTACGAAATCCTCAAGTGAATTGTATCGGTAGTAGCTTGTGCCGTACATGCGGTAGTTGGTGGCGCCCTTCTGGTACTGATAGCTCAAACCCGCCGTAATGGTGCTGTGAGCCAGTGTCCAGCGTATATGATCACTCAGATTATATGTGCGTACATAGTTTCCGGTACCGTTTGTGAACAGCTCATATCCTGCGCTCATAAATGCATCCTCGTCCTTGCGGATGTCAATATGTGGGAACCAGTCCGATTCCGATCCGCGCAGATTGCTTACGTCCGATACGCTTGCAGAGAACTTGTTGCTCATTTTACCGCTTAAACGACTGTTCAATTCGGCCACGGCAGACCAGGCATTGTCATTGATAGTATAGCAGTTGTTCAGGAATACGTATGAATTCTTTGATATACGCTCTGATGCAGCCTTGGCTCCCACTGTACTTCTTGCATTGGGAGTGCTCCACTGCTTGTTGCCGGTCCAGTTGTAACGCAACATCAGGTTGTGGTTGTTATTGATGTTCCAGTCCAGACGAGCCAGAACCTTGGTATTGGTCTGGTCGCCGTTGGTAAGGTCATAACCACCGGCATCGTAGCCGTAAGCCTTGAGGGCAGTTGCGAACTGCTCCATATCGGCAGCCGTTACGCGGCTCACCTTTGAAGCATCATCTCCTACTCCGTCATCAGAGAGCTTGTACTCGGTTATAGGACCGGGAGTTGTAACATATTCAGCATTGACAAAATAGAACAATTTATCCTTAACGATAGGGCCGCCCAAAGTTAATCCTGCCGTAGTTTTACTGTTGCTTACCCTATCGCCCAGGTCTATGCCGTCAATTGTATTGCCACGCATCTTCTCGTTATGGAAGTATGAGTATGCAGTTGCCTTAAGTGTGTTTGTTCCGGATTTGGTGATGACGTTTATACCGCCGCCGGTAAAGTTACTTTGACGCACATCGTATGGTGCAATGGCCACCTGCATCTCTTCAACCGCATCGATGGATATAGGTGTACCTGCTCCGGGAAGGTCGGCAGAGAGACCGAAACTGTTATTCATAACAGCGCCGTCAATGGTAAGCGTGGTACCGCGGCCGTCACGCCCTGCCATAGCATTCTCAATGCCGCTGTAAGGCGACAGACGGGTGTAATCCAACATGCTGCGGTTAACTGACGGCAGCAGCGCCATGCTCTCACGGTTCAGGTTGTATGTCTGGCCGGTACGTGTCTCATTGAAATGTGTGCTCTCACCGCGTATGGTAACGACCGGAATACTCAGCGCCTCCTCCTTAAGTATCACATTGAAATTGTAATCCTTACCCATAGAGAGCACTACGTTGTCATAAGCCACATCCTGATAACCCAGGAACGACACAGTTACCAGATAATTTCCGGGCTTGAGACCCGATAACGAGAATACGCCGTACTTATTGGCTACAGCGCCATAGAAAGCGCCCGTCTCATTGTTTGTAACTACAACGGCTGCTGCCTGGAGAGGCTCACCCTCGGAATCTTTCACTGTACCGCTTATGGATGCGGTAGTGTTCTGTGCCGATGCACCCACGCTGGCAAACAACAACACGCATAGGCACACAAACCTGATGAGTCTGAATGACATACTGCCGGCCATAGCCGAAAAACTGAACTCGGAAGTCTTGTTCATGCCCTTGGCACAAACAAGTTTTGCAGGCGCGATAACACCTGACAGGACTGTTTTGATACTCATAAATTCTTCTCCCATCCAGACTATACTGTCGGTACCGTAATCGCAACGGTTCGGCCTTTCGGCTCGCGGACTATACCGCCGGTCGGGGAATTTCGCCCCACCCTGAAAAATTTCGACTGCAAATTTCTGCTTTCTGCTTTATTCCTGCAAGGGATTTATGCTAAAAAAGGTAAACTAAAACAAACACTTTCCATTAGTAGAAGGTTTCTGTTTGCAGGAGCAGTACTGTACCCTTATGGGACCATCAGTGCAGTGGCGTTAAGCGTAGCACTCCGGGAGGCTCCCGTTAAGAACGGCGTTTCGTTTAACGACCGTTAGACACCGCAGGTGGCTAAAAGGGAGGCGTTCGACGTTTAGGGGCCGAAAGAGTGCGGAGTAGCCACGGAACGTTGCGTCCCATAAGGGTACAGTACTGCGGATGCAAAAAAGAAACCGCTCCTCAAAACTGAGAAGCGGCTTTATATTACGCAGGTGCAATCGTATTATTTCAAATCAACCTTGAGCTGAAGCTCATCAAGCTGGGACTGGTCAAGAGGACCGGGAGCATCGAGCATGACATCGCGGCCGGAGTTGTTCTTGGGGAACGCAATGCAGTCACGGATGCTGTCCAGACCGGCAAAGATGCTGACTAAGCGATCCAGACCGAATGCCAGACCACCGTGAGGAGGAGCACCGAACTTGAAGGCATTCATCAGGAAGCCGAACTTAGCCTGAGCCTGCTCAGGAGTGAAACCCAGAATCTTGAATATGGTAGCCTGCAGTTTGCTGTCATGGATACGGATGGATCCACCGCCAACCTCGATACCGTTTATAACCATATCGTATGCATTGGCACGAACGCTTGCGGGATCAGTATCCAGCAGAGGAATATCCTCAGGCTTGGGTGATGTGAACGGATGGTGCATAGCCATCAGGCGGTTCTCCTCATCACTCCACTCGTACATTGGGAAGTCTATCACCCAGAGACATTTGAACTTGTTTTTATCGCGAAGACCTAACTCGTCGGCCACCTTAAGGCGGAGCTCAGAGAGCTGCTTGCGGGTCTTCATGGCGTCATCACCAGAGAGAATCAGGATAAGGTCACCTGCCTCGGCGTTCATGGCAGCCTTAAGCTGCTGCAGAACCTCCTGGCTGTAGAACTTATCGACCGATGACTTAACGCTGCCGTCAGCCTCAACGCGGGCATAAACCATACCCTTGGCACCAATCTGCGGACGCTTTACGTATTCGGTCAGGGCGTCAATCTGCTTACGGGTGTATGTAGCGGCACCTTTGGCGCAGATACCGCCTATGTATGCAGCACCGTCAAATACGCCGAATCCGTAGCCCTTGAGAACATCCATCAGCTCAACAAAGTGCATGTCAAAGCGAAGGTCCGGTTTGTCACTGCCGTAGTATTTCATAGCATCCTGCCAGGTCATACGCTGGAAGGGCTCTTTAAAGTCTATGTTAAGGATGCTCTTGAACAGATGCTTGGCCATTGCCTCAAATATCTGCAGGATATCCTCCTGCTCCACGAATGACATCTCGCAGTCAATCTGTGTGAACTCAGGCTGGCGGTCAGCACGCAGGTCCTCATCACGGAAGCACTTGGCTATCTGGAAGTAACGGTCAAATCCTGATACCATAAGCAGCTGCTTGAGGATCTGGGGGCTCTGAGGCAGAGCGTAGAACTGACCGGGGTTCATGCGTGAGGGAACCACAAAGTCACGTGCGCCTTCCGGGGTTGAGTTGATAAGGATAGGCGTCTCAACCTCCATGAAGTTCAGGTCATCCAGGAACTTACGTATCTCCATAACCATCTTGTGGCGCAGTTCCAGGTTCTTGCGAACGCATTGGCGGCGCAGGTCAAGATAGCGGTATTTCATGCGCAGGTCATCGCCGCCGTCGGTCTCATCCTCAATGGTGAAGGGAGGCGTATCGGCAGCATTGATAACATTCAGATTATCAACCAGTATTTCTATGTCACCTGTAGGAATCTTGGAGTTCTTGCTTGAACGCTCGCTTACCTTTCCGGTCACCTGGATCACGTATTCACGTCCCAGACGGTTAGCCTGCTCGCAGAGAGCGGCATCGGTAGCATCATCAAACACAAGCTGGGTTATGCCGTAGCGGTCACGCAGGTCAACAAAGACCATGCCACCCATTTTTCTTACTCTCTGCACCCATCCTGCCAGTGTCACGGTCGTGCCGGCATCGGTCAGACGGAGCTCTCCACATGTTTTTGATCTGAACATAAAGTCAATTCCTTAAAAAGACCTGCAAATTTACCCTTTTGTTTGGTAATTGCATAACAGAAATCTCTTTAAGTTTGTTTCATGATTCTGATGTATGCTGTTATTGAGGGAAATTTATTAACTTCGCCCGGTTTTTATATATAATTAAGGTATAAACTAACAAAGCCATTATAATGAAAACGAGTTATCTCAGCTTGTCATTGGTGCTTATCGCGGTACTTGTATTGTTTGCAGGATGCCGTAAGGATAAGGAATATGATGAGGATATGCTGGTTGGTTCTTGGAGGACCAGCACATGGTCATATGTTTTTCATGAGAACCATTCTGGTAATCGTACTCAAGGTATTGTAACACAGAATTTTACATGGAGTTTGTCTGGTGATGAACTCGAATTGAGAGTAACTCAATATGAAGAGTCGGAATCACAAATAACTACATTTGTCACATTTGTTCTGGAGTCTTTGTCCGGCAGCAAGATGGAAGCTTATGATAAGAATGATCCCACTAAGTCAATCATAATATTTACAAAGTGATGAATCTGAAGCTTAAAAAGGCCCTCAAGATAACCGGAATAACCTTAGGATCTCTTCTGGGTTTGATAATTATATTAGTTGCGCTGGTTTGCATATTGGTATTCACGTCTCCCGGACTGACCACTGTCGCGGAAAAAGCCATTGACAAGTTCTCCCCTGCCCGTGCCAAGATTGACAATGTTGACCTGACGCTGGTCAAGTCATATCCGTTCCTGGCATTCCGTCTGAACGGTCTTGTTATATATGACGATATGGAAGAATCCCCTTCAGATACACTTGCAGCCATAGACAAGCTTGCAGTTACCGTTGATTTCAAGACCCTATATAAGGAGCGTAAGATAATACTTACCAACCTCTATGTTGACCGTGTCCTTGCCAACGTCTATACCGCAGCCGACGGCCGCTCAAACCTGGATGTATTCGGCTCTTCTCAAGAGAAAGAAAAGCCGGAGAAGGATGATGACGGCATGGATATCTATGCTGACCTGCAGAAAATATCAATTGAGAATGTAAGTGCATCATACATTGATCTCAAATCCGGAATCAATGCCGGCATCAATGACATTGATCTGGAACTTAAAGGTCTTCTGAACTATGACAGTCTGGAAGCCAAGACCACGATAAAGGTGGCATCAGTAAAAGCTGCCATAAAGAATGATTCCATTGACGGCGCCGCTGATATGACTGCCCTGAAACTGAACGGCAATCTGACAAAATACGGGGATGATGTTGACGCTGATGTTACAATCACCCTCCAGGGATCTACAGCCAAGTTCGGAACCATGGATGCAGCGCTTAATGACCTTAAGTTTATTGCTGACAACGTCAGTTTCGCTTTAGGCAAGGATGGACTTAAGGATCTTATTGCAGGTTTGAATCTGACCGCTGCTGATCTCTCATTCTCATCAGATGGAATGTCCACAACTACAGGCAAGCTTTCCATGAAAGCCGATAAGGCCGTCTTTACCGGTGACAGCATCAATGTAAGCGGATTCAACTTTGACTCACGTACAATAAGCCTGGAACTTGAGGATTCAGTAGGAACACTCACCAAGGCCGGAATAGACAAGGTCCTGCTTGATATAGAAGGCGCATTAAAGCTGGATATGTCAAATGTAAACTCAAATCTGGCATTGAACCTTGAGGGTACCAGATTTGAGCAAGGCGGTGAATCTCCCATCAGTGTCATAACTGATAATGTGTCATTCAACGCAGACGGAAAGATCCAGGGTGATTTCATCGCGCTCAATTCCGTTTTTGCCACCCCGTCATTGAATGTAACCATGGGTAATGACGTATATGTACCCGGATGGTCGTTGAGCCTTAACGTACCCCTTGAAACCAATAAGAACATCGATCGTTTTGCCATCAAGGAAGGTGCCAATGTAAATATTGATGGCCAGCAGATTGGTTTCAGCGCAAACGGCACGTTAGGCGGCAAGCAGGCTGTAGCAGGCCGTGCCAGAATCAGGACCGTGCATGACCTTGATATAGACCGTCTTATTTCCATGATTCCCGATGCATTCAAGGATGCGCTTGATGGCATTGACGTACATGGAATACTTGGCCTGGACCTGAATGTGAAAGGCGCCATGGGTGACAACGGCCCAGTATTGGATGATGCCCGCGCCCAGTTGTCATTAAAGAATCTTGATGCAACACTTAATGATTCGCTTAAGGCAGCCTCCGGCAAGTTATCGGCCGATATAACCTACCCCAGCAAAATTGCCGTTGACAAGGACCGCGAGACAGCAGATGTCATCTTACAGGCATCAGATCTGGAAGTTTCAATAATAGATTCAACCACAATCAATGCATCATTTGACAACCTTGACCTGAATGCATCTGTGGCCGGTCTAACTGAAGAGACCAGCAAGATGAATATCCTGCTTGACCTCCGTGCCGAGAAACTAAAGGCCGATATGGATACCATTTTCGGTTCATTGGACAATGCTGACATCAGTATAACGGTAGCACCCGCAGAGAGTACAACTGCTATGATGGCCAATGTTTCATTCAACGGACTTTCTGCCACAATGGGTAGTTTGATGAGTGCTACTCTCGGTAATACTACCCTGCTTGCTATGGCTCAGCATGATGAGTCCAAGGAGGATATGCTGCTTAAGTGGGATCCGCGTATCAAAATGACATTTGAGGATGGTCAGCTTGATATGCTTGATGAACCTATTCTGCTTCCACAGCTTGATTTTGACTTCTCACTTGGCCGATTCAATATAAATGACTGCCGCGTTGAGATTGATAATTCAGACATCATGCTTTGGGGCGATGTCTATAATATAGGTGAATATTTGGACGGTACAGGCCTGCTTACAGGTGAGTTGTATCTTGAATCTGACTATGTTGACATCAATAAAATTTTGGCTCTGACCGGTTCAACAGATGATGAGGTAGAGGCCGCAGAACAGGTGGTGTCAGAGGTTGAAGCCGGTCAGGATACAATTGATGCCGGACCTATTATGATACCTAAGGGTATAGACCTGACCCTTTATACCAATCTTTCTGAAGTCGGATTCAATGACCATACGTTCAATAATGTAGGAGGTGACGTAACAGTCCGTGACGGTGTAATAATACTCAAGGAGCTAGGCTTCTCATCAAATGCAGCAGAGATGCAGCTCACTGCCATCTACAAGACTCCGTCTGTGGAACGCCGTTATATGGAACTTGACTTCCATCTTCTTGATATTGAGATTGATGAGTTGATAGACCTTATTCCTGCTGTGGATTCAGTTGTACCTA
The DNA here is from genome assembly GCA_002310015.1 of Bacteroidales bacterium UBA1182. Lineage (GTDB taxonomy): Bacteria > Bacteroidota > Bacteroidia > Bacteroidales > Bacteroidaceae > Colenecus. Next base: position 29,005 of record DBYQ01000090.1, read on the forward strand.
TGCTCAAATCATTTGAGGGAAAGGCACAGTTCCATTTGGCAGCTGAGACATATCTGGAGCCCGATGTCAAGCTTCACGGTGACTTTTATCCTATAATGTATTCACTGATGGGTGCCGCTGCCATTGAAGGTAAGGACCTTGTCGTCTTGGACAATGAAGTATTCAACAGTATCAAGAAAAAGCTGCTGATGGGCAAGGATGCACGTAACGTCATTGACAGTCTGGATGTTGAACTTCAGGTTCTGGACGGAAAGGTTGACCTCTATCCCACCCGTATAGCCATGGGTAATTATGAGGCAATCATAAGCGGACGTCATAACATTGACAAGAGTTTAAGCTGCAGTTATAATGTATCACTTGTCAAGTGTCCGTTGCCCATACGTCTGGGTGTTACCATCAGTGGACCTCTTGATGATATTGCCAAGTTCCCGATCAGGCATATCGACTTAGGATTGGCCAAGTATGACAAACTTTATAAACCTGGCAAACAGGGCAAGGCTGAAGAGACGATTCTCCGCATGAAGAATGACATTCTCAATACCTTGCGCAGCAACGTCAGGTAAATAAAAAGAGTACAAAACAGAACCGTCCCCTTTTGTACTCTTTTTATACGTTGAGTCCCACCAGAGCCTGAGAGATATTGATCATAAAGTCTCCCATAGTCTCCAGTTCCTGAATAAGGTCAAAGTAATAAACGCCAGCGGTGTAATCGTATGATTTGACCTCCATGTTCTTGAGGTGCTCCTCACGCAGGCGGTCACGCATCACGTTGATGGCATCCTCTGCCTGATATGCGTTTGATATGTCTGATACGTTCAGCATAGCCAGATTGGCATTCATCACGTCATAGGCATTCTGCATGGTGTCAAGCATCTCATCGATACGCTTGATCATAAGTTCATTGAATACCTTGCTATGGTCACGCTTACGCTGCAGCAGACGTGAAATGGCCTCACCTGAATCGCCTAATGACTCAAGCTCACCTATTATCTTGAAATAGGCCTTGACCTGCATGCGTGCCTGTTCTGATATCTCATTCTGGCTTACCTGGTTAAGATATGAAGCAATTTCAAACTCTATGCGGTCTGTAATCTCCTCATATTTGACAAGTTTCTGCCTGAGTTCCTCAAAATTGTTACTCTCAGACTCATGTATGGCCTGACGCACATATCCGAATCCCTTGGTGCATATCTCAGCATAATGGTTTATCTCCTTACGGGCCTCAGTAATTGACAATTCAGCCAGATTTGCATTACCTTTTCCGATATAAACAAGATGGAATACCTCTTTCTCCTCCTCCTTGTTGGGTACCATCTTCATAACCAGCTTCTCCAACTGCGGTATGAACCATACCAGGATAAGGGTTGTAATAACGTTGAACAGAGTGTGTACTATAGCCACACTGTATGGCAGACTGCTGGCAAGTGCTGTCTGTGCCTTAAGTGCCTCACCTTGCAGGCCTGTCTGGGAGAGTATGTTGAAATCGGCCCTAAGAGGATTGGGGAATCCGAACAACTCAACGATATGCGCATTCAGCATCATATACGGTCTGAACAGCAAAATGACCAGTACTGAACCGAACAGGTTGAATACCAGGTGTGCACGTGCCGTACGCTTGGAACTGACATTGGTTGATGTAGCTGCCAGGTTTGATGTAATGGTGGTGCCTATGTTTTCACCCAATATGAATGCCACTGCATTGGGGAATGTAATCACACCGCTTGACAGCAACAGCATAGCAATGGTTGTGGCGGCGGCCGATGACTGCAGGCAGAATGTCATTACAGCACCTATTACAATAAATATCAGCGTGCTGAAGGTTGTATGGGTCAACGGAGCCAGGAAATTGGCAACGGCATCGCTGCGGAGCAACGGATCTGCATATCCTTTTACCATGCTGAGTCCAAGGAACAGGAGTGCAAATCCTATCAGGAATGAGCCAAAGTCCTTGGTCTTCTGTTTCTTAAAGAATGATGAAAGGACAAATCCTATGAATATGAGCGGAATTGCAATTGCTCCTAGACTGAATGTACCGTCCATACTGACGGCAAACAGCCATGCCGTAACCGTGGTACCGATATTGGCACCCATAATCACGCCAATGGCGCTGCGTAATGTCATGAGTCCCGCATTCACGAAACTTACCAGCATAAGTGTCGTTGCGGTTGATGACTGCACTAGTACGGTCACTAAAAAACCGGTAAAGAGGCATTTACCGGTGTTGGACGTCATTTTTTCAATAAAGGAACGCAGGCCCTTGCCTGCAAATCTCTGAAGGCTGCTGCTCATCAGGCTCATACCCCAAAGGAAAAGGGCAAGACAGCCAAGAATAGTGAGAATTTGGTAGAATAATGTATTCACTTTTGTGTTGTTTTTGCACCCAATTAGTGCGTCAAATAAAAAAACCTCTAAAAATTCGAGACAAAGGTAATATTTTCTTGTGGACTACAAAATATAAATTGAGAATTGAAAATTGAAAATTAATACGTTAGAACCTGCGTAAAATGCCACGCACCGCATGGCTAATTAACTTCGTTGATTTTTGTCGCGTTCAATGGTCTTTACATCCCCTTCGGTTCCCCCGTTATCGGGGGACAGAAACGGCCAAACAAGCAAGCTTGATGGCTCTCACTGCTCCAAAAATTTTCAATTTTCAATTCTCAATTCTCAATTAATATCTCCTGCCCATCGTAGGCAAACTGTACGTGGGGCGGGAATTTTGCATTCATGATTGCGTGCATGCCGGCACGATGGCTCATGTGCACAAAATATGTCTCCCTTGCACCTACTCTCTCGGCAAACAGAACTGCCTGGCGCACATTCTGGTGCGTGGGATGCTCCTTGGTATGGAGCGCGTTTACAATGAGCGTCTCTGTGCCTTCAATGAGCTTGAAACTCTCGTCGTCAATGCTTTTCATATCCGTGATATATGTGAGACTGCCTATCCTGAATCCAAGTATGGGCAGATTGCCGTGCATCACGCGTATGGCCAATATTTCAATATCGCCCACCTTAAACTTATTGCCCGGTTGTATTTCACATAATTCCATATGAGGCACACGAGGGCTGATTTCCCGGCAGAAACAATACGGCATACTCTGCATGATATGACTTATCACGTTTCTCTCGGCATAGATGGGAATAGTAGTCGTGGTGCAGTATGGACGCAGATCATCAAGACCTCCAATATGGTCATAATGCTCATGCGTAACAATCACAGCATCAAGCTTTTCCAAGCCTACCCTTAAAGCCTGCTGACGGAAATCGGGACCACAATCTATTATGACTGTAGTGGTGCCGGTTTCTAAAAGGGCCGATGTACGCAGACGCTTGTCATGCGGGTCTGTTGACTGGCAGGTCTGGCAGTGGCAGCGCATCTCAGGCACACCAATTGAGGTACCGGTTCCAAGAAATGTCAGTTTCATATATAGTTTACCTCAGTCGTGAGGGTTATTCCGAATTTCTGTTTTACATCTTCAATAATGGTGTCAGCCAGATGCTTGATATCCGCACCGGTGGCACCACCCTTGTTTACAAGCACCAGAGCCTGTTTTTCATATACTGCGGCAGGACCTAATGAACGGCCTTTCCAGCCTGTTTTCTCAATCAGCCAGCCCGCAGGAACCTTGACCATTCCGTCTGATGCCGGATATGAAGGAACATCGGGATAGTTACTCCTTATTATATTGAACTCCTGCTCTGTTATTACCGGATTCATAAAGAAACTGCCGGCATTGCCAAGAACCTTGGGATCTGGCAGTTTGCTTTCACGTATTGCAATGACTGCCTTGCGGATGTTCTCAAGCGTGGGGCCACCCAGACACTCCACCTCCTGTGCAATGGCACCGTAGCCAAGTTTGGGCTGCGCAGCCTTGGAGAGAGTGAAGATAACATATGTAACGGCATATTGTCCCTTCAGTTCATTCTTGAATATGCTCTGACGGTAAGCATACCTGCACTCCGCATTGGTGAAGTCACGCTCACTGCCATCGGCCAGACAAATGGTTTGGACAGTATCTATAACATCCTTTGCTTCCACACCGTAAGCCCCGATATTCTGGACTGCGCTGGCTCCCACCTCACCGGGAATGGCAGAGAGATTCTCCACGCCCCAGTATCCGTTTATGGAACACCATGCAACAAAATCATCCCATACTACACCGGCTCCGACCCTGACATGGACGTGGTCTGAATCACCACCTATTACCTCTATCGATGATATGGTTGAGTGAAGCACAGTTCCTCTGAAATCACCCATAAACAGCAGATTGCTGCCGCCTCCTATCATGAGAACAGGCTTTTCAATATCATGCAGAACGTTTTTCAGTTCATCTGTTGAGGCCCAGTCAATCAGGCTGTCTGCCCTAACGTCCATACCGAAAGTATTCCTGTCGGCAAGTGAACAATTGTCTCTTATTGTCATGCTGCAAAATTACTCAAACAAATTGGTGTTACGCGTCTTTTTTGCTATTTTTGCACCTCGAAAAAAAGCATCAGAGATGATTGAGAAAATTGAACAGTTAATCAGTGAGATAAACAATCTTAAGGCACAGTCAGCCGAAGAGCTTGAATCACTTAGACTTAAATATTTGAGCAAGAAGGGCGCCATCAATGACCTTATGGCCGATTTCCGTAACGTGCCTGCCGAGAGCAAGCGTGAGGTTGGTCAGAAACTCAATGAGCTCAAGAACCTGGCTCAGGAGAAGATCAATAGCCTTAAGGAGGCTTTTGAAGCCAAGAAGGCAGTTGATGAGAAACCAGACCTGACCCGTACCGCCTATCCTATAGAGCTTGGTACACGTCATCCGCTCAATATTGTCAAGAATGAGATAATTGAGATTTTCTCACGTCTGGGCTTTGTCCTTGCCGATGGTCCTGAGGTTGAAGATGACTGGCATGTATTCTCAGCCATGAACTTTGCTGAGGATCACCCCGCACGTGACATGCAGGATACATTCTTCGTAGAGGCACATCCCGATATCATCCTGCGCACACATACATCATCAGTTCAGAGCCGCGTAATGGAGGTTACACAGCCCCCTATCCGCATCATCTGCCCGGGCCGTGTATATCGTAACGAGGCCATCAGCTATCGTGCACACTGCTTCTTCCATCAGGTTGAGGCCCTTTATGTAGATAAGAACGTAAGCTTTACAGACCTCAAGCAGGTACTGCTCTACTTTGCACAGCAGATGTTCGGCCCCGATACCAAGATACGTCTGCGCCCCAGCTACTTCCCGTTCACGGAGCCGTCAGCTGAGATGGACATCAGTTGCAACATCTGCGGCGGTAAGGGTTGCCCCTTCTGCAAGGGTACCGGTTGGGTTGAGATCCTGGGTTGCGGTATGGTACACCCCAATGTGCTGGAACTCAACGGTATAAACAGCAAGGAATACACCGGATTCGCTCTTGGCATGGGTATAGAGCGTATAACCAACCTCAAATACCAAGTCAAGGACCTGCGTATGTTCTCAGAGAATGACGTACGTTTCCTCAAGGAGTTTGAGGCAGCAAACTGATAACCCCTCCCTATGAAAAAGAGGGAACTATATGATTTATGCAGCCAGAGGCTGGCCAAGGAATATCCCGCAGCCGCCACTGAGCTGCATTTTTCATCTCCATATGAGCTGCTTGTAGCTGTGATGCTCTCAGCACAATGCACCGACAAGCGTGTCAATATGGTAACTCCAGCCCTTTTCAAGGCATTCCCTACCGTTCAGGATATGGCCGCCGCCACGCCGGGACAGATATTTCCGTTTGTAAGAAGTGTTTCATATCCCAATGCCAAATCGGAGCATCTTGCCGAGATGGCACGTATGGTATGCGAGCGGTTTAACGGTGAGATTCCGCAGACCATGGATGAAATGGTTTCACTGCCTGGCGTAGGCCGCAAAACGGCCAATGTAATGCTTGCGGTGGCATTCGGAGGGCAGGCTATGCCTGTTGACACTCATGTATTCCGCGTAAGCCACCGCATAGGTCTTGTCCCGGAAAGATGCACCACTCCGCTTAGCGTTGAAAAGGAACTTGTAAAATACTTTCAGCATGACAGACTCTCTGATGCCCATCATTGGCTCATACTCCACGGCCGCTATGTCTGTACTGCCCGCGCCCCCAAATGCGCCGCATGCTGCCTGAACGATATCTGCCGCAGTAGCAATTATTAGAAATAATTGACGCTCCAAATAGGCTTATTTTGAGCGGATTTGTGTAATTTTGCAGCCAATTACCAAGGCAATGGAACAGAAAGATATATTTGAAAGCATCAGAGACGTCAAAAAAGCTCTGCAGAAAGCTGATAAATACATTCCCAAAGTTGAGGAGCGTTCAATTGACCGCGCTGAGATAAAGGAGGCTGTCAAACTATTCCGTCATGTGGTGTTTGGCAACTTTTTCGGTGCGCTTGATCTCTCCACTTCACTGAGCCGCCTCTATTCAATCCTGTCACATCAGATAGGTTATATAGGCCGCATATTCCATGAGCCCCTTCCATGTTGTGCTGAGGATATGGCCCAGCAGTTCATTGAGAGCATTCCTGAACTGCGCCGTCTGCTAGGTACTGATGTCAAAGCTATATTTGATGGTGATCCCGCAGCCGTAAGTCATGAGGAGGTTATCCTGTGCTATCCTTCACTTGTAGCCATGGTGCACTACCGTATGGCACATCGCCTGCTTGAGATAGGCGTGCCTATCCTGCCTCGCGTCATCACGGAGCTGGCACACTCACTCACAGGTATAGACATCCATCCGGGAGCACAAATCGGCGAGTATTTCAGCATAGATCATGGTACCGGCGTGGTTATCGGAGAGACTGCAATCATAGGTAATCATGTTCAACTGTATCAAGGAGTTACGCTTGGCGCCAAGAGCTTCAAGTTTGATGAGAACGGCAATCCCATCAACATACCACGTCATCCCATCATTGAGGATAATGTGGTAATCTACTCAAACACTTCAGTCCTTGGCCGCGTGACCATCGGACATGATTCCATAATAGGCGGTAACGTATGGCTTACGCTTGACCTGCCGCCCCACTCCAAGTTTTTTCAGAACAGAGAGAAATAACATTAACCATTAAATAACAGAATTACTATGACAATTGACAAATTCAACTTCGCTGGAAAGAAGACTTTCGTGCGCGTTGACTTCAACGTTCCTGTTGATGAGAACTTCAACATCACCGATGATACCCGTATCGTCGCTGCTATGCCTACCCTCAAGAAGATCATCGCCGATGGCGGTCGTCTGATCATCGCTTCACACATGGGTCGTCCCAAGAAGAACCCGGATCCCAAGTATTCACTCAAGTACATCCTGAAACACGTTTCAGAGTGCCTTGGTGTTGATGTAAAGTTCGCTGAGGATTGCGCAAAGGCTCAGGAGCAGGTTGCCGCTCTTAA
>DBYQ01000044.1:0-134 GCA_002310015.1 Bacteroidales bacterium UBA1182
CTATCGTTGCCATGTACGCTTAATTCAAAGCTTTTATCAAAAAAGGCTCGGATTTTCCGAGCCTTTTTTGTTTGTTTATACCTATGTAATTCTATGTGCGCTATTTATGAGAACTTTTTGGGGTATCAGTATCT
>DBYQ01000044.1:202-7614 GCA_002310015.1 Bacteroidales bacterium UBA1182
TCCGATACCGATACCCCAAAAAGTTCAATACACCTAGGATTTTTTTCAGGAAACAACGGACTTTATTTGAAGAGGTACTGGGCGAATTCGCGGAGGGATTTGCGCCAGACTTGCCATTCGTGGTCGCCGGGGTAGGAGTTGAACTTTACTTTTACTCCGGATTCCTGCATTTTCTTGACGATGTTGCGGGTGTGTTCTATGCGGGGATCCTGCTCGCCGCAGCTCAGGAAGAAAACGTCAAACTGGCTGTTGAAGTTCTTGGTGTCGGTGAGGATGCCGGGGCATTCTGCCTCCAGGTCAAAGTTTGATGCGCCCTGTATGCCGCCGAACATGCCGGTGGAGAATACGCCTACATTGGCAAATACCTCAGGGTCTCTAAGGCCGATGTAGAATGCCTGGCCGCCACCCATGGAGAGGCCGCACATGGCGCGGCTTTTGCGGTCTTTCTTGACGCGGTAGTTCTTTTCTATAAAAGGTATGACGTTGTCTATAAGTTCGCTGCGGAATGTCTGCATGCCTTGCCAGCTATAGCCGCCTCCCATGCCGCCGCTGCGTGACTGGACGTTGCTGTTGGCGCTGACTATGATCATGGGAACAGCTTTCTTGGCTGCAATCAGATTGTCCATGATCTGTGCGGTACGTCCCTGTTCCATCCAACCGCGATGGTCTTCACCGCCACCGTGCTGGATATAGACGACGGGGTAGGAGTCCTTGCTCTCATTGTATCCGGCAGGGGTATAGACCATGACGGGACGCCATGCATTTTCTACGTTTGAGAAATAATATACGGTACGGACCTCACCGTGCGGTACATCCTGAACCTCAAAGACATCCATGCCTTCTTCCTTTATTTCAATGGCGCTTGTCCATCGGCTGCAGCCGTAGAATGGCTGACTGGCGGGATCTGAGACCGATACATTATCTATAAAGAGGTTATAGTAGTGGAATCCGGGTACCTGGGGATTGGTGGTAACGGTCCATTGGCCGCCTTCGCCCTTGGTCATGTCATACTTAGTGCCTCCCAAGTCAATCTGGACGGTCTGAGCCTGTGGGGCCTGAACGCGGAACATTACGCTGTTATCGGCCAGGACACGTGGGTAGGAGTTGCGGTTGATGTTGGTAACCGGTGAGTATGATCCCTCGGGGAATGATTCACGACGGAACCCGCCCTGAGGCTGAGCAATAGTGGATGCTGATGCAATCAGCAGGGTTAGTAAGATTGTAAGTTGTTTCATATCAATTTTCAATTAAAAACTTCGTTTTTGATTTTTGTCGCGACTCGGCCAAACAAGCAAGCTTGATGGCTCTCACTGCTCCAAAAATTCTCAATTGTTATAGCTTGTAGTATGATGCAAGGATGCGGTCATACCATTTTGCAGGAAGGATAGCCTTGAGTAGAACTGATGCTTTTTGCACTGTTGTAGCTATGATGTAGCGGTTGGCAGGGCGCTTCTTGCGTACAATGCGGCTCATACGGCGGGCCAGATAGTCAGGCTGCAGGCCGGAGCGCTCATCACTCTCAATTGATGCCATGGATGCTGAATAACCGGGGTAGGCGTTCGCGGCCTCTGGCGGGAGGTTCTTGCTACGTGCAGCGGTGAAGCCGGTAAAGAAATCTCCGGGATTGATTACCGTGACATGGATGCCGAACTGGCGCACCTCAAGGCGCAGGGCCTCACAATATCCCTCAATGGCAAACTTGCTGGCAGAATACATGCCCTGGTAGGGCAGGCCCATCAGCCCGCCTATGGAACTGATGCAGATGATATGACCGTGATGCTGTTTACGCATGATGGGAACCACCTGGTTGAGCAGCCTTACCATACCCATAAAGTTTACGTCCATCTGGCGCTGTGCATCTTCTGTGGCAGTGAACTCCAACGGTCCTCCTATGCCCATGCCGGCATTACTGATAACCGTATCAATGTGTCCCTCTTTTTCCATTACGTTGTTTACGGCACTGCAGAGTGATGCTTCATCCTGGACATCGGCCTTGAGATAGGTTACGCCGGGTATTTGCTCAGAATCCTTGCGATATGTGCCATAGACTTTGTGGCCGTCAGCACATAACTGCCGGGCCATGGCTCTTCCGAAACCAGATGTTATGCCTGTGATGAGTATGACCATATCAGTTGTTTATGGTTACGTTCATGTGTGGATATTCAAATTGGAATCCCTGTTTGGGCAACTCTGTAAAGAGAGCCTTGTTAAGGTCAAACTTGACGGGCCAGTAATCTGTTGACTGAATCCAAACACGGGCCAGGAATGTTATTGTGCTGTCATTCATGGCACTGAGTACTGCCATGGGGTCTGCGGCACCCTCGGTCTTGGAGTCGAGAACACGTTTATCGGTATTCAGTATCTTAAGGATTGATGCTATGCATTTCTCGGCATCGGTATCGTAAGCCAAGTTTATCTCTATGTCAAGGCGGCGTATGGGCTTGGCCGAATAGTTGTCAATATTACCGTTGGAGAGTGCTCCGTTGGGGATAATGATCTCACGGTTATCTGGTGTAGTAATCTTGGTGTTTACTATTGATACCTCTTTTACTGTGCCGCTGTAGCCTTGGGCATTGATGAAATCACCGGCTTTGAATGGCTTGAAGACCAGAATCATCAGTCCGCCGGCAAAATTTGATACCGTTCCGCTCAGTGCCATACCGATGGCCATACCTCCGGCAGCTAGAAGTGCAGCGAGCGATGTGGTGTTTATACCCAGCGTACCTATTGTTATTACAATAAGCAGTACAGTCAGCGTTATTGATACGAGTGATGTTACGAATGAAGCCAGAGTGTGCTCTGTCTGACGTTTAATGAACAACTTGGTGAGCCCTTTCTTGACTCTCCTTATTATCCATGCACCTACAAAATAGATGACTATGGCTGCAAGCAGTTTCAGCCCAAAGTTTATTGCACTTTGCAACAGTTCTTGGAGGAATGCGTTGGGATCCTCCTTGACTTGGGTAATAAGGTTGCTGGTTGCGGCTTTGAGAGAATCATTCACACTGATGATCGTATTCGGGTCAATTGTTGTCTGAAGAAATGTCATAATATGATGTTTAATGATGTAAAAGTAGGAATAATTCCCCAAAATACGTTACTTTTGACGTGATATGAAAAAGCAAACCTTATTTCTGTGTTTAGTCCTTGTTTTGTGCTCTTGCGCCGGGAGCAGTATGAAGGAGTTGAAGAGTGCTGAGAAGGCTCTTGAGAGCAGTGCCGTAGAAGCCGGCAGGATACTTGATGATATAAACCCAGAGGGGTTGCGTGGTAGGCAGGCTGCATTGTATGGCCTCTTGCGTACCCGGGCGGATTATATTACCGGGAAGAAGATAGAATCTGATTCTTTAGCCAAAATAGCCACTGATTATTGGGGTAGCCGCCGCAAGGGTTATTATACAGCCCTGAGCTGGATGACACTGGGGTGTGCCTATTCAACTATGGATAGGGATGCTGAGGCCATTTACTCGCTTCTCAAGGCCAAGGACCTGTTTGATGATACGCTTGCATATAACTATGCCGATGTGAACAGCTTGCTGGGGCGTCATTTCCTAAGAAGAGGGTTGTATGATGAGGCCGTGCAGGCTTTCAATAACAGCAAGAGGCTTTATCATAACCTGGATGACTGCCGTCAGGAGTCATTCTCAGAATACAACGTGGGCAGGGTTTATCTTGAGCAGAAAAACTACAGGGCAGCCAAGGATATCATGGAGAGGATGCTGAATGACAAATGCCTGGATAAGGTTAGCCTCAACTCATGCAATCTTTTCATGGCACACGCCATCAACGGCTTGAGCGGAACGGCTGCAGGACGTGAGGAGTTGGATTATGTGAACAAGTATCTGGCAGGATGCACCAGCGTTGAGGATCAGGCTGCCGGATTTGCCATGAAGGGTGTGGCTCTCTATTATCTGCAGGAACTGGATTCAGCCTTTGTCTATCTGGAGCGTGCTCATCAGCTTTCAAATGACCTTCCTACCAAGATATTTGCCTTGAATGGTTTGGAGGGAGTTGCCACCCAGATGAGGCGGTATCAGGCAGCATGGAATGCTGAGATGTGGAAAAGGCAGTATCAGGAGGAGCTTGATGCACTTTCAAATGAATCGGAAATTACCCGGATAAGACTGCAACACAATGATGAGATCCAGGAGCAAAGATACAAGTCCAGGATATCAAGGATAATACTGTATTCAATCCTGTTGCTGATTGTAGTTATTGCATTGTCTGTGATTATAAGCATACAGCGCGACCACAAGAGAGAGAAGTTTTATATAAAGAAGTCTGATGAACGGGTTAAGAAACAGATTGAAGAGATTACCAAATCAGACGGCAACCGCCTGGTTGAGGCGTGCAATGCGTTCCGTAGCGGTATTGCATTCAATATGGTCAATGATGTGATACTACAGAAACGTTCATTCAAACAGGAGGAGCGTGATGTGGTGGTACATGATATAAATCTGTATTTTGCTAATCCTATAGCTGCGCTGCGTAATGAGTCAGGTAAGTTGGGACAACAGGATATCAGTTTGATATTCTGCACATTGCTGGGATTTGACCAAGAGGTTATTGCAGATATAATGTGTACCTCACGCTCCAATATGCGCAGCATCAAGTCCCGCCTGAAATCTAAGATATCGGCTGAAACTTTTGCACTCTATTTCAAAGAGTGACTCACTTGATGAGTGAGATTGCCCCGAACAGTCCAAGACTGGCAGCAAGCATGATTGCTGCGGCTAGCAGGAGTCCCAAAAGGATGTAGAGTATGCTTTTCTTGAAATCCAGGTCAAGCAGGCTGGCTGCAAGTGTACCTGTCCATGCTCCGGTGCCGGGTAGGGGGATGCCTACAAAAAGCAGCAGGGCCACATAGAGTCCGGCTCCGGCTTTCTCTTCCAGCTTGCGGCCTCCCTTTTCTCCTTTTTCAAGACACCATTTGAAGAAACCGCCTATCACTTTCTTGTCACGTCCCCATACAAGGATCCTGCGGGCAAAAAGGAAGATGAAAGGCACGGGTAGCATGTTACCCACCAATGCCACTATGATGGACTGTACTATAGGCAGGTCATAGCCGACAGCATAAGGTATGGCACCGCGTAGTTCAATGAGCGGAACCATGGAGATAAGGAATACAATCAGGTATTTTTTCATAATGTCGATATTTCTGAATCAGTTTTTTTCCGGCGTTTTTTCTATGAACAGGCTGGCTTCCTCATCAGGAAGTATCTGTCTGGCTAGTTCCTGCAGATCCTGGTCATCAGGGTCAATGGCAAGACCTTCATAAAGATAGGTTCTGGCCTGGGCGGGATTGCCGTTCCTGTAGTAGCAGCTGGCCATTACGTAGTAGAGTTCCGTGTATAGCTCCTGAGGTACATCGGTATCGCTCATGAGCATCTCAAGCGAATCTGTAAGGTAGAACAGGGCATCATCGTTGTTGCCCAGTTCATAGAGGCACCGTCCGCAGTAGTAGAGCAGGGTGTATGAACTACGGTCATCATCCAGGAGTGAACGGTATATCTTGAAAGCCTCTTCCCACTGGTCCATGCTGAACAGGCACCCGGCTTTCATCATGTGGGCCGATGTGTTGTCAGGCTCAATGGCCTCAATGAACTCAAAGCACTCCCTGGCCTTGGGGTAGTCATTCTTCTCATAGTAGATACGCCCTAACTGCTCCCAGTAGTAAGTGTCATACGCAAACTCATCAAGCAGGTGGTTATACCATTCAATGGCACTGTCGGACTGGCCGGTGTCAAAGAACAGGTCTGCCTGCAACTCAATGAAATTACGGGAGTCAGGTGACATTACGAGCGCCATATCCAGCCATTTCTGGCAGAGCTCAAAGTAGCGGTTGTCCATGAACTTGACAATGATGTCATTGAACATACCGGGGTCATGGTCACTCAGCTCTACTGCCTGTGTGAAATATGAATCGGCGGTGTTGGGGTCATCGGCTGCAATGGCGATAACGCCCTTGAGATATACCAGTTCCTGATTGTCTGGGTCATCAATGGACTCGGCAATGACAGTGGCTTCATCCTTGCGCCCGCGCAGAAGCAGGTTGTTGGCTTTGGCTATGAGTATGTCAGGGTCAGACGGATGCAGGTTGAGGCCGTATTCTATGGCGGCGTCAGATTTGTCTGGCTCACCGGACAGAGTGTAGTACTCAGCGATGTTGGCTATGTCCATGCTGTCAAAATAGACAGAGCCTCCTTCAGTCAGCATATTCTCGTATGAGGCCAGGAGTTCCGTAAACTCCCGACTGTCATAGTATGATGCTGAATCGTCCTTCATGCTTTGTCCTTGACCTTGCTCCAGGTATCCTTGAGTGATACTGTGCGGTTGAATATGAGGTGCTCAGGTGTGGAATCCTTGTCTGTGCAGAAGTAACCTATGCGCTGGAACTGGAAGTGGTCCATGGGCTTGGTGTCGGCCAGGAATTTCTCAACGTAGCAGTTCTCACGCACCTCAAGAGATTCAGGATTCTTCATCTCCTTGAGAGCATCGATCACGTCCATTCCCTCCTCACGCAGGCGGGCCAGCTCATCACGCGGGTTCTCCACCTTCCAAAGACGGTCATAAAGACGCACTTCAGCCTTGATGGCGTGGGCTGCACTTACCCAGTGAATGGTACCCTTGCACTTGCGGTTGCAATCGGATTCACCGGTACGGGTGTTGGGTATATATTCACAGTAAACCTCTTCAATTGTGCCGTCAGCAGCCTTCTTGCAGCCTGTGCAGAGTACTATGTATGAACTCTTAAGGCGTACCTCGCGGCCTTGGCTCAGGCGGAAATACTTGGCGGGAGCATCCTCCATGAAGTCTTCACGCTCTATCCAGAGCTCGCGGCTGAAAGTGATCTTGTGTGTGCCTGCCTCAGGATCCTCTGGGTTGTTGATGGCCTCAAGTTCCTCAGTCTTGCCCTCCGGATAGTTGGTTACAATCAACTTGACGGGATTGATTACGGCCGATACACGTGTGGCACGGCGGTTCAGATCCTCACGTATGGCAGACTCCATCAGGGCCATGTCATTCAGTGCGTCGAACTTGGTGTAACCGATGCGATCCACGAACATACGGATGGCCTCAGGTGTGTAGCCGCGGCGACGGTAGCCGCAGATGGTCGGCATGCGGGGATCATCCCATCCTGATACCATGCCGTTCTGTACCAGAGCCAGCAGGTTACGCTTGCTCAGCAGGGTATAGTTAAGGTTGAGCTTGTTGAACTCAGTCTGGCGCGGACGGTTGTCATCAAGGTCCTCTCCCTTCTTGAGCCAGTCTATGAACAGGTCATAGAGCGGACGGTGAGGCACGAACTCCAGGGTGCAGAGAGAGTGGGTTACACCCTCAAAGAAATCACTCTGGCCGTGTGCAAAGTCATACATGGGGTATGCCTTCCACTTGGTGCCTGTGCGGTGATG
>DBYQ01000044.1:7625-16965 GCA_002310015.1 Bacteroidales bacterium UBA1182
ATGATAGGATCACGGAACAGCATGTTGTTGTGTGCCATGTCAATCTTGGCACGCAGCACCATTGAGCCCTCCTCAAGCTCACCGCTGTTCATCTTGTAGAACAGGTCCAAGCTCTCCTGGACGGGGCGGTCACGGTAGGGGCTGTTGATGCCGGGCTGGGTGGGGGTACCCTTCTGTGAAAGGATGGTCTCCTGATCCTGCTCGTCAACGTAGGCCTTGCCCTCCTTGATAAGCTCCACTGCAAAATCCCACAGCTGCTGGAAATAGTCTGATGCATAGAACTCATTTGCCCAGTGGAAACCCAGCCACTCGATGTCCTCCTTGATGGCATCTACGTATTCTGTATCCTCCTTGGTGGGGTTGGTGTCATCAAAGCGCAGGTTGCATATGCCACCGTGCTTCTCTGCCATACCAAAGTCAAGGCAGATAGCCTTGGCATGACCGATGTGAAGATAACCGTTGGGTTCCGGCGGGAAACGTGTCTGTACGCGGCCTCCGTTCTTGCCGTTGGCCAGGTCTTTCTCAACCATCTCCTCAATGAAGTTCAGACTCTTTTTCTCGCTGTTTTCAGTTACCGTATTCTCTATCATTTTTGATATTTTATTTTGAAAGCGCAAAGTTACCTCTTTTTGCTTTTATATTACTACTTTTGTATAATAATAAATATGAAACAGGAGATTAGTAAGGAGCTGATAAACGCAGCGAGCCGCTGTGAATGTACGGACTTTATTAAAGGGGATCCCGTGCAGTTTCCGCACCGTTACACTGACCGCAGGGATATTGAGGTGTCAGCCTTTATTGCAGCGTGGATGGCATACGGAAGCCGTAAGGTTTTTCTGGGCGTGCTTGACAGGCTGCATTCCATGATGGATGCGGCAGGTGGCCCTTACCTGTATGTGACTACGGGCGCGTGGCGTAACAATGATTCTGAAGGCTGTCTGTACAGGTTCTACAAATGGACGGATTTCAGTATGCTGTGTGCACGGATGGCTGATGTTTATTCACGTATGGAAAGCCTTGAAAACCTTTTCGTGCCAGGAGAACCGCTTGAGAAAGGGGTGCTTAACCTATGCCGTGAGTTTGATGGCGTGAACGGTATTCCGGTACCGGGCAGCACATCGGCAAACAAACGTCTCTATATGTTCTTGCGCTGGATGGTACGCAAGGGTAGTCCTGTGGATTTCGGTATATGGACGCGCATTACTCCTGCGCAACTGCTGGTTCCCGTTGATACTCATGTCTATGCCACTGCAAAAGCCCTTGGTCTTACTTCAAGAAGCAGTGCGGATTTAAAGACAAGCATTGAGATAACCGCTCAGATGACAGAAATATGGCCCGATGACCCGGCACGCGGTGATTTTGCCCTTTACGGCAGTCAGGTCATGTAGGATTCTCAGTTTCCAAAGGTTCCATGTGTATGGCCACATGGGTGTTCTGGCCAAACTTTTCCTTTAGCTGGTTCTCTATTGCATCAGCATGCTCGTGGGCTTTGGAGAGCGTTATGTCTCCGCTCATAAGTATATGAAGCTCAATGGCATAGAGGTTGCCGATGCGGCGTGTGCGCAGGTCATGCGGTTCTATGACATCGGGCTCTGATCGGGCAATCCTTATTATCTCGTCCTCAACTTCATCGGGCAGGGATTTCTCCATCAGCTCACCCATGCCTCTGTTGATAAGGTCAAATGAAACTTTGACTATAAATGCACCTACAATTAGTGATGCCAAAGGGTCAAGCACTGTCCAGCGTTTGCCCAACAGGACAGCGCCACCTATTCCTACAGCGGTTCCTATTGATGAGAGGGCATCGCTGCGATGGTGCCAGGCGTTGGCCTCCATTGACGTTGAATTGAGTTGTCTTGCCTTGCGTATGGTAAACCGATAGGTCAGTTCCTTGAGCAGGATGGAGATAAGTGCAGCCCAAAGCGCCAGCATTCCGGGTGCCTTGAGTTCCTCGCCGTGATACCATGCGGCTATCTGTTGCGCACCGTTGGTGAATATGCCTATTGCAACCACCAGCAGCGCAACTCCGATGAATACCAGTGCGAGTGTCTCATATTTGCCGTGTCCGTAGTCATGTGTCTTGTCCTGTGGCTTGCCGCTGATATAGACAAAGAGCAGGACAATCAGGTCCGTGATGAAATCAGACAGGGAGTGTATGGCATCGGCTATCATAGCGGCGCTGTGTCCCAGTATGCCGGCTACAAATTTGAACACCAGCAGCACTACGTTCACTGCGCCGCCTGCCAGCGTAACTTTGTAAATCTGTTTCTGCCTGTCAGTAGTTTCTTGGCCAATATTCATTGCGCTATATGATTTGCACTCCGCAAAAATAGTTACTTTTGCACAATAACGTCACTTTTTGATGAAAGCTTTATCCATACTCATACCGGTATTCAACTGGGACTCTTCACAGTTGATAAAAGACCTTCATTTCCAAGGTCTGGAACTGGGTATTCCGTATGAGATAATCATTACCGATGACTGCTCTACAGACAGGCTGGTTATGGAGAGGAACCGTGAACAAGCCGTGTCTCTTGAGAACTGCCGCTTTTTTGCGCTTGAACACAATCTGGGGCGTGCGGCCATACGCAATTTCCTGGCAGACCAGTCAAAATATGACAAACTGCTGTTCATGGATTGTGATGCAGCCGTCAGGGATTCGCAGTTCCTTAAGAGATATGTTGATGCGGCCGATAAGGCACAAGTGGTATGTGGCGGTGCGATCCATTCTGATGAGATACCCCAGAAAGGTGTTGAACTGCGTTGGGTTTATGAGAAAAATGCGGATAAGGAGCGTTCTGCGGAGTTCCGCAGCCGTAATCCGTACGCCAGGTTCACTCCGTTCTCATTCCTGATAGACAAGGAGGTGTTCATGCAGATTAGGTTTGATGAGTCATATTCAGGTTACGGATATGAGGATGTCCAGTTTGGGAGCGAACTTGAAAAAAGGGGAGTGAGTATCCTGCACATTGACAATCAGCTGATACATCTTGGACTGGAAAAGAGTGATGCCTATCTTGAAAAGACCCGTCAGGCCGTAGTGAATGCTTTTGAGCATAGGGAAATGATAGCTGACAGCTCTTTGTTGCTCACCCATTACAATAGGGTTGCCAGGTTCAGGATGAAGTGGCTTTTCCGTTTTATATGGAAAGTGTTCGGCAAAAAGATGGAGAAGAATCTGCTTGGCTCAACACCCAATCTGCGCATATTCTCCCTCTACAAACTCTGTTACATTTGTATTCTTTAATTTTTAACTCTCAATTCTCAATTCTCAATTGTAAATCATGCAGCCGTTAGCCGAAAGAATGAGACCCAGGTCTCTTGATGAATATGTAGGTCAGACACATCTGGTTGGCCCAGGTGCAGTGTTGCGCCGTATGATAGATTCCGGCAGGTTGTCTTCATTCATACTTTGGGGCCCTCCAGGAACAGGTAAGACCACCCTTGCTCAGATTGTAGCCTCCAAACTGGAACTCCCGTTCAGTACGTTGAGCGCAGTTACTGCCGGTGTAAAGGAGGTGCGTGAGGTCATTGACCGTGCCCGCAGCAATCCGCTGTTCCATACCAAAGGCAGCCCCATACTGTTTATTGATGAGATCCACCGTTTCAACAAGGCACAGCAGGATTCACTTCTGGGTGCCGTTGAACGCGGCGATATAACGCTGATAGGTGCCACGACTGAGAACCCTTCATTTGAGGTGATACGTCCGCTGCTGTCACGCATGCAGGTTTATGTGCTCAACTCCCTTGAAAAGGATGATCTGATAAAACTTCTGGAGCGTGCCATCAAGACCGATGTCATACTCAAGGAACGTGATATTGAACTGCGTGAGACAACCGCCATACTGCGTTTCTCGGGCGGCGATGCCCGCAAACTGCTTAACATCCTGGAACTTGTGGTTGAGGCTGACAGTTCCGATAAGGTGATAATCACTGATGAGATTGTAAATGAGCGTTTGCAGCAGAATCCTTTGGCGTATGATAAGGACGGTGAGATGCACTATGATATAATATCGGCTTTCATCAAGTCCATTCGTGGCAGTGACCCCGATGCAGCCTTATATTGGCTGGCACGTATGGTTCAGGCCGGTGAGGATCCCGCTTTCATTGCCCGCCGTCTGGTGATATCAGCTGCCGAGGATGTGGGTCTGGCCAATCCCAATGCACTGCTGCTTGCCAATGCGGCATTTGATGCCGTGATGAAGATAGGCTGGCCCGAGGGACGCATTCCGTTGGCTGAGGCCACTGTCTATCTGGCTACAAGCCCCAAGAGCAACTCCGCATATATGGGCATAGGCGCCGCTCTTGCCAAGGTAGGAGAGACTGGTAACCTTCCGGTGCCGTTGCATCTGCGCAATGCTCCAACCTCACTGATGAAAGACCTTGGCTACGGTGAAAACTACCAGTATGCCCATGACTTTGCCGGTCACTTTGTAAACCAGCAGTATCTGCCCGATGAAATAAAGGATACCCGTTTCTGGGAGCCGCAGAACAATCCGCAGGAAGACAAAATCAAAGAGCGCATGGATGCGCTCTGGGGAAAGAAAAAATAATTGAGAATTAAGAATTTAGAATTGAGAATTGAATGTATCGCACCTGCGTTTTAATTCTCAATTCTCAATTGTCAATTCTCAATTGTCATCGTTGAAATCAGGCGGTCGTAGCGTGAGCCACGCTCGCGGTAGTAGAGCAGAATCAGATATTCGTTCTTGGTTTCATACCAATCACCTTCTGTAGGTTTGGTCTGGCCTTCTGTCTCACCATCCGGAACCCACAGGTATTGGTAATCGTAGGCACCCTGTTTAAGCAGGATTGTTGCCTCATACCTGCCGGTAAGCCTGTTGTATTCCATCTCATACTTGGAAGAGAGTCTTCCTCCGTTGAAATGTCCGTAAACATATAGCTTGCCACCTGTCAGCTGATCGCTGGCCAGATTGAAATGCACAAAGAGGTAGTCAGCCTCAGTATCGCTGTCGCTGGCCTGATTGTAACGTATCAGGTATCGGCCGTTATGGTCATAATCAAACGTGTAGGCGTGATGGCGGGTGTCTTCCATCAGATTGGCATGGTAGTATGGGTCATGGAAGCTTACGCGATCCACATTCCTGAAATAGTCATACATATTGACTATCTCAAAGCGGCGGAACTCATTGCCTGCCGGAAAAATAAGGTCACGGCAGTGCTCGTATGTGAGTTTGCCTCCTGAATTGTATGTGGGCTGCGGGTTGATTACGGCATTGTCAAAGCGGCGGTTCTGCATTATTACGGTATATATCTCCCGGTCAGGATCCCTTAC
This sequence comes from Bacteroidales bacterium UBA1182, assembly GCA_002310015.1. Lineage (GTDB taxonomy): Bacteria > Bacteroidota > Bacteroidia > Bacteroidales > Bacteroidaceae > Colenecus. Next base: position 12,922 of record DBYQ01000044.1, read on the forward strand.
GGTCAGGCCATTCATGCTGACCGTCATATCCACCTGCTGATGTGCCTTGTGCATATCTATATCCGTGTTGCCGCTTACGGATGCAGAGAGATTCTGTCTGCTTTCAGCTACAAGAAAACGGAACCATGCCACCTCCTTGCCGTCTTCCCGTATGGAGATGCGGTAGTTGCCTGACAGTTTAAGTGTCACGTCATTATTGGGCAGGGTAAGGGTGTAGTGGGTGTAGTCAAACGTGGTGTTGAGTGAGTTCTGCCAATCATCTATGGGCTGGTCATTGAATCCATCCATGTATTCTGACTCAATCAGGTCAGATGGTTTCCACTGGGCATCACAGTGTGTAACGTGATATGTAAACCGGTGGTACTGGTGTGACATCTCATCAAAAGAGAACTCTATGGTCTCATCGGTACCCATTGTAATCATAGGCAAACGTTCCCAATCCCTTTCAGAGATAGCCCGCAGCGTATTGATCTGGTCCGATGCACTACCAAACCATTGGGCATACGCAATCACAGGCAATAGCATCATCAATGCTGCCGGAAACAGTTTCTTTATCTTAGAGTTCAAACCCATTCTGTTTTATAACGATGTGAAGATACTGCTTATTATTCATAAAAAAGTTATATTTGCATAGTATTTACATCCAACTGTGGTATAGATAATAATCTTTAAGTCAAATAAAAACTCTTATGAAAAGGATATTTGTGACCATCATGATTCTGATTGCGCTCATATCATGTGGCATTAGCTCTAGTCAACGCAAAAACGTAAACATTACTATTGATGAGATGGCAGCTTATGCTATTGAAGTAATAGAGGATAGCACCTCATCATGGTCTCAAATAAGAAAGGCTGTTAATCCTTTATCAGACAGTATAATTGCTTTAATCAATTACGATGGGGAGAATGCTGAATCTTATCATGCTAAGGGACAAAAAATTGGTTCTAAAATATTTTGGTCTATATACTTCAGGGATAGTGTAATACTTCGGTCAAAGAATAAAAGAACGGAAAGACAGTACAAAAAGTTCATGGCATCATTAGGAAATGCAGTGTATTCCTGGTTTTACTCAAATCCTGGAGTAGTTTTTCCTGCTAGTATCGATACGGACGTTTATTTCACTGTAAGTAAAAATAGAGAAGAACCTGTTAATGATAGTTTGTCTATAGGAGTGGTACCGCCTGGTCCCGATAACCCTGTTCCTTATATTTGTATAGTTCCTCCAACTACTTCAGCCGCACCAGTATCTCTTCTGTTTTTTATGGATCTGGATTTATCAGATATAGATACGACTAACTTTAGTTTAGATACAGCTAATGTGGTACTTTTGGATGAATGGACAGTTAATGCTAATGATGATACGGGAGAAGAGTATTATAACATTTATGGCGGAGGTGATGTTATAGATAAAATGTTGGAGTTTTCCATGATGGCTTATTTTTATTTTATTAATGATAGAGTTGATGAAGATGATAATATGGAAATGGTCTTTATACCATTGACGGGATTTCAAAAAATATGGCATGAAAAGGTCGGTGATAACGGTTCTGCATCAGAATCGGAAAACGGGTTCATAAAAACAGGTAGCGTTGATGTAAATATATCGGTTAATGATTATGTTGATGGACTGAAGCGTGAACATGAAGCGCCACGTATTGTTGATGATCCTACAGGATGGCATAACAAGTGTATTGTGGTTTCTACAAATGTGGATTATGAGAATAGTTATGATACACAATTGTTCATAAGTCTGAAGGAATCTCTCAAAGTAGGAGATATTGTCAAGTTTTCTGCCCGAATGAAAGCAGACAGAGGTCAATATGCTACGTTTGATTTTCATGGAGAACCAGGAGCATATGTCATGCCGTTTGGAAGTGCAATTATCCCTACAGAATGGGTTGAAGTTACTAAGACGTATTATGTCGAGGAATCAGGTTTGAGAACAATCGCTTTTAACTTGTCAGATGTCAAAGCAGGTAATAATATCTATTTTGATGATATATATGTTGTATGTAGTAGTCCGGAAAACTTCAGTATGTCGGATTTTAAATCAACAGGAAAAGACGGTTCTCATGAATATGTTGACCTTGGGTTGTCCGTCAAATGGGCTACTGTAAATGTCGGGGCTGAAATGCCGTATGAATCGGGCGATTATTATGCATGGGGAGAGATGGAATCCAAGAATAACTATTCCTGGAGCACGTATAAATTGTGCAGAGGTACATCATATACTCTTAAGAAATATTGTTTTATTGAATCATCCGGCAGTATGGGTTACACGGATGAAAAAAAGATTCTGGACCTGGAAGATGATGTGGCAAATGTCACTTGGGGCAGTGTGTGGCGTATTCCTACTGCTGATGAATTCCGGGAACTCATGGATAACACTACATGGACTTGGGGTAAACTGAATGGGGTTTATGGCCATAAATTGACTAGTAATATAAACGGAAAATCCGTTTTTCTTCCGGCTTCCGGTTCATATCAAGATGATGTGATTTTCAATAAAGTGTTATTTAATACAGATAATGGATATTATTGGACAAGTTCACTTGATATGTCAAATCCTTCAAATGCCGGTTATTATTGTTTCGGGGTTGATTTTCGTGACATATATGAGAGAGAACGTTATTATGGAAGAACAATTAGAGCCGTTTGCCCATAAAGGAGAACTAATCAAACAATATGTATCCAAATATGGTTTTGGATTATGGTTGTATTCCCTTTTTTATGAAGGTTCACATTAATCAATAATAATCAATTACAAACCAACTTATGAATATGAAAAAGATTCTGACATTGATCGCCATGGCGATAATTCTTATGGGTTCAGTTTCAGCTCAGGAACTCAGTAATTTCAATCGAGGCCGTCAGCAGGTAAAATCTCCTGAAATCAACGGCGGTAAGGTAACTTTTCGCCTGAATGCAAATTATGCTACAGTTGTTAACCTTCAGGGTAACTGGATGGAAAACGGTAGCATACCGATGCAGAAAGGACAAAACGGTATTTGGGAGGTCACAATTGACACTCCATCTCCGGAGATTTATACTTACAACTTCGTGGTTGACGGCGTATCGGTGAATGATCCGCAGAACTATATGGTACAGCGTGACGGTACGCGTTACCTTAACATGCTCATGGTGCCCGGTGAGCGCACTGAGAACTATTTTGAGGCAAACAAGCGCGGTACGGTAACATATCGCTGGTATGACAGCAAGATACTGGGCATAAACCGCCGTGTCACCGTCTATACTCCTTACGGTTATGAGACCAGCGGCAAGAAATACCCCGTTCTCTATCTGCTCCACGGTGCCGGTGGTGATGAGGAGGCCTGGACTTCAATGGGCCGTACCGCACAGATTCTGGATAACCTTATTGAGAAAGGGCTTGCACAGCCTATGATTGTGGTTATGCCCAATGGTAATCCCGGCCAGCAGGCTGCTCAGACACTAGGTCTGCCTGAAAAGCAGATTGACCGTCGCGATCCCGCTATGGCCGATGCTTACGTAAAGAGTCTCTGCACTGAGATTGTTCCTTTTATAGAGAAGAATTTCCGCGTAATTGCCAAGCCTGAATCCCGCGCTATAGCCGGTCTTTCAATGGGTGGAGGCCATACCATTACTGCCACCAATCTTTATCCCGCCATGTTTGACTGGATCTGCCCGCTGTCAGCTGCCGGCAGTTCTACCGCTGAGCAGATTACCGCACTCAAGAAGGCCGGCGTTAAGCTCTACTTCCTGGCTTGCGGTACAAGTGATTTCCTGTGGGAACAGTCTGTAACCCTTGACAAGACCATGACTGATTGTGGTCTGGAACACACTTTCTACAAGTCAGACGGCGGTCATGTTTGGGCCAACTGGCGCCTCTACCTAAACACTTTCGCTCCGCTTCTGTTTAAATAACGGGCAAAAAAGTACAAAAGGGGACGGTTCTGTTTTGTATCTTTTTCCTGGAAAATGAAGTGAACCCAAAAAGTTGGACGGATTAATTATTGATTTAATATTTGGAGAGCTCGGTATTGTGCCGGGCTCTTTCCGTCTAA
>DBYQ01000046.1:0-20166 GCA_002310015.1 Bacteroidales bacterium UBA1182
ACAAACTTAGAGTCCCCTTTGTGCCCTTAATGAAAGTTAAAGTGTAAATTTCGCTTGGATATTTGTAAAGCATACTTTACTTTTGTTGCGTTAAACTTTACAATTATGAGAGATTATAGGAAACATCTTACGCTTTTGCCTCACAAATGGCAGGCAATAGCCTTGTTTGCAGCCGGTGTTTTGGCTGTGGTTTATTATTATCTGTTCGCTTATACAATCAGGTCAATAACCCCCAGTGAAACATATCGGTTGTATTTGTTGGGGATTGTACATCTTCCTGTATCGGTTGCATTGATGATTGCTTGTCTGTCGAAAGAAAAAGAGGAGGATGAGTATATTACATCTGTACGTTATCGTGCTCTTGCTATAACTATGTTCTGGTTTTTTGTGCTAAGAGCCATTTTGGAGATGATGTATGGTTCGCTTCATACTTTTGTTTTCAACCGTTATTTTGCGGGGCTGGATGTTATAGCCAATATAATGGGATCTTCGGCATTCAGGACAATACGTCAGATAATCGGTCTTTTAGGCTCCACAGACTTCACGATGTTGATTTACATCATTCTCGTTAAGGTGTTGAAACGCCGGGGCATTGAAAATGGCAACAAATCAATATTGCTTCCTAACGGTTACAGGAAGGTTGGTTGGTATCTTTTCATTATATCAATGGTGCTGATTGTTTCAGTCGTTATCCTGAACTGTATATTATTAGCTCATTCAAACAGTTATAAACTGTATGAGAATCATGCTACGTTGTTGAGACTGATGATATTTATTCCATATATTGGCATGTTATTCATATGTCTGAGCAAAGAGAAGCAGGAGGATGAGTTTATCCGCCTCATCAGGGTACGCATCCTGATTTATTTTGCAATCTTCTATCTGGTTTTAGGGATAGTAGGGGGACTGTCTGAAAACCTATTTCAATTATACCAGTTCAAAACTATGAACAATAATGCATATGCAGCGATGATTTTTTTGCTGATCATGAGAATGTTGTCATGGTTCCCGCTGTTGGGTACAGTTTATGCACTGGTGTTGAGAAAGGTATTGTCTAAAAATTCAATTGAGTGTAACGATGAAGAATAATATACGTGTAGAGAGGGCGGTCCTTAGGATTTCGCAGCAGGATCTGGCAAATGCCATCGGTGTTTCACGCCAGACTATATTCGCCATTGAGAACGGCAAGTTCATCCCTTCGACCGAGTTGGCGCTCAAACTCTCTGCCTACTTTGGCAAGAGCGTGAATGACCTCTTCCAGCTTTGATTAATTTACAAGTCTCCTTTTTAGTAGCTATTTCAAGGTGTACAGAACTTTTAGGATATAGGTGTCGGAAACCGTCGCCACCCTCGGCGCGTAAGAGGGAGGGGCCCGCGCCAAAGGCGTGGGAGGGAGAGCGCTTTAGCGCGAAGTTTCAGACATCTATATCCTAAAAGTTCTCCTCAAAAGAGAGTACTAATAAGATGTGTAAGTGTTTTTTTAATGCGTATTGCGGGTTAGCGTGAGGGTGTGGTCGATGGTGTGGGGGAGTTCCTCGGGGTAATGGGTTACTATTATCAGGGTCTTTTGCGGATTGGAGCAGAAGGCCTTTATTATTTCCATTACCAGGGAGCGGTGCTGTCGGTCCAGGCCGTGGAGCGGTTCATCCAGGATGAGTAGGGAGGGATTCTTTACGAAAGCGCGGGCCAGCAGTATCATACGCTGCTCTCCGCTGGAGAGTTCCAGAAAATCGCGGTCCTCCAGATCCGTTATTCCGAATATGTTCATCCAGACGCGGCAGCGGTCACGTTCATCGGCAGTAATTTTTTTATACAAACCGATGGTATCGTGAAGGCCCGATGCAACTATGTCGATGGCCGGGTATCGGCGGCAATAGGATCGGTGCATCTCGGGGGATACGTAACCGATGTGCTTCTTTATCTCCCAGATGCTCTCGCCAGTACCGCGGGGACGGCCAAAAAGTGCTATGTCACAGGCGTAGGATTGCGGATTATCGGCATAGACCATGCTCAGAAGGGCCGATTTGCCGCTTCCGTTGGGGCCCAGGAGTGCCCAGCGCTCACCTTTGCGCACTGTCCAGTCCAGTTCATTCAGGATCCGGCGGCTCTCATATTGCAGGGTTACCTTATTGCAGTGTACAATCTCATCAGAGTCCATTCCGTTCTCAGGCAGATTATGCATCATATCCACCAGATTCTGGGGCAGGAGGGGCTCTGGGAGCGATTCCTCAGGCTCGGCCATATAATCCTGGACGGGTATCACGGTACTGCAGCGGCGGTCATGTACCTCTATTACGTGCGTTATAAATTGCGGGATATCCTCACGGCGTGATACCACAAGGATTATCTGCATATTCCACTCTGTAACAAGGTTCTCAAGCAGGCGGCAGAGCATATCGCGGGTCTGTGCATCAAGTCCTATGAAGGGGCTGTCAATGATGACCATACGGGGGCGTACAGCCAGCGAGCGGGCCAGTTGGTACTTGCGCATTTCACCGCTGGAGAGCGTTACAAGCTGCTTGTCCCATATGAACGGCAGATCAAACAGGGTGTAGAGGCGCTCTTTCCATACCGGATCCTTGATGGCGGGGAAAGCGTCACGTACTATGGCAGATTCACCCATCTCTGTCATGTTCCAGCGCTGCTGGTAGAAATAGGTGCTGTCTGCACTGCCGTAGCTGTCACGGAACGTTATGTTGCGGATATCGGCCCCGCAGATGCCGTTACCGTATTCCACCTCGCGGTTGTCAAGTAGGGGATATTGGCGCAGCAAAGTGTTTACCAACAGTGTCTTGCCGCTTCCGTTTGGGCCGACTATGGCGGTCTGCCAACCGCCGCGGATGCATACGTTTATCGGGGCGGCCAGTCTGTAACGTGCATCACAGGCTATACCCTCCTGAATCCTTATGGTAAAATCCTTGCTTTCCACTTTCTTGCGCTTATGGCTGCAAAGTTAGTGTAAAAAGCACTACCTTAGCACCATGAATCCCGCATTATATCTTATTCCCAATCTGCTGGGCGAGACACCTGTAGAGCAGGTACTGCCGCCATACAACCGTGAGATTATACTTGGCATCCGCCATTTCATTGTGGAGGATGTACGCACAGCACGCCGTTTTCTCAAGCTTGTAGATCGCAGTATCGACATAGACCAACTCACATTCTACACGCTTAATAAGCACACTAACCCCGATGAGGTGGCAAGTATGCTCAAACCACTGGAGGAGGGTAGCACCATGGGAGTAATATCTGAGGCTGGATGCCCCGCTGTAGCCGATCCGGGAGCCGATGTAGTAGCAATTGCACAGCGCAAAGGACTGCAGGTTGTCCCACTTGTAGGCCCTTCAAGCATAATCCTGGCAGTAATGGGATCGGGATTCAACGGCCAGAGTTTCGCCTTTAACGGCTACCTGCCCATAGAACCCGATGACCGCATCAAAACCCTGAAGAAACTGGAGCAGCGAGCCTACACTGAGAATCAAACTCAATTATTCATAGAGACCCCGTACCGCAACGCCAAGATGATGGCCGACATCCTCAAAGCCTGCCGCCCCCAAACCCATCTCTGCATCGCCGCCGGCCTCACCACTAAGGACGAGTACATTAAGACCCGAACTGTAAAGGAGTGGGCGGGGAAGCTTCCGGCACTTGAGAAGGTGCCTTGTATCTTTCTTATTTACAGGTAGTTGTTATTGCTGGCTATACGGCGGATACTCGCGGCTTTGCCGGCTCGGCTTTTTTTGACTTTAAGCGCCTACGGCTTAAAGTCTCGGGATGGAATCTTATCTGCGTATTAGAAACAACCTTTTTTTAGTTTCCTTCTGGAAACGCGCTCCATTCCATTTCATTTCACTCCGCTTGCCGGCCTTCCAGGCCGGGTAAAAATTATGGCGCCAAATGGGCGCCTTAATTTTTACTCTAAACTGGAAACCTTATTACATTTTGAAATACCTAGCTGGTAACCTTTCTGGGTGTGGGAAAGCTTGCAACGATCAAAAGGGGACGGTTCTGTTTTGTATCTTTCTGACTTTATCAACTATCTTGAAACAATATCAAAAGTACAAAACAGAACCGTCCCCTTTTGATCGTTTTATTTCAGATTCTCCTCAAAGAAACGCAGCATGCGGGTAAACAGGTGCTTGCGGGTGGAGTAGCCGGTGATGCTGTGTTCCTTGCCGGGGTAGATTTGCATATCAAAATCCACTCCTGCGTTGATGAGGGCGTTTATGTAGGCGGCGGTGTTGCTGAAGAACACGTTGTCATCATCAAGGCCGTGGATAATGAGCAGTTTGCCGTTCAGTTTGTTTACGCGGTCTATGGCAGATGCTTCGTGATAGCCGTCAGCGTTCTGCTTGGGCTCCTGCATAAAGCGCTCGGTGTAGATGGCATCATAGTAGCGCCAGTCAGTTACAGGGGCTACAGCAACGCCGCAACGGAATACGGGAGTGCCTTCACTCATTGACATCAGGGTAGTGTAGCCGCCATAACTCCAGCCCCAGATGGCTATGCGGTCTGCATCGAATTCTGGGAGTGAGCCTAAGTACTTGGCTGCAGCCACCTGATCCTGTGCCTCCATCACGCCCAGATGCTTGTAGGTCTGCTTCTTGAAGTCTGCACCGCGGCGGCCTGTACCGCGCGGGTCAACCACTGCTACGGCATAGCCTTTTGATGTGAGTAGGGATTCAAAAGCTGCTCCGGGATAGAAACCGGCACTCCATTCATTGGTAACCTTGTTTGATCCGGGCCCGCTGTATTGGAACATAATGACGGGGCAGGGGTGTGATGCATCGGCTCCGGCAGGTTTAATTATCCAGCCGTAAAGCGTTGTGCCATCGGATGTTACGAATGAGAAATATTCCTTTCTGGGGAGTCCGTATTCAAGAACTGTGGTTGCTAAATCCTTATTGCTCTCAATGACTCCCAATATGGTTCCCTTGGCATCATTGCGTGTAACCATGTACGGGGTGTTCATGTCAGACCAAGCATTGATGAAATACTTGTAATCAGTGCTGAACTGTGCGTGGCTGGTGCCTTTCTCCTGGGAGAGTCTGGTTTTCTTGCCCTTGCCGTCAATCTTCCATACGGCGCAGTCATAAATGCCGGATTCATTGCTCTCATAATAGACAGTGCCGGTTTTGGCATCATAGCCGTGGAGTGCCAGAACATCAAAATCACCCTTGGTAATCTGTTTCTGGAGTCTGCCGTTCAGACCATAGAGGTAGAGGTGGTTATGTCCGTCACGCTCGCTCTGCATGATGAAACGGTCGCCGTAGAACTTAGTGTCCATATAGGCGGATTCATCAAAGTAGCTTTCATCCTCCTCACGCAGGATGAGTGTGCATAGGGTGGAGCGGGGATTGGCTGAATATATCTCCAGCTTGTTCTGGAGGCGGTTAAGAGTGAATATGAACAGGCTGTTATCCTCATTTTCTGCGAACTTGATGCGCGGTATATAGGTGGTGCTGTCAAGTTTGAGGTCCATGTCACGGATAACGGAACTCTTAATGTCAAATGAGTGGACCGATACCTTTGAGTTCGTACCTCCGGCAGTGGGGTATTGCTGTGGGCTGTAACTCAGAAGTTCCTGTGAATAGACATTGTTGTCAGTACTTGTAAGGAAGAACGGGAGATCATAGCTGTTGACCTTTGACTCATCAAAACGGATCCAGGCAAGCATACGGCTGTCTGCACTGAACTCATATGCGCGGGTAAGGCCGAACTCCTCCTCGTAAGCCCAGTCTGGTATGCCGTTACGTATCTTCCCTAGTTCTCCATCCTTAGTTACCTGTACTTCAGCATTATTGAATAACAGCTTGACTAAGAATATGTTATTATCACGGACAAATGCTATGTTGTGGCCGTCAGGTGAGAATGACGGAACCTGGACCGGGCCTCCCGTGGTGAGCGGATCAATCTTGTTGTTGCGTATGGTGAATATGTAGTAGTTGGCCGTATATGAGCGGCGGAATAACTTCTGTACATACTGTTCAAGCAGGATGATATCCTCAGTAGGTGAGAGAATGAAACGGCCCAGCGTATAGAGTTTCTCACCGCGTGCGGTACGCAGGTTCAGTACTGTATCAGTTACTGCACCGGTCTTGAATGAATATTTAAGGATGCAGTCATCCTGAGCCTGCAGGTAGTGTTCACCATCGGCCAAAGGGGTTATGGCCGGGGCACTGTTGCCTGAGAATTTACCGGAAATAACATCATCAAGAGTTATTTTTCTGTTCTGTGCAGACAGTGACAATGCCGTAAGCACTGTAACTGCGAGTATGGTAAACTTCTTCATAATTCTATATCTAGTTATATAAGTCAATTATCCAGTATTCCTTTTCCCTGACGGATAATCTCCTGGTCACCATCCACGCAATAAACCACGGTAGAGTACTCAAATCCTCCGGCTCCGCCGTTGATGACAAGATCCACATCATCGCCCAGACGCTCGTCAATGAGCTCAGGGTCGGTCAGATAACCTATGTCATCAGATTCATCGTATGGTACGGTGGTGGAGAGCAGGGGAGCACCCAACTGGCGGCATATCTCACGTGTTATGTCGTTATCGGGCACGCGTATGCCTACCTCTTTGCGGTTGCTGAATATCTTGGGCAGACGGCTGCCGGCACGCAGTACAAAGGTGAAGGGGCCGGGCAGGTTGCGTTTCATTGTCTTGAACGTGGCGTTGTCTATCTGGACGTATTGGCTTATGTCACTCAGGTCATAGCACACAATTGAGAAACGGTGTTTCTGCGGGTTCATGCCCTTGATGCGGCATATACGTTCAATGGGGCGCTCCTTGAGAGCGTGGCAGCCCAGTGCGTATGCGGTGTCTGTGGGGAACACTATAACTCCGCCGCCGTTCAGGATGTCAAGAATGCGGTCCAGATCACGCTGGCTGGTGTTCTTTTCATACAATCTTATCAGCATATGCTCTCCTTTATATAATTTGTTATACCCTCAACATCATCGGGGTTAAACCAGCGGATGTTTTTATCACGCTTGAACCATGTCATCTGCTTGCGTGAATAGATGCGCGTGTTCTGCTTGATTTTGTCTATGGCAAACTCCAGCGTCCATGGCTTGCCGTCAGGGGTAAGTGCGCCGTCCATCCAGTTGAAGAGTTCCTTCATGCCCACGGTGTTGAGTGAGTTGAGCCCTTTATGCGGGTACATGCGTCGCGCCTCATCAATCAGTCCGTTCTCAACCATATTGTCAACGCGGCGGTTGATGCGTTCATACAACTCTTCACGCGGACGGGTAAGTCCGATGCGTATTATCCGGAACGGACGCTCTGCTTTCTCTCCTTTGCGCAGGTCAGAGTAGGGGTGCCCGGTCAGATAACAGACCTCAAGAGCGTGTAAAACACGCTTGGGATTCTTTCTGTCCACCTCCTTATAGTAGGCCGGATCCAGAATTTTGAGTTCCTGTACCAGATTGTCCAGTCCTTCCTTCTGATAACGCTCCAAAAGGGGGGTGCGGATATCGTCCGGAATGGTGGGAATCTGGTCTATACCATAGCAGAGGGCATCTATGTACATCATAGAGCCTCCTGTGAGAAGTAGTGTGTCGTGCTCTGCGAATAGTTTGTTTGCGAGAGCTATAACATCCTCTTCGTACCTTGCGGCACTGTAATAGTCGTCAAGTCCAAGGTTTCCTACCAGGTAATGTACGGCCCGTTCCCTCTCTGCGGGAGTAGGAGCGGCTGTGCATATGGGAATGTCGGCATACATCTGTCTGGAATCAGCAGAAATGACAGGTGTATGAAACAAATCGGCGAGGGTCAGGCATAATTCCGTCTTCCCCACGCCGGTAGGTCCTAATATGACAACTAAGGTCTTCACTCAATAAAGGTCGTCTATGGAATCAAGGCTCACAGTGCCTCCACCTTCACCGCCTTCCATGCCGAATCCCTCCTCATCAAGCTCATCGGATTCAAATCCTTCATCACCATAGAAGTTCTCATCGACATCAAGAACGGGATTTGATTTGGCTATCTCGTCAAAATCAACAGTCTGCTTAGGTGGGTTACCCTGGCTTGCGGTGCAAACGGCTTCCTTAAGAGTTTTGCCGGTGATAATCTCCTTTAATTCAATGAAAAAGCATCTCTCTGTTAAAGGGTCGAAGATGTAGATAAGACGCTGCTTTTCATCCTCTATCAGCTCGTCAAGGGGAGTGTCGGCCATTACCCAGTTGTCAACCTCTGAGCTGGTGTTCATCTCCTCACGTGTTATCTCCTCACGCTTCTCCCAGTTGTCCTCACACATGAAGAATGAGGTCATCTGATCATCGGGATATCCTACTGATTTCAGAATGGCATTGCTGAAATCCAGGAATGTGGCTGATGAACTGATTTGTATTTCACGATAGAAATCATCAACCTCATCGGAAATGAAAATGAATCTGTAAACCATATTGTATTGCTTTTTAGTCTCTTATTATACCTCTTTCAGAACTCTCAATGAACCTTACTATGTACTGTACCTCAGGGAAGGTGTAGATGCTATCCTCCTTGATGGCGGCCATAGCTTGGCTTACGTTCAGGCCGTTCTGATAAATGATGCGGTAGGCATTGTGAATGGCCTCAATAATCTCATTGCTGAAATTACGGCGGCGCAACCCCACAATGTTCAAACCGGCATAGACCACCGGATGACGCCCACCTATTACGTAAGGCGGAATATCTTTGCTGCAACCTGAGCCGCCCTGTATCATGACATGTCCTCCGATATGGCAGAACTGGTGAATGAGTACGCAGGCGCTGAGTATGGCAAAGTCATCAATCACAACCTCGCCGGCTATCTTGGTGCTGTTGCCCAGTATGCAGTTGTTGCCTATTACGCAGTCATGTGCCACGTGCATATTTTCCATAAGCAGGTTGTTGCTGCCTACTACGGTTTTGCCTTTTGAGGCTGTTCCGCGGTTTATGGTTACGTTCTCGCGTATGCGGTTGTTGTCACCAATCTCTGCGGTTGAATCCTCTCCCTGGAACTTAAGGTCCTGGGGGATGCCGCCTATTACGGCTCCCGGGTGTATCTGATTACCGTTGCCTATGCGTGAACCGTACATGATGTTCACGTGGGGCATGATAATGTTGTTGTCACCTATTACCACGTTCTTGTCAATAAAACAGAACGGGCCTATTTCTACATTCTCACCTATCTGGGCGGAAGGGTCAACATATGCTAAAGGGCTTATCATCAGTTATCTCTTTTTACTATTTGAACCATAAATTCCGACTCTGCAACCAGTTTATCGGCTACAAAGGCGTATCCTTTGATTGACAGTATGTTATGACGTATGGGCGCAGTCCTTACAACACGCATCAGAAGTGTATCGCCGGGTACTACTGCCTGGCGGAAACGGGTGTTGTCTATCTTTACGAACATGGCCTCATAATCCTTTGGCTCACCGGTATATTGCAGGGCAAGGGTTCCTCCCAACTGAGCCATTGCCTCAATGATGAGCACACCCGGCATGATGGGATGCTCGGGGAAATGGCCTGTAAAGTAGAACTCGTTGTTTGTTACGTTCTTTACACCCTCTGCGTAAAGGTCAGTGAGTGCAATAACCTTGTCAAGCAACTGCATGGGGAAACGGTGCGGCATCACGGCCTGAATCTGCTGCAGGTTCATTACCGGCGGAACAGAAGGATCATATGCCGGAGCCTGTACATCATTCAGGATAATGTTCTTGCGCAGTATGCGGGCAAACTTGTTGTTGATGGTGTGGCCCGGGCGGGTAGCAATGATACGGCCCTTGATAGGTTTGCCTACAAGTGCCAGGTCACCTATTATGTCAAGCAGTTTGTGGCGTGCCGGCTCATTGTCCCACTGCAGAGGCTTGTGCATGATGTAACCAAGTTTGGTGGCATCCATTGTTGGTACGCCCATTATCTCACAGATCTTGTCATAACGCTCCTGCGGCATCTCACGCTCATAAATAACTATGGCGTTGTCCAGATCACCTCCCTTGATGAGCCCAAGACCCAGCAGAGGCTCAATTTCACGTACAAATACGAACGTGCGGCTCTTGGCTATCTCAGTGGGGAAATCACGCATGTCATCCAGTGAAGCATACTGGTTGTAGAGTATCTTTGACTCATAAGATATGAGTACGTTTACGCTGAACTCATTATCGGGGAGCAGTATGATGGATGAACCCGTGGTCTCATCCTTTACCTCAATCTTGTTCTTTACTACATAGTAGTCTTTCAGGGCATCCAGTTCCTTGATACCTACACGCTGGATGTTCTCCACATACTCAATGGCGCTTCCGTCCAGGATGGGGAATTCCGGGCCGTTAACCTCAATGTGGCAGTTGTCAATGCCTGCGGCATAGAGGGCGGCCAGGCCATGTTCAACGGTGCTTACCTTGACATTTCCCTTGAACAGTACGGTGCCGCGTTGGGTCTCACGTACGTTCTCGGCGTAAGCCTCTATGATGGGCTGGCTTTCCAGATCCGTTCTCTGTATCTTGTATCCGTAGTCAGCAGGGGCCGGGTTGAATGTCACGGTCAGGTCAAGACCGGTGTGAAGCCCCTTTCCGCTGAGTGAAAAACTACTCTTTAAAGTCTTCTGTTTGTACATGTTATGCTATTTGTGTTAAAGCATTATTTGCTCTCAAGTTTTGCTTTCAGTTCTTCAATCTCCTTCTTTAATGAACGTACGGTGGCATCCATATCGGGCAGCTGCTTGAACAGGATTGATGAACGTAAGAAGTTGCGGTATCCTATTGCCGGGTATCCCATCATGGCCTCTCCGTCCGGAATGTTGCTCAAGGCACCCGTCTTGGCACCAAAACTGACCTTGTTACCTACGGTAAGATGTCCGGATACACCACTTTGTCCTCCTAACATACACCATGCGCCCAGTTTGCTGGAACCGGCAATTCCGGTTTGGGCTGAGATTACTGTGTGTTCACCCACCTCAACATTGTGCGCTATCTGAACCAGATTGTCCAGTTTTACTCCCTTGCGTACTACTGTGTGTCCCATTGTAGAACGGTCCACGCAGGTATTGGCACCTATCTCTACATCGTCCTCAAGTTCTGCAATACCTATCTGCGGAATCTTGTTGTAGCCGTTTGGCGTGGGTGCAAATCCGAATCCGTCAGCGCCTATTACACATCCAGCATGGAGTATGCAACGGTTACCTACCTTGCAGGCGTAATAGATTGTCACATTGGGGTATATAATGCAGTCATTACCCACTGATGCGCCTTCACCTATAATTACGTGGGGATATATCTGTGTATTGTCACCTATCACGGCACCGTCTTCAATGACTGAGAACGGGCCGATATAGACGTTGTTTCCGATTTTTGCCTTTTCTGAGACCGATGCCAGGGAGCTGATTCCCGTACGTCCCGGTTTCATCGATGCGTATAGTGACATCAGCTTGGCCAGGCTCTCGTAGGCGTTCTCAACTCTGACAAGAGTGGCGCTTACGGGCTGATCGGCCTTGAAGTCATTGTTTACAAGTACGATGCTTGACTTTGTTGAATAGAGATACTGGGTATATTTGACGTTAGAAAGAAAAGAGAGTGCACCAGGTACACCCTCTTCAATCTTTGCAAATGTATGTACTGAAGCGTTTTCGTTGCCATCAACGGTACCGCCCAGAAACTCTGCTATCTGTTTTGCTGTAAATTCCATTTTTGTGGTCTGTTTCTATAGACTCGCAAATTTAATAAAATAATATGGAATTCAAGTATTAGATGGAAATTAACTTTGGCGTTCGCTTTGGCTTTTGCGTGTCAATGCCAGCGCCAGGTTTTAGAGGAATCTTTCCATTTCCTGCTGGACCTCTTTTGCTTTTTGGCCGGCAACCAATGCAAAGTTTTCAGTGTTGTCTGCGTAAATTATTGCACGACTGCTGTTTACAATAAGGCCGCACTTGCTGTTCATGCCGTACTTGCAGACGTCGGCCAGAGAACCGCCCTGTGCTCCGATGCCGGGAACCAGCAGGAAACTGTCTGGTACTGTCTTGCGTATGTCAGTGAGCATCTCGGCGCGTGTGGCACCCACTACATACATAATGTTATCTGCATTTCCGCCCCACTCAAGTGACTTGCGGAGCACATTCTGGTACAGAGGTGTGCCGTTGGGGTCCTGGATGTACTGGAAATCATCGGCTCCCTTGTTGCTGGTAAGAGCCAAAAGTATCACCCAGCGGCCTTCATGGCCCAAGAACGGGGTTACGCTGTCCTGGCCCATGTATGGTGCAACGGTAACAGAATCCACATTCATCTCGCCAAAGAAACTCTCGGCATACATTTTTGATGTGTTGCCTATGTCACCGCGCTTGGCGTCGGCAATGATGAACTGGTCCGGATAATTGGTGCGGATATAGTCTATTGTTTTGTAGAGTGCCTGCATGCCCTTGAGGCCATTGCTCTCATAGAATGCCAGATTGGGCTTGTATGCAATGCAGTAATCCGCTGTGGCGTCAATTATTGCCTTGTTGAATTCAAATATGGGATCATCACAGGCAAGCAGGTGCTGCGGTATCTTCTTTATGTCAGTGTCAAGACCTACGCAAAGGAATGATTTTTTGCGCTTGATGTTCTGATACAGTTCTTCTCTTGTCATATTTGTACTCTTTTGAAATTTTCTTACATTTCGGCCTCTTTCATGCGTTCCGCGTTCTCGGCTATGGTAAGTTGGTCAATACACTCCTGTATGTCACCGTCCATGAATGCCGGCAGATTATATGAGGTCCAGTTTATACGGTGGTCGGTTATACGGCCCTGCGGAAAATTGTAGGTTCGTATCTTGGCCGAACGGTCACCGGTGGATACCATGGTCTTGCGGCGGGCGGCAATGTCATCCATGTATTTCTGATGCTCGCGGTCATAGATCATGGTACGCAGGCGTGAAAGAGCACGCTCCTTGTTCTTGGGCTGGTCACGGGTCTCAGTACATTCAATGAGTATCTCCTCAACGACTCCGGTGTTGGGATTTTTCCAATTATATCGGAGCCTTACGCCGCTCTCAACCTTGTTCACGTTCTGGCCGCCTGCACCGCCACTGCGGAACGTATCCCACTTGATCTCGCCCTCATTTATCTCAACCTCAAAGGCATCGGCTTCAGGTAGTACGGCTACAGTAGCAGCCGATGTGTGGATTCGGCCCTGAGTCTCTGTTACAGGGACACGCTGTACGCGGTGAACGCCTGATTCATATTTGAGGGTACCGTATACTTTTTCACCTGTAACGGTGAATATAATCTCCTTGAATCCGCCGGCAGTGCCCTCTGTGCATGAAGAAACTGCGTACTTCCAGCCTTTTGTCTCGAAATATTTGCAGTACATGCGGAAAAGGTCACCGGCAAACAGGGCAGCCTCATCACCGCCTGTGCCGCCGCGTATCTCCATCACCACGTCTTTCTCATCCTGCGGGTCAGCCGGTATGAGCAGTTGCTTGATCTCCTCTTCAAGGGTCTCAAGGCGTGCTGTGGCGGTGTCCAGTTCCTCACGTGCCATCTGGCGCATCTCAAGATCGTTCTCTGAGAGCAGTTCACGTGCCTGGTCAATGTTTGACAGCAGGCTGACGTACTCTGCGCGTGCCTGTGATATGCGCTCCAGATCACGATATTCACGGTTCAGTTTTACGAACCGTTTCATATCTGCTATGACGGCAGGGTCTGTTATGAGCAGACTGACCTCACGGAAACGGGCCTCAAGGTCATCAAGTTTCTGTAGCAGACTCTCCGTAGCCATTATTTTCTCTTTTCTACCTTATTGACGAATGCAACAGGACCGCCTTCATAGAAGTTGATGATGTTGCGTGATACGAACTCAGCCATCTCGTTGCGTACATCGTAAGTCTGTGTGCCTACGTGCGGGGTGATGACGGCGTTATCACATGCCAGTATCTCAGGGCTAACCTTGTCACCGAACTCGAACACGTCCAGACCTGCGCCCCAGATACGCTTGTTATTGAGGGCATCGGCCAGTGCAAGCTCATCGACAATGGGGCCGCGGGCGGTATTTACCAATATGGCAGTGGGTTTCATGAGTTCTATCTGCTCCTTGCTTATAAGGTGCCATGTGTCCTTGGAGTAGGGGACGTTGACTGATATGAAATCAGATGTCTTGAGGAGTTCCTCAAACTCAACGTATTTGGCGTCATACTGCTGCTCAATCTCAGGGCTCACGCGGTGACGGTTGTGATAGATCACGTTCATGCAGCTGGCCTTGGCGCGGCGTGCAAGTGCCTGACCTATGCGTCCCATACCTAAGATGCCTAATGTCTTGCCTCCTAAAGAGTAGCCTAAGTTGGCCAGAAGCGTCCATTCCAGTGCTCCGGGTATGCGCAGACGGCGATCAACGTCGGTGATGCGGCGTGCTACGGCCAGCATCAGTCCGAATGCCAGATCAGCTGTGGGCTCTGTTACGGGGCCGGGGGTATTGGTTACGGCAATGCCCAGTTCTGTGGCTGTGGGGATGTCTATATTGTCAAATCCTACTGCATAGTTGCTCACCAGTTCCAGACGGGGAAGGCCGCGCTCCATCAGCTTGCGGTCAACGGGGAAGTTGAACATGGACTGGAGCACGTCATACTCAGGGAGCATCTCATATACCTCATCGTATGTGAAAGTCTCACGTCCCTCTGGCGGGAAGGTTACATCATACTTTTTTATGAGTTCCGCATATCCTGTGCGGAACATGTTGTATGTCACTAAAACACGTTTCTTCATACCTTGTTTTTTACAGGTTTGCAAAGTTACTCAATTTTCAGGCAGTATAGGAGTGCGGTATATAAAATAAGTTAACTGCTTTTTTATTCTCTCAATTTACATTACATTTGTACATCTGCATCGAAAACTTATGAAACGATTACTGCCAATTATTGCCGCATTATGTGCGCTGGTTTCCTGTGTCACCAAGTCAGACCAGGGAAAGCTTGAGATCAATGAAAAGGGTTATTTCGAGACCCAAGGTGTCAATGTTCTTGTTTACTCAAACAGATATCAAGGTGTTTTCTGTGATGAGAAGACTGCTGGAATAGAAATCATCCAGAGGGGTGTACGTATAGCTACCGGTGGTGGCGTGCGCCTTATGAACACTCCTGAGCAGTGGGATATCTATTCCACTCTTACGGAACGTACTATCGATACTTTGGGTGGAGTGATAAACTGCCGTTTCAATTACCAGGATTACAATTTCCAGTACGGGCTAACCGTAAAGCAGGAGGGTAAGGGTGTCCGTGTTTCGGTAGAACTGGATGAACCACTGCCGGCCAGTCTGGTAGGCAAGGCAGGTCTTAATATGGAGTTCTTCCCGGCCACGTACTATGGCAAGACCTATCTGGTGGATGGACAGTCAGAGATATTCCCGCGCTATCCGTCAAGTGATACGGAGATGCATCCCAACTCTGAAAAGATCAACCAGTTCTGGGGGCTTTCCACTTTTGATGACCGTGGACGTGATGAGTTCATTGTACCCAAGCCCATTTCAAAGGGCCATACCATTGTAGTGGCTCCTGAAGATGAATCTTTGAGAGTGCTGTTCCAGTCAGATTCAGAGTTGAACCTGTTTGACGGACGTAACCTGTCACAGAACGGTACTTATGTGGTACGTTCATTCCTGCCGGCCGGTAAGACCGGAACGGTGCTTGAGTGGTATGTGGAGCCTACTCCCAATGCCCAGTGGATCCGTGAGCCTAATGTGGGATTTTCACAGATAGGTTACACTCCCGCACAGAAGAAGGTGGCTGTCATAGAACTGGACCGTAATGACAAGGTAGCCTCAAAGGCCAGGATTTTCCGTGTCAATGCCGATGGCAGCAATACGTTGGTTCTTGAACCGGCTGTCAAGGAGTGGGGCGTATTCTATGACCGTTACAACTATGCGCAGTGTGATTTCAGTGAAGTACGTGAGCCCGGCACCTATTATATAGAGTATAATGGCGTAAAGACCAATCCGTTCCCCATAAACAGGAATGTCTATGACGGCAAGTGGCACAACACCATGGATGTGTGGCTGCCAGTCCAGATGGACCACATGATGGTGAATGAGGCCTACCGCGTATGGCATGGCCGTTCCCACATGGATGATGCCATCCAGGCACCCACCAATTACCAGCAGCATGACGGCTATCGCATGGGCAACAGCACCAACACCAAGTACAAGCCGTACGAGCATATCCCGGGGCTTGCTGTAGGTGCATGGTATGACGCCGGTGATTTTGATATACAGTCAGGTACGGTTATCGGCCTTACAAACCAGTTGGCTGAGGTATGGGATATACTCAAGCCTGAGCGTGACCAGACATTCATTGACCAGAAGACCCAGTTTGTGGATATTCACCGTCCGGACGGTCTGCCTGATGTGATTCAGCAGGTGGAGCACGGTGCTCTTAACCTGTGCGCACAGATTGAGAATTTGGGCTTTATAGCAGGCGGTATAGTACAGGGTAATATGCATCAGTATCATCATCTGGGTGATGCGGTAACCATTACGGACGGTTACATCTATGATCCTACACTCAAGCCTTATGAGGTGCGTGGAAACCGTTCAGGTACACTTGATGACCGATTTGCATTCACCAATAATGCGGGTAATCCTATGGGGAATTCAAACGTATGTGCTGCTTTGGCACATGCCGCACGCGTACTCGCTCCTTACATACCTGAGACTGCCGAGCGTTGTAAGAAAAATGCTCTCAAGCTCTGGAAGGAGATGGATGATTTCCAGGCTCGCCAGCCGGCACGTACCCAGACCGCAAACAACAATAATCAGCGTGGCGGACAGGGTGGTGGCCGCGGATTTGGCGGTGACCGTTCAAATGCAGCCATCCAATTGTGGCTCCTTACGGGTGATGATAAATATAAGGATATTTTCCTGCCGGGTGTGATGCGTCAGATAGAGGCTGCCAAGAATGCTCCTCAGGGTGTTGAGGATAACCGTACCGGCGGTGGCAGCGCAATGCGTGCACCGCGTGTAAACATTACCACGGCACTTTCATTGCTGCCATATATGGATGATGATTTCAAGGCGCAACTGCGTGAGGTTATCCCGGTATTTGTTGAGGATGCCAAGCGTACAGCCGAGTCAACTCCATACGGTGTTCCTGTGGCAGGAGGTACCTGGGGCGGTAGTGAGCGGGTTATCAGCTGGGCTCAGAACAACTATATGGTATGGCGTTACTTCCCGGATCTGATTGACCCGGAACTGGTGCTGTCAGGTCTTAACTTCATATACGGCAACCATCCGTACTCAAACGTATCATTCGTGACTGCAGTGGGTGTCAATACCAAGAAGGTAGCATACGGCAACAACCGTGCAGACTATACATTCATTCCCGGAGGTATCGCTCCCGGATTGGTATTGCTCCAGCCGGATTTTCTTGAGCACAAGGATGACTATCCGTTCCTGTGGGGTGAGAATGAGTGCTGTACACGTACCGTGCCATCATATGTGACACTCTCCATAGGTGCTGAAGAGGTTGCCGCCGCTCTCAACAAATAATGTTTTATTAATACTTGTTGATTCTTATTTGTAAGCCATTTCATATAATGAGCGTACTTTTGTGAAAAATACGACACTGCATGTCTATATCTATAAAAGGCTTAAGCCATTATTACCCTAACGGCAAGAGAGCGCTGACCGATATTAACCTGGAGATACCTTCAGGCATGTTCGGCCTTTTGGGGCCGAATGGAGCCGGAAAATCCACTCTGATGCGTATTCTGGTTACGTTGATGGAACCCACGGAGGGGCAGATTGATGTGTGCGGATATGATATACGCACGCAACGCAAGGAGGTGAGACGCATATTGGGTTATCTGCCACAGGATTTCCGTTTCTTTGCCAAGTACAAGGTGCGTGAATTCCTGGAGTATGCTGCTGCACTTACGGGTATGACTAATTCTTCAGAGCGCGGCAAGGCTGTTGACGCCATGCTGGAGCAGGTGGGGCTTTATGAAGCACGTGACCGTTATGCACAGAATCTGTCGGGTGGTATGAAGAGACGTCTGGGTATTGCACAGGCTCTCATACACAAGCCTCAGATCCTGGTGGTGGATGAGCCTACTACAGGACTTGACCCGGAGGAGCGCATCAGGTTCCGTAACCTGCTTAGTGAGGCCAGCTCAAAGGACACCACGATAATCCTGTCAACACATATAGTAGGTGATATCTCAAGTTCATGTACGGAGATGGCCATGCTCAATCAGGGCCAGGTCATGTTCAGAGGGTCACCTGCCGGAATGCTCAAGGAGACTGAGGGTAAGGTTTGGCGCATGCAGGTAACCAATGAGCAGTATGCTGAGATAAACCAGAAATACGCAGTGATTTCAACCATACCGCATGGTTTGGGATGGGATCTGCAGGTGGTGGCCAAGGAATCACCCGGTTATGGTGCAGTGAGTTATCCTCCAAATCTGGAGCATGCATATGTATATTTTACTGAAATCAGGGATAAGGAGTGATGATGCTTGGATTATATAACATACGCATAGTCTCCAAGTACGAGACAAAACTGCTTGTACGTGGCTGGTTCTTCAAGGTGTTTGCCTTCCTGTCACTCCTTGCGGCGTTGATTTTGGGTTCCATCTACATACTCACGCAGTTCCCGCAACCCCAGATGATCAACAGGTCGGTCATCCCATACATGTTCATGCTTATCATGAATGTGGGGCAGGCCGTGGTGTCGGTTTTCCTGGCATCGGAGTATCTTAAACGTGACAAACAGCTTGATACATCAGAAGTATTCTACACCCGTCCTCTGAGTAATGCCGAGTATCTGCTTGGTAAGATGTGGGCTACACTCAAGGTGTTCTTCATACTTGATCTGATAGTAGCGGCAATAGCATTGGTAATGAGTCTTGTCAAGTACGGCTTTGCACTGGACTATCTGAGTTATATATGGTATTTCCTGCTGTTGTCAGTTCCTACCCTGGTGTTTATAGTAGGTCTGTCAACCACCTTGATGCTTATACTCAACAACCAGGCCATTACGATGGTTATCCTGCTTGCGTATATAGGCGTGACGCTGTTTTATATAGATAATCTGTACTATTATCTCTTTGATTACATAGGTTTCAATCTGCCTATGCTCAAGTCTATGATAACGGGCTTCAGCGGACTGGGCAGGCTGATAAATCACAGGTTGTGCTATCTGTTGCTTGGCATAGGGCTCATACTTACGGATGTATCGCTGTTCCATCGTCTTGCCAACTCCCGCTACAGCCTGCTGCCGTGGCGCATAGCTGCGGTGCTGTTCCTTGCCGGAGGTCTTTATGCCGGATACCGGCACGTACATCTTTACAAGGTGGATGAAAGATTCAGGGCCGATATGGTGGAGCTGAATAACAGGTTCGTAAATGTGGGCAGTGCTGTGGCCCAGTCATGTGAACTTACCGTAACCCAAAGCGGTGATTCTCTCAGTGTTAGAGCTGATATGACCGTCTCTCCCCGTCAGGATGACACACAGTTGGTGTTCACTCTCAATCCCGGTTTCAATATTACAAGCATAAGTGCTACCGGACATAAAGTCAGTTTTGAGAGGCTCATGCATCTTATTATCCTTAAATTTGAGGATAACCTGCATGCCGATGAACCTGTAAAAATTGTCATGGAGTATAGCGGTAATGCCGATGAACGCATCTGTTATCTGGATATTCAGGCAGACAAGCTGATTGAGAACAGCAAGGTGCTTTCCATGCTTAACATAGGCAAGCGTTATCTGTTCCAGGACAAAGAGTTTACCATGCTTACGCCTGAGAGTTACTGGTATCCGCGTCCCGGTGTGGCATATAGTGACCAGAGTCCTGAATGGCAGATGTCATACTTTACCGGATTCAATGTAAGCGTGACACCCAATCCCGGCCTGACACCTATATCACAGGGCCTGTGCACCGCAAATGCAGACTCTACCACGTATACATTCACTCCGGAGTCATCATTGCCGTCTGTATCTCTTATAATAGGAGATTACGCCCCCAAATCCATAACGGTAGACTCAACCGTCTATACCGTATGGGAACTGGGACAATGGGATGACAAGTTCAGTGCGTTTGATTCCATCCGTGACACGATACCAGTCGTATTGCATGACATACGCCGTTCAATGGAGCTGTCGGCCGATATGGCATATCCGTTCAAACGTTTCCATTTGGTTGAGGTCCCGGCCCATTTTACATCATACAAGCGTGTGTGGAC
>DBYQ01000046.1:20183-20393 GCA_002310015.1 Bacteroidales bacterium UBA1182
GATGTGCAGCCGGAGATGGCACTGGTTCATGAGCGGGGCTATGACATGCGTCAGTTCCAGTTTGAGGAGATGAAGCGCATGTATGGAGCGGGCGGACGTTTCAACCGTCGCCGGACCGATATGTCCGATAAGGAGATCCTCTACAGCATCCTTTACAACGCCATGTCATTCATGATGGAGTCCAGCGATTTCAGCGGCAGCAGACGTAAG
>DBYQ01000046.1:20528-20974 GCA_002310015.1 Bacteroidales bacterium UBA1182
GATGAGAAGGCTCTGATACTGATGGGTAAGTACGGATTTGACCGTATCATGTCAGACCCTGAGTGGGATGACCTGGCCGATAATGCACTGGCGCTCAAGACAAGGGATTTCTTTGCTCCGGTATCGGCCGTGATGGGTTATGAGGCCATGGTTGACTCCATAACCGCCAGGAGTAGGGCAAAGGAGTTCACCAACTCATCATTTGACTCAATCCTGGACTGGATACAGAGCTATTCAGGCGTGGACCTAACGGATAAGATTGAGAGCTGGAACCAGCCGGCCAGGTTGGCCTGCTTCAAGGTAGGAACACCTCTCGTCACCACCGTTACCCCCGATACAGCCGATATCTACGAGGCCGAGATTGCGTTTGAGAACATATCGGACAATCCGGGTTATGTGAATGTGGAGTTCATTTTCTATGAGATTGAGAATGCCGGTGATGAGGA
>DBYQ01000046.1:21051-21991 GCA_002310015.1 Bacteroidales bacterium UBA1182
GTAACCCACTGGTTCAATGCGCCGGGTTCCATAAGGGTAAATACCATGCTCTCATCAAACCTGCCGCATAACGTGAACCTGAGCAGCTCTGACTGGAGCACATATACAGGTACGGAACTGACCCCGGAGGGCGTCTATACCGTTCGCGGCGGAGTGGACAATGCGCTTCCGGGTGAGATAATCGTGGATAATGAGGACAGCAGACTGTTCTCTCTCTCCAGACCTCTCAGGACCGGTTATCTCTCCAAGTGGATAGACAAATCCAGGGAGAACAGGAATGAGTTCATATATGAGGGATTCTCTGATTGGCGCACCTACAGCCAGTGGACTCTGGTGACTGACCAGAACCTGTACGGAGACTACATCCGTTCTGCATATATCATATCGTCGGGCGACGGCGGACAGTATGCATGCTGGAGCGTTCCGCTTTCAGTAGCCGGAGTATATGACGTATACTATTATGCATCACCAGACCTCTACAATAGCGATAACCGTAACCGCAGGTGGAACAACAATAACAACAATAACGGCCGCAGGGTGACCAATGACTACAACTTTGAGATAGAGCAGTTCAACATGCAGGATCGCGTGTCATTGAACATGTGGCGCGCCGAGGAGGGTTGGAACCTGCTGGGTTCATTCCGTTTCGAGGCCGATACCGTGAGGGTGAGACTGAACAACAAATCAGGCGTCAGGGTGATTGTGGCCGATGCCGTAAAACTGATAAAAAGATAAAAGACAAATATATGAGAAAAAGATTTTTAAAAACGGCAGTGTTGGCGCTGGCAGCATTGACGGTATTTGAGACCGGATCAGGGGCTCAGATTGTGCTGACCATGGAACAGGCTCTGGAGTACAGCGCTCAGCATAATCCGGACCTGATCAATTCGCGTCTTTCAATGGAGCAGTATGAGCAGAACCTGATAGCCCAGAAGGCATC